>NZ_JBISEP010000007.1:0-117108 GCF_044383835.1 Paraliobacillus sp. JSM ZJ581
AAAACCGGAGTTCCAGAAGTATTTTGACTCAAGGAAAGGCCGACAATCCGATAAAGAAGTCATACGCTTTGAAACATCACCAGCAGAACAAGCACAACTTGATTGGAAGGAAAATATAAAATATATAACAAAAGATGGAGAAATTTTGTACGTTAATGTTTGTGTTTTACTTCTCTCTTATTCACGATTTAGAACTTACTTATTATCTATTTCAAAATCGCAAAGTATTTTATTATCCTTTTTGATGGAAAGTTTTGAAGCCATTGGAGGGGTTCCAAATACAATCCTCGTAGATAATATGAAAACAGTAATGGATGAACCTAGAACGAAGTATCAACACGGGAAGATGAACGAACGCTTTTATCAATTCGCAAAAGATTGTGGAATGGAAGTGAAACCTTGCATTGCAGGTAGACCACGGACAAAAGCGAAAGTGGAAGCGCCGATGAAACTGCTTGATGAGATACATGCATACCAGGGGAAATTTAACTATGAAGAGCTTCATGACTTTGTCCAGAAACTCTGTAATCGAATTAATAATGCATATCATCAAGGGACAGGGAAGATCCCAATATTACATTTACAAAAAGAAAAAAATCTCTTATCGCCACTTCCTAGCAAGCGAATAAGAGATTATTACAAGATTGACCATACTCCTGTAAAGGTGAACACATCAAATATGTTCTCCTACAAATCCAACATGTACTCTGTACCAGCAGGATACATCGGAAAAACCGTAGGTTTACAAGTATACGATAGCCAAATTCATGTTTATTATAACACGGATTTAATCGCAAAACATCACCTAAACCAACAGAAGTTGAATTACAAGAAAAGTCACTATATAGACACACTTTCCAAGCAACTACCCTATAAAGATAATGTTGAGGAACTGGCAATGAAAAATTTGATGGCAATTAATGAGGTGTATAAAAATGAATAGTAGTTATTCCAAACTCATAGAGAATCTTGAGTACTTGAAGTTGAGTCAAATGATCACGCATTTAGATGAAACGATTGATTTTATGAATCACAATCAATTGTCATTTGCGGAAACGCTAATTAAGTTAACAGATTATGAAATCGATATGAAACAAATTAATATGGTCAAATCAATGGTAAAGGTTGCAGCATTTCCACATTTGAAAGAGGTAAAAGATTTCGATTTTCTCTTTCAACCTTCTATCAATAAAGAACAAATTTTAGATTTTACCACTTTAAGGTTTATTGAACGAAAAGAAAACATCGTTTTCTTAGGATCCAGTGGAGTGGGAAAGACTCACTTAGCGACCTCAATAGGTATTGCGGCAGCTAAAAAAAGGACAAGTACATACTTCATAAAGTGTAACGATTTGATCTTAAATTTAAAGAAGGCTAAATTAGAAAACAGGCTGGAAGCTAGATTGAAACATTACGCAAAATATAAATTACTTATTATTGATGAAATTGGTTACCTACCAATTGATGCAGAGGATGCCAAGTTATTCTTCCAACTAATTGATTTAAGGTATGAAGCAAAAAGTACTATATTAACTACAAACGCCAATTTTAAATCATGGGGGGATATATTTCAGGATCCAAAGATAGCAAACGAAATTTTAGATAGAGTTCTACATCACGCAACTGTGATTAATATTGTAGGAGATTCCTATCGTTTGAAAGATCATATACAAATCGAAAACAAAAAGTCGTAAGCTCATTCAGAATGATTGCATATGGTTTTGCGTAAGCTAAACCATATGCAATACAGAGTCAAAATTGTACATTACTAAATAATCAAAAATGTACATTCTTATGTTGACATTTATACTCATGTTCAAAGAATTTCTCTCCAGCTTCTTGTGGCAAGATTACCTCAATATCATCTGCCCGTTGAATATCGGAGTACAAATTATAACTACGTGACAATGTTGTCATGCGTCCATTAATACGGCGTTGTTCCACCTTACCTTCACCAGCATATTCTAAATTTCCAAACGTTTTTTCCATATTTGGAATGACATGTTTTAACTCCATTATATAAACCTCTCTTCTTGTTTTAATTTTTGTTTTTTATAAGTAAGCAAGGGGAGATGGGAGGGGAACGAGAAAAACACTTCTTTTTCATTTATCAATCACTCCTATGCTTCCTGTATTCGATAATCCACACGTCAATAAATCACACACCAAAAGACAACCATGCTTTCACCTTTTTTATCACGTATCAATTTCCCATCAGGAAAAAACGGAAAGTCTTCAATCTCTATCTCATTCAAAACAAAATGATCATCAATCCAATCCATCACTTTTGCTTCATTTTCCTTGAATAAAACCAGCTCCTTCATTCTTAAATCTCTTATTTTTAGACATTAAAAAATAGACGCTCTTTTTATTGAACGTCTATAAAAAAACAGAATCTATTTTATATTTTTTGGTTGTATTCCCAAGTCTTAGATCCATCACTACTGAATTTAAGTGCTAGAGTAAAGTAACAAGAAAGCAAAGCAGCTTTCTCCAAATTCAGTTTCACATTACCCTTTAGCCTCTAGTAATTGTCTTTCAAGAAAACTCTATTTTTATTTATTACTTTATTTGGCGCACAGATAGAAAATAAGTTTCTACTGTTCAGCAAACGGCTTGGAATAAGTTATTCAGTTTGATCTTCCTCTGTAGATGAAAAGAAAAATGGATTAAATCCTGTTTTAGAATCTGTAAAAAGATTTTCAGAATAATCAGGTTTTATGTCCAGTTTTTCAAAATCTTCATCATCAAAGATAAATGTTTGTAAATTTTCTTTACCTATTGTTTCATATGCTGTCGATAAAATTTTTCCGATAGCCTTACTATTTTTTGCATCAAACGGCTTTGAGACATGATCGATTACTAAAATTGGTATGATAGGATACCTATTATTCTCTAGTAGCATTTTTAAAAACGCTAAATAACCACACAATTGAATTAAAGTATGTCTAGCCATACTTCCGATATAGTAATTTACACGTTTTTGAGATCTTGAAGCTTCACTATCATCAGAAAATATCATAGGTTGTAGGATATTTCCTTTTTTTAAATATTTAATTTCAAATCCATTTTGCTGAATATCGTCAGATACAACAGAAGATATATCTTTAGCAGAATAGTATAGCTTTGTTACAAAGTTAGATAAATCATCAATTTTATGCAAATCATCAGAGTTCCGTAAAGCCTTTAACTCTTCTCGTATCCTTTTGACTCTCTTCTTCTTTTCTGTGATTATATCATCATTAGAAACAACTTCAAGAGATAGATATTCTTTAATAAGTGCAATAGATTTAGACTTTTCCTCTAAATTATAAATTTTAAACCTTGCATCATTTCTACGTATTTCTGTCTTAATTTGTTCACGTTGTTTCTTCAGCTCTTTTATAGTATTATCATTAATCAGATAATTACTAAAGAAAATAGTATTATCGACATCTTCAAGTAGATTTTGCAAAGGTTGAACTAAGTAATCAAAATCAATATTCTCATCAACTAATTCCTGCAATTTCAAAAGGAGCTTTCTCCTATTTTTGTTACCACTTTCAAATTGCTTTGCATCAGCTGTGTTATTTTCATAAACCTTTATTTGTTCTGACAGATTATTATACATAACTTCTAAATCTGCAATATTCCTTTTATCTGGACTTCTTTCTTCATTTTGCATTTCGACTAAAGAAGAAATATACGCCTTAACATCATCAGGATTACTACCTGTATACCAAATCTTACCGCCTAACTTTTGTAAATTAGCATTTACTTGATCGATAATAAATTCATACTTTTGAGAGTCTCTTTCCAAATTTTTAACTTCTTTTTGCAGACCATCTAATTCATTCTGTAAGTTATATATTTATTCAAGATTTTTATTGAAAATAAAGTTTAAAATCGGATTAAGTTTTACAGAATATTTTATATCACTGCACTTATCCAAGAAGTCTTGAATCTTACCTTGTCCTTTTTCCCCAAGAAAGTTAAACATCGTAAACGTTCTGTATGTTAGTTCTTCATCAGTGAAATCCCTAATTTCCTTTAATAATTGAATATCTTGAGCAAAAATGGAATTTAATTTACTTTTGTACTCCCGTAAATTAATTGTTTCTGGGTTTTCTTCATCAGCATAATGCAAATAATTTTGGTCTGGGTTCCTTGTACGTGTGATACTAAAAGTATTTCCATTATATTTAATGTCCATGGTTGCCTTACTTAATGAATCTTTGTACCAAGGCTTCTTTACAATATCATCTGAAGAACCAAACATAAAGTCAATGAATAAATAGAATTCTGTTTTACCCGAACTATTCTTACCCTTAAAGTAATTTATACCTTCACTAAACTTATATATATAGCTTTTACTATTCATATCAAACATTGTGAGTTTTGTTATTTTAAACATTGTAAGTCACCTCTTTCATAAACTGCTTATCTGTCATAGTCTTACTTTCTTCAATGACTTTTTTCATGAAATTACTTTCTTCATATATTGAATCAAGTTCTAATTGTTTGGTGGTTAGATACAATATATCATTGTCAAACTCAACTATTCCTTTGCTTATTAACAAATGTAGCGATTTTAAAATATATGGTACGCTATTACAAAAGCCTTCAAAATCCCCTGATAAAAGAGAGATTCCCTTATAAATAACATCTTGTGTGTTCCTGGCGGTATATATTGTTCCACCCAAGAAGCGATTTTGCTTAATCAAATAAGAAAAAGTCACTATTTTACATATGCTTAATTTTTCATGTCGCTGTAATGTTTGGCAGATAATATTACAATATATACTTAATTGAATAGATTCTGCTTGTACTCTAATATTGCGCATTCTCATCATCCTCCCATGAAATTTGATTTTCTTCTATATCTTCTTTAGTCAGATGAATTGAGGATCCATATTTTATTTGGTCATTTTGCGCATGAGAATTGGGGTGTTTTTTTGTTTTTTCCAGTCTATTATATGGTGTATCGTTTTTATTTTGCATCAAAGAAAACTTCACATTTTGAAAGCCTTCAAATGTAGTTTCTTCGATTTCTTCAATCTTATTTACTCTGTTGTTTTCCATATATTTTAATGCGGTTTCATAATAATACATGCCATATAACAGATTCTGCTTTAATAAATGATCTGGCAATCCACACGATTTTAATTGTATAAACTCTCTTGAAGTTGATAGTTTACTATCTTTTAAATCAATTCTATTAACTTTCTTAAAATTAGAGTAGGAGGGAACCGTAACTTCTTGTGTAAATCGCTTGGATATGTCCTCTACCATATTTATAAATTCTTGATATGTTAAAATATATGGTTCTTTATTTTCAATAGCATTCAAGATTTTAAGTGTTATATGTTGCAAAAACTCATTCAGTCTTTGCCTAAATACGATTAGGTTTGCAGCTTTTCTAAAATGAAGCGAGGCTTTATCATCTGTTTTAACGTCAATATCTTCCAAATTAATAAATTGAAATTTATATTGAATTTGGTTATATACCTTTTCAAACTCTTTATAATCTGTTTCGTATAAACTCTTAACTTTAGAAATAGTAGCATTTTTTTGCATATTAGACTCCACCACGATTTTATGTAATGATTTAGCATCCTTACTGAATATATTACCGTCATTTTGATAACTTTTATCCGTAAATAGTATATATTTTTCCACATTATATGAGCTATGTTCTAATAATATCCAATTAAGAAGCATTTGTTGAGCAACTGCATTACTAATAGATGTATGTTTAACTTGAATAGCTTTATTAACTCCCCCCTTAGTAATCTTACAAACAAATTTTTGACTATGTTTGTCTATTTGGTCAGGCGTAGATGCTTTTAAGTTTACATCTTCAATGGTTTCAAATTCTACTTGCATATCCTCCCCTAGGTCAAAGGCGTAATAGCCAAATACTTTAATTTGATAAGCAAATCCTGCTAAACTATTAATACCACTTTGATCCAGTTGAAAAGTCATTTAAGACACCCCCTATTATATCTTCATTTTATACTTTTGCTGACCGGAAGAAGTTTTTTCAATAATGTCCACATCTGTATCAACATTTCTAATAAAATTAAGAAATATTGTGCCCAATAATAATCGGTTACTGCGAGAAATACGATTCCATTCATATTCTTTGAACAAATCACGTACTAAAAATATTTCGCCTGGCTTAACTTTATCTAACTCATTTTTAGCAATTTCCAATAATTCATTTACTGTAGACACGATATACCTCCTAATTATAATAACGTTATAAATAAAGTTGTTATTATAATTGTATATCTTTTTAATAGTTTTTCAATGACAAATCATTATCGACCTAGTAGTTCACATATTTCTTTGAATAATATCTTAAATATATCAATGAATAAGCCCCGATAGCTAATATGGAAAAAATAATTTCATCAATGTACTCCTTCACTTTTTTTCATATATTTCTTGTTCATTCAAGGCTATCATACACATTTCTCGTTTCTACTATTTCGCCCATAAAAAAGCACGTCAGATAAGAATAATCCAACATGCTCAAAAATTAATTTATCTATATAGTTTCCGCAATACCAGCCATAATATATTCGGCACATGGTACAGCAATCGCATTTCCAATTGCTTTATATCTAGCATAATCACTTATCGATTCATTTTCATTTCCAAGAGCTGTCCATCCCTCTGGTAATCCCATCAAACGTTCACATTCTAATGGAGTAAGTTGGCGAATAAATCCTTCTTTCTCTTCTCCTTCGTACCAAAATGTAAAATAATTTACGGATCCTGCGAGTAAAGTGGGAAAAGGATCTCCTGTTCTTCCGAAACTTCCATGAAATCCTTTTTCGTTTCTTTCCTTCGCTGTACTTCGCATACGTCTTTCTTGAAAGGGTCGGACGATAGGTATTCTCCCCCTTGCTTTTTGAGTAGATATTCTACTGGTAATGGAGGAGGACAACCTGCTCTTTCCGCAAGACGTAAAAACCGATTGCAAATCACGGGCTTTAAATAATATTTCTGTGGCACGTGATCCTCCAAAATCTGCCACGAGGAAGATACGTCTTCTTCTTTGAGCGAGTGTGGGCTTTCCCCAATATCGGGTATCCAACAATCGCCAAGCGATATCAACATCATTCCCTCGGACCATTCCAGCGTTTGCCCAGACTACAGAATTAGGCATTGAAATTTCGGTGTTTGTGAACGATTCAAGCACGGCCTTAAAATCCAGCCTGTTATTTGATGAAAAAGCTCCCATGACGTTTTCCCAAACAGCGATAACTGGATATGTTCCATTCGTTGCACACCTCATTTCTTCAATAATTCTTATTGCATGATAAAATAAACTAGATTGACTTCCTGTAAGACCTTCTCGTTTACCGATATTGGATAAATTCTGACAAGGTGAGCCAAATGTAATGATATGAACAGGTGATATCTCTCCACCATTTACTTTGGTAATATCTCCTAAATGATGTATATTAGGAAAATGTCGTTTCTTAATAGATATGGGAGCTTTTTCAATTTCACTTGCCCATATTGGTTGAATCCCATAACGAGAAGCAGCTAATGGAAATACACCAATCCCATCAAATAAACTTCCTAAAGTTAGTTTTGTCATATTCCACCTTCAATCCTCCGTTTTTAGGCGTAAAAAAAAGACGTTCAATTTATTTGAACGCCTTACAATGTTTTTATTCTATTGTGTTCCCACACCCCAGATCAATTACCACTGAAACGGTAATGTGGTTTTTCAGTACTTTATTTCTCGTTTTTTCACCTTCTCCTACAAACACGAAATGCTTGTGAAAGTGTTTAAAATTAAGGATTTCTATATAGTTTCTCTTTGTAGCAACGATACACACTCAACATGGGACGAGTTGATAGAATTGATGTATTTACGATTTATAGCAAAACGTTCGTATGCGGGAACATATCGACTATTTTGTACGTTCGTGGGAACATATCAAAGTCACGTGATGATAAATAATCTCCAGTAATTTTATCTTTAATACTTTAAGAATGTCTAATATTCTTTAAAAAGTAGCCTCCTAACTTAATTAATATTAATCCAATTGCCAACGTAAAAACACTCTTATTTACAATTTGGCTAAAATCGAGAAAATCTTCATTATAAAAAAATACATGGTACCAGGGAATTAACTGTCCACCAGTTAGAAATTCTGTTGCTGTATAAAAAGCTAAAACTGTTAATGCAACACCGATATTTTGAAATAATGTCATACACAAAAAACTTAATCCTGCAAAGAACAAGTACTGCGGTACGTATTGCAATAATAATAAAGAAAGGCTCGCATCGGAAAACATAACAATATAACCAATTAAGAAAAGAGTGGACAACGTGTAGAGCAATATAAAGAAAAGAATTCGAAAGAACCCATGTTCAGCTTCTGAAACTGGATAGCTCAAAAGGACTTCTAATGCATGGTTTTCGTAATAATCATAAAATAAATAAGTAATCCACCAACTAGACAAAGGTACGATGATAAATTCAAACGTAGGTAATGCTAAAAGAACATCTAACGTTTGATTGGAAGTCAGATAGATAAAATAAAGAAAACAAAGAATGATTGCGATGAGAGGAACCCAAAACATTCCTCTCATACTTTTAATTTCAAAAGAGATGTGTAACTTACTCAATCTTACCCTCTCCCTTTATCCAGTATAAATAAGCGTCCTCTAAATTTGGTTGCACTTGAATTGCATCAGATACAGGTTGATGAGCTGATAGGATTCTAAAAACATCCGATCCTTTTTGAGAAGACTTTTGCGAAATGATATGAGTGGATTCTTTCATATTTTCTAAAGTCGTTTCGGTTTCCCACACATAGCCTTCTGCGTAATGACATACTTCTTGAATTGTACCATCAACTAAAATTTCACCATTTTTCAAGACACACAAATGGTCACATACCGATTCCAAGTCTTCTACAATGTGAGTGGAGATAATAACAATTTTGTCTTTTCCGATTTTGCGTAATAGACTTCTAAACCTTACTCTTTCTTCAATATCCAGACCTGCTGTTGGTTCATCAATGATAAGGATTTTGGGATTTCCTAATAATGCTTGTGCAATACCTACTCTCCTTAACATCCCACCAGATAATTGATTGATCTTTTTGTGCTTTGCTTCAACAAGATTTGTTTCAGCTAATAAATAATCAATTTCTATATTTCTTTTCTTAGCATCTTTAATTCCTTTCAAAATAGCTAAATGATTTAAGCAATCATAGACGGACAAGGTCGGATAAATTGAAAAGTGTTGTGGCAAATACCCAATCACTTTTCTTACTTCGTTTGGATTCTTCCAATCTAAATTTCCATATGTGATTGTTCCACTATTCTGTTCAATAATAGTCGCAATCACTCTCATTAACGTTGTTTTTCCTGCTCCATTTGGTCCAAGAAGTCCATATGTTCCTGTGATATTTAAATTTATTTCATTTAATATCGTCTTTTTAGAAAATTTCTTAGTTAAATTATTAATTTTTAAAACACTCATAACATCCACCTTCCCGTTCTTTATTTTTTACTCATTTCATCTGCGATATTAAAACCTGTACTTTCAGATAAAATACTTCGATACCATTCTCTGAAAAAGTACACTTTTGTTATTTCAGATATATTTTCATTATCAATATAGGTTTTCAATTCAGCTGCTAGAGATCCAAGCTCTGATTCTTGTTCTTGTAGTTCCTTCACTCTGAATTCAAAATAAGCAAAGTTACTATATTTTTCTTTGATATCTTCACTTTCTCTCATATTTAAAAAGTGAGAATAAGCAATATTAAATAAATGTAATTCAGCTATATCTTGCGAAAAAAAACGATCGTATTTCCAAGTCATAGCAGGCACAATGCCATACGTCATGTAATCGATATTAATTAATAAGCCAGATTCATCATTAAATAAGAAACCTGCAGGAGACATAAAGAATGAATTTCCATAAATCCAAACATGTTGTTCTGGCATTTCTGTACTTAACGATTGATCTAAAAGTACATACCGATCAATCTTAATCTTTCTTTGGAGTTGTAATTCCTCATTAATTTTATCTATTTTATTTTGAGTCAAATCTTCAAATGAAGTAAAACCTGCAAGCATTTTCTCCCATGTGTATGGATAAACCACACTTTTTCCATTTATGTTTTGTTCTCCAACACTACCCGCAATTAAGTAGATACCATCTGAAGATACACCTGACCATTCATTCTTTCCAACCTTCTCTAAATTTGAAGTCGTGCTAGAGTTACCTTTTAATTTCACTTCATACTTAATTTCTTGATTGGGTTGATTTGGCAATCTAAAGGCTTCATCTTCGATTGTAACCATCGCTGAATTAAAATGACTTTTGGAAGGTAACCAAGGAAAATGATTTAACAAGTTGATTGCTTGGTGATTAGCAAAGAAAAAAGGTGAACTAATTCCTTCATATTGAAACTTCATCTGAAAAAATTCATTAGGTTGAACAGACTCTTTTGTTGTAACCTTAACCATGTCTTTCTTTTGACTAAATTCAAGTTTGTCACCATTTTCATCTAAAATTTTATCCACTTTTAAGTCATGATAGAGTAAAAAATCAAAGGTATTCATCTCTGTGCTAGTTGAGTTCCTGACCTCCATAACGACATCTGCTTTTAAATATTTTCGAATATCTAAGTCAATATCATAACTTGTTATTTGATATTGATTCGAGGCATTGTCTTTCAATACAACATCTTGGTAATAAGTAGAATCCTTTTTTAAAATCCCATCTTCTTCACTATTCAAATGTAATACTTGATGCTTTCCAAAAACTCCGAATGCTGTGTAGGATGTTATAGCAAATAGAATTAGAAAGACAGGAAGGTATTTTTTCCATACTCTTCTTTGAATCATTAGACTTCCTACAATTAATAATAAAAGGAATAGAACAAACAGCGTTCTTTTTAACCATTGATAGTTTTCTAAAGCAAATCCGTAAAAAGGCTGATAGGAATGATGTGGGTTGTTTTGACCGATGTTTAAAAAGTTCTCGATTTCGTCTACATGCGACCATTGAAATAAAATTCCTAACTGAATCACAAATGGATAATTTAAAGGACTTATAAATAACCAGATAACCAATGATAGTACGTATATCATTCTCCCCTTAATCCACATCGCAAGGACTGTTCCAATCAATCCGCCAAGCACAAAACTAAATCCCCAATATAATATAATGTATAGAAAAGATTGGACATAGAAAGGAGAATAAGGAACATCCGTCACAATAAACATAAGAATTATAGTACCGATATTCACCATTAAATATAAAAACAAAAAACTTAAAAAAAATAACACTTTGCCTATATTTTTAGTTGTTTTCGCATGACTGATAGTTTCAATTAATTCTTCTAATCCCACTTTCCTTTCTAAATTCGATAAATAGACACCAATCATCATGGATGCAAGAATTCCACCTTGTACAATAAAACTTGACCTTACTAAAGCTTCCGCTGGATCACGATCACCAACAATAAAAAAATAAAAAAAGTAAATGTTATAGAAAAATGATAATAAAAATAACAACAAAGTGATTTTTTTGCTTTTAGCAATCTTCCAATATAATGCAAACGAGTTTTTTATCTCTTGCATTTTTATCCCTCCCATCTTTTTTACTACTTCTCAGAGACTTCATTGAAATAAAAATAAAACTCTCCCCTTTCGCAAAAAATCTTTTGCTTAGAGAAGAGTTTAAAATACAATTATCTACTTTCTATCAACTTTTAAATTGAAAGGATGCTGTAATGGAAGCTCCACCTTTATAATTATTGTCTAGAATGAGATTTCCACCGTGTTTTTCGCAAATCTTTTTTGATGTGTAAAGACCTAATCCAAAATGTTGTTCTGTAAAATCTTTGTCAGAACGATAAAACGGTTGAGTAATAGAAGGTAAATCTTCTTTTGAGAAACCAATACCATCATCTGAAACGGTCAATAGCAGAAAATCTTCTTTCAAGTTGTATACAATGGAGATTTGGTGGTTGGTATATTCAATGGCATTCGATATAAGATTTTCAAACACTTGATGTACTAAGTGTTCATCAATCGCTATCATTCGATCATCAGCTAACACTTGAAATTCAACTTTTTGCTTTTGTTTCATCATTTCAGTATTTTCTTGTAATTTTTCAACGAGTAAGAAAAACGAAACAGGTTTACAATTTACTTGAATATCTTCAAATCGTTGAATTGTATTCATATGCTGCACATAATTTTCAATTCGTACAATGTGTTGATTCATCGTTCCAATTGTTTTGAGTAATTTTTCTTTTGTCACTCTTTCCTCTGGAATATATTTTAATAAATAATCGGAATAGCCATGTAAGACAGTTAAGGGAGTTCGTAAATCATGTGCAAAAATAGCATTTAACTTTTTCCGTTCTTCTAGTATTCTCCATGTTTCTTTATTATTTTTTTCTAAGGTAAAACGCATTTTTTCAAAGGCTGCACATAGTTCTCCCATTTCATCTTTTGCCTCGTAATCAACCATAAAATCTAAATTTTCATTTGAGATTTTTTCAGCACTAACTAACATAATCTGCATCGGTTTTTTTATTTTAATTGTATAAAAGATATAAGGAACAACGATAACAGAAATTAAAATAGGGATTACCCACATTGCATGAGATAAAATGATGAACATATAATAATAAATTTTATCTTGTAAAGGTAGGATTTCTACCAGTTCAGCAGCACTATATAAAAGAGTCCCGTCTGCTGTTGTTTCATTGTAGGAGTATAAAAGTTGCATCGCTTTATCGTAGAAATATGGATTGCCACTTATAGCAATTACAGTAGCTAAGATAACCGATGGAAGTAGGAAAAGCATAAAACTAACTAATATAGGCATATTTTTAAAAAAGTTTTTTATTTTATCCATTTATAGCCCATCCCCCATACAGTTTCAATATATGGATCATGGTCAAGTTGTATTAATTTCGATCGAATTCTTCGTACGTGTTCAGCGACGACCGAACTATCCCCTTCACTATCCCATCCCCATAACTTTTCATAAATTCTTTCTTTATCAAAGATTTGTCCTGGATGCGTAGAAAGTAATTCTATAATTTCGTATTCCTTTTTCGTAAACTCTATTATTCGATCTTTATATTTCACTTCTTTGCTTGAATAATCAATTGTTAGACTCCCTGCAAAGGTAAAGTGACGATGAACACTTTGACGATGTTCTCTTCTTAAATGCGCTTGAACTCTTGCACCAAGTTCATCGATACTAAAAGGTTTCATCACATAATCGTCTCCCCCAACAGAAAAACCTTTAATTTTATCTATGTCTTCTATTCTTGCACTTAAAAAAATAATTGGACAAGAGATTACGTCTCTAATTTTAGAACAAACTTCATAACCATTCGTATCAGGCATATTAATATCAAGTAATATGAGATCTGGATTTTTATTTACTTGTTTTATCGCTTCGATTCCGTTATAAGCCGACAGCGTATCGTATCCGTTCATTTCAAAATAATCTTTTAATAACTGCACTACATCACTTTCATCATCTACTATCAGGATCTTATGTTTCAATCAATTCAACTCCTCATTTTATCATCTATCCTACAATCCAATTATCTATTTTTCATCAACAAATGAAATGATTAATTACATTGGTAATTTAAATAGGCATTTATACAGCAAGAATACTTAATAAAATTGAATTAAGCGAGTCAGAGAACTTCTGCCTTTTAATCTATAACTTCTTTATAGATATGTCTATTTCATTCACCAATTTTTTGTCCTATTAAAAACAAGCCCACATCTATATCAACATGGGCTTGAGCTGTCATATATCAACCTTCTTATTAATCCCCGACTTAAATTCAATTGTTAATTGTCTTTTGTGAATCGCTATTTTCTCAATCAATCGTCTTACAAGTAAATCGTCATACTCTTCTAGCAGACTCGGTTGCTCTTTTAAAAACTTTGTCATTTCTTCAATCCGCTGCCTGAGTCCTTCTCTTGCTGCATTTTTCATCATGACTTCTTGCTTCAGTTCCCGCAAACGGTATATTTCTTCAGCTACATCATCGTAATCTTCTTTTGAATTTGCAAGTCTTAGCAGTTCCACTTGGAGTTCTTCTAACTTTTCGTCAATATGAGTTGTTGGTTTATCTGCATTTTCATTTAATACTGTTTCAATATTTTCTATTAATATATTTAAATAGTCGTCTTTGTTTCCCAACACTTCATTAATCGCTTGTACTACAGCTTGGTGAAGTTCATCTTCCCTAATTGTTTCTGCACTGCAAAGATGTGTTTTTCTTTCTAGTCTACTGACGCAGCGCCACACGATGGATCTGTATCCGCGGTTATTCCAATGTACCCTTCGAAAAACATCTTCACATTCTTTGCAAAAGACAATGCTCGACAAGGCATACTTGCTGCTATAGACTCGTTTCTTTCCTGTTTTTCCGTTTCGAATATTTGCTCTTCGCATCATTTCTTCTTGGACTTGTAGATAAATCTCTCTTGGAATGATGGCTTCGTGGTTGTTTTCGACATAATATTGAGGAACATGACCGTTATTGACAACTCGTTTCTTTGTTAAAAAATCTACAGTATATGTTTTTTGGAGTAATGCGTCCCCGATATATTTTTCGTTTTGAAGAATCTTTTTAATCGACTCTGGTCGCCACTTGGATCGTTTAGCAGCGGTAAGTATTTTATCCGCTTCTAGTCCTCGTGCGATTTGAACTAAACTTGCTCCTTCTAAATATTCTCGGTAAATTCGTTTAACAACTTTTGCTTGTTCTGGATTGATGACAAGTTTATTGTTTTCGTCTTTTGTATAGCCTAGAAAACGATTGTGATTCACCTGCACTTCACCTTGTTGATAACGATATTGTATGCCTAGTTTTACGTTCTGACTTAGCGACTGACTTTCTTGTTGTGCTAGGGATGCCATGATGGTAAGCATAATCTCCCCCTTAGCATCCATCGTATTTATGTTTTCTTTTTCAAAAAAGACTGGTATTTCTTTATCTTTCAATTGCCTAATATACTTTAAACAATCCAGCGTGTTTCTTGCAAATCGGCTGATGGATTTTGTAATAATCATGTCGATTTTCCCATTCATACTATCTTCAATCATTTTATTAAACTGCTCACGTTTTTTGGTGTTTGTTCCAGATATGCCATCATCAGCATAAATGCCGGCCAACTCCCATTCAGGATTGTTCTGAATATAGGTGGTGTAGTGTTCCACTTGAACTTCATAACTAGTTGCTTGTTCTTCGCTATCTGTTGATACCCGACAATAAGCTGCCACTTTTAATTTTTTCTTTTCCTCTGTATCAACATTTCTTGTTCTTCTTCTCGCTGGGATAACTGTTACGCTTCTTGCTAGGGCCATTTTAAGTCACCTCTTCTTTTATTAAGCTGTATACATATTCTGCTTGTTTAATTGGATTGTCGTATTTGTTTACCACTTTTCCGATTGTAAATTTAAACCTCGGTGTAAATGTTTTTTCCTCTTTTGTTCTATTTAAACGCCCTAGTTTTTTCGCTCGTTTAAACCTTTCTTCTTTCAATTGTTCAAATTGCTCTTTTGAAATTAATCTAGGAAACGTTCCATTTCCCAGATACCTTTCATCTGTTAATATTCTAGTGATTCCACCATGTGAATGATTAATACCAGAATCTTTTGCTACATTAGCTAAAGATTTGCCAGATAAGTATGACTGGATTAAAAGCTTTAATTGCTCAGATTCTCTGGCATGAGTTTCAATTTTGCCGTTTACTATTTCATATCCAAAAGGTGTGTGTGCCATCAGCGTTCAATCCTTTCCCTAAGTGTAATCCCACACCTCAAATGAAATCCTATCTCATTAGATGAATATACGATTATCTTTTTTACAATGTCTTGAAAAGATTCTTTATCAAATGCATCTCTGAATTTTCCTTGCTTAAAATATTTAATGAGCCGCTTCACTTCACTTAGCTGATTTGAACCGTCATTGATTAAATACAGTAACTGGTCTCTTTCTCCTTTTAACTTCATATGCTTTTGAGTCAATTCGATTTTCTGTTCATTAAAAATTGCTGGTTCTAAAAACCCTTTTGTCATTAATTGAATTAATGTATTCAGTTCGTCTTTTGTAACTTCGAGTTGTTCTTCTATTTCAGAAATCATTTGATAGTTTTCATCTTGATTTGTCACTTCGAGTTGTTTTAATAGCGGGATAAATACATAACTATAACCAAACTTTAGTTTATTCATCATCGTAATAAATGCCTGATGAATACGTTCTTCTCTTATAAAAAGCATCGAACATTCATCCTTATCTTTGATATGTGTTGAACAACACCAGGCGATATATTTTTTATGGGTGGAAGTATGAATTCTTCTTTTAAATGTATCGCCACATTCCGCACATTCAATCTTTCCTGAGAAAGGATAACGGTTTAAATATTTTCTACTCCCAGCTACTACATTCTTTTGACGTGCTTGGTATTCCAGCATTTGATTAGCTGTTTCAAAATCATCATGTGTAATGATTGCTTCATGATGATTTTCAATTAGGTATTGATCCAATTCACCTTGATTTACTTTTCGATTATAATGCTCATCAGTAAAAGTCTTTTGAAGTAGCACATCTCCTGTGTATTTTTCATTCTTAACAATCCCACGTGTCGTTGAGCCTGTCCAATTGCCATTTCGCTTTGTTGGTATTTTTTCTTTATTCAGTTGCCTTGCGATTCGTTCAGTTCCCACTCCTTCAAGTACACTATTGAATATTCGCTTGACCACTTGTGCTTGTTCTTTATTTACAACTATTTGTTCATCGATATAATCGTAACCGTATGGTGGATATGATAATTTATAAGTTCCACGTTTGAATCGTTGTCTAATCGACCATTTACTATTTTCGGAAAGTGACACTGATTCATTTTCTGCAAGGCTACTTAAGATTGAAAGCATGAGTTCACTTTCCATCGAATTTGTATTGATGTTTTCTTTTTCAAAATAAATGTGCACACCTAAGTCCATCAATTTTCTAACCAGTTGCAAGCAGTCAATTGTGTTTCTCGCAAATCGACTAATTGATTTCGTTAAAATGAAGTCAATCTTTCCTTTTTCACAATCAGATATTATGCGAAGCAATTCTGGTCGTCTATCCTTTTTCGTTCCTGTGATACCCTCATCACTATAAATATCCACGAGCTGCCATTCATCATTCTTTTCGATTAAAGTTTTGTAGTGTCGTCTTTGGGCTTCTAAGCTAATCAGTTGTTCCTCGTTTGATGTTGATACCCGTATATATGCAGCGACCTTTAGTTTCTGTTTTACTGCTGAAGATGTTGTCACATCAAGTGTTGTTATCTTTCTCATCCACTCAACCTCCCCTCTCGCATGTGACATATTAGCGTTAGAACGTTGTTATATCAAGGTTTATCGCACATTAAGGGGCCTAATAAAGGATTGAATTTTTGTCGATTTAATTTACTTATTTGATTGAATTCTTCCTGAGAAATCAGCTCCTCTTCACGTAGTTTCATGAGCATGTTTTCAACAAGATGAAAATGAAGTTCATTTTGAAGTTGTTCTTCAGTTGGTTTTGATAATTTATTATTTGATGTTTGATTGTTAGGCGAGAGTTGTGTCATTCGCATATAGTTTTCCTCCTAAATAGTCTTCTACCTATATGCGAAAAATAGTGGTGATTCGAACCCTAATATAAAAAACTATATTTTCTTTGTTTGATCTATTTGATTCAAGTATGATATAGGAGACTAAACATTCAAAAGCATACCTAATTAAAATAGAGGTGAAATTGGAGTGATACAAATGAATGAACGTGAAATGAAACTTTATTCAACAATGGTTGCGACATTAAAATATGATTCCGAAAATTATAAAAACGCAGAAAAACTTAGCACAATATTAGAATACTCAGAGATAGAGTTACTAGACACTAGAATTTTTTCGAATAAGAGTTATCATTTTTGGGAAGACGTAAGTGTTCGTGTAAAAATACCTTTGATTAAAGAAACCAGGCTATTGCTCAAAAGTTTTGAAGCGTTAATTAACGATTGTTACTCTGGAGATGAACAGTATGAGTTAAGAAACATCCTTATTCGTCCAAAACAAATAGCTAATCTAAATGATTTGGATAACCTAGAAATCAAATCTCACACAGCTTCATTTAATAACATTCGAGAAGAAGTTATACAAAGCATAAGAATGGCCAAACATTCGATATGGATAAACATTGCTTGGTTTACTGATGATAATTTATTTCAAGAATTATGTGATCAAAAATTAAATGGTGTTAATATACGCGTCCTAATATCTGACGAAGAATCTAACCAAAGAATGATATCCAAATTAAAAGAACAGTTTGAAACAATCATTGTACAAAAATGGGGATTTAATAATTATAATCGACTCCACTCAAAATACTGTATCATTGATTACTCTATTGTTTTACATGGTTCTTTTAATTGGACGCCAACGGCTTCTCAAAACGAAGAACACTTAACAATTTCTGTAGATAGACAATTAGCAAAACAATACACAAATAATTTTAAGGTAATATTTCAAAATTCGTATGGGAGGAACTTATGAATAAAGAATTTTTTTCAAAAACAGAAACAATAGATTATGTTTGGCAATACTCGAAATATTACGGTAATCTATTAAGCTATTGCAAAGATGTAGCAGAGGAGGATTCTGGAAATGGATTTGTCGCACTCATTTTTTTATTTAATCTAATGGAAAATATATTCAAAAGCAACTTGAAAAATTATGATGCAAGACTTATCGATGTTATAGATATCTTGAGAGATAATGGCACTATAACAGAAATAGAACATAATTTTCTTAATAATAAAAATAATGGTATAAGAATGATTCGCAATCTTTTATCACATAGTAACTTGTCTAAGTATAATTTAATTTTTACTGAAGATGGTACTGAAATTTACTATCCATTAACAGAGAATGAAACTTGCCTAAAGATGTATGATATGATTTCCGATATTCTTTTTAATTTAATGCTAAGGATAATAAGCACCGATACTATTGAGCCGCTCAATATAGATCTCGATGATAAAATTAATAATGTTAAAATCAAGATTAAAAAGTTTACACCAGAAAAATTAATGGAATTTAAAGGCATTGATGTTTCCATAATTCCTAATTGGGAAGAACTAAATGAATCAGATAAATATAGGATTGTTGAAAATTCTAGCGATGTAAGAATGGTAACAAATATTGCATCAACTATTTTCAAAAATTATTTAGAGTAGTAACTCATTTAAAGACCAGACCCAGTTGTATAAAATAGTAAAACTTGTAATTATTAAAAAGCAATAGCATCCGACTATTTCATCGGATGCCTTTTAGTCTAATCATATTTCACAAACGCATCTTTAAAGCCAGCTTTCTTTGCTTTTTCTAGTTGCTTATCTGCACTCTTTTTAACACTATACGCACCAATCTGCACACGATACAGTTTCTTTCCACCAGTTGATGGCTTTGAGGTTGACGTACCTTTCGCTAATTCCTTCTTCACATCCGCTCGAAATGTATCCATTGACTTGCCATGTTTGGAAAACCAATGACGTGGGTCGCCATGATTACTAGCGATCTTCTTTTGATAGCCTTCATAATGACCGATGATATTTTTCTCTGTTAACTTGCACTGTTTACAAAGATAAGCACAGAGTTCAACCGCTTCTTTATAAACTTTATTAAAGTAAGTTTTATCTGTTAAATTATCTTCACAAATTTCAAAACCAATATGCGTATTATTCGCATCTCCACCCGCATGCCATCCACGATGATTCCAGGGTAACGTTTGGTAAGTGGCAATCAATCCATCTTTTAACTTTCCGATAAAAGCATGAACACACACTTGCCTACCATCTGGACGCGGTTGATTCCAATGATTGTTGTATTGGTTTTTCCCTAACAAACCATCATCTGGGCCAACGTAACGTTTTAAATTGGGATTGTTTGCCCCTGTGCTATGGACCATGATTCCTTTTGGTGTAATTTTCCTTCCTACCTTGTAACATTCATTCTTCGTTAAATATAACTTTTTTAAATTCATGATTCGTTTCCTCCTTTATTATGCAGTTGAGCAAGTACATTTTTCAACTTCTCAGGTATTGGTAAACCTAATCGTGAAGCATTTTCTAGCATGGAAATACCTTCATTTGAACAATAAAAAAAGATGACTGCCGTTCTAAGAACGCTGCCATCCCCTATCAAATGTGTATCAATCATATGTGCGACACCTACTAATATAAAAATTAATACTTTTTTAAATATCCCTCGGTAACCAATTTCACTAGATAGTTCTTTATCGACAATTGCACACATAATACCTGTCACATAATCAGCAACAACCAATATGATCAAGGCATACAAAAAGCCATCTAGCCCTCCTAAAAACCAACCAATAAATCCACCTAGTGCTGTAACGATGATTTGTATCCAGTTCCATACGTCCTTCATTGAATATTTCCCCCTTCAATTTTAAAAACATCTATATAAAAAGGGCATCCACACTTTGTAGACACCCTTGATTTGTTTATATTTGTTTTGGTAAGGCTTCCCAAACCCGCATGTCCTCCTGTCCTAATGACCAAATGGCAATGCCACGTAACTTCCATTTGTAAGCTGCCTCGTTTGCCCAATAAACCAAACTATCAACATCTTGATAATAAAGAATTGAAAAACCATCCGCATCTCCTAGAAATAAGCGGGATATCCAAAGGTTAATATCCTTTGGTTTTATTTTGACGGTATAATCATTTCCAGCAATCAGTGGTAATTCTTGTGAATGGAAGAAATCATAATCCATTGATATATCATCACTTCTTGTGCTTATCTCGTCCACATCATTATTTACTTTAAAGACCTGAAACTCGTTGTCCCAAGTAACATTTGTTCTTGAGATTCTTCCAAATTCCACAGTGTTTCCATTTGGAAAAGTTATATCTACACTTTCATATGGTTCGTATGTCCATGCATCTCCTAAACGGAGTAAGTCAGATATCATGCGGTTATCTGAACGAATTCCTGCATAGCCTCCACTGAAATCGTTTATATCCACTTTAAATCTGAATGTGTTTGCTGCCCCAGAATATACCCTGACTGAATTATTTCGTATTTGCATTTCAATCGTATAAAGATTAGGTGCGGTTCGTAAATTGGCATTTGGAGTGCGTTCTATTTGAACATTATAACTGCCTAATAAGGAGCTACCTTTATACAGTTCCAAACGCTGGGTACTATAGTTTAAACAACAAAATAAATCACCACAGAATACTCCCGCTCGCCCGTTCCCGTTTTGTGGGAATCCAATTCTTGCTCTAATGTGTATATTTTTAAAATCAGAATACCTCCATGTCAATTCACCTTTTCCATCAAGCTGTGCATAAGGACGTGGATTGTTAAAATCATCTTTTTTCCATACTTCCCATTCACCGCTTAGGGTTGTCCAATAATTGCTAGGTAGCGGATTTTCATCCCTGAAGTCTTCGTACCAAATAAGAGCTGAGTCTGGTTTTCTTCTCAATACTTCGGTCGTTAATTTAAATGCCCGATCAGGTTTTACCATTTGACCATTTACCCCTTTAAACTTTCTAGGTGCAAGTAAGAACTCTGCTTCACCCGCGCTAGATGATTGCCTGAAGTATGAGCAAACTCTAAAACCATAAAACTGTACACCAGGTATTCCTGCTTTAACTTTGATGGTATGTGCACCTGCTGTTAAGGATATATTCTTCTTTAACGTTAACCAACAAGTTGTTCTCCAATAAGGCCACCATAGCCTACTCTCTTTAATAGTTGTTTCATCATTATCAATTGATATCTTAATAGAATTCTTATCCCAAAATGGAAAACCAATTCTTACTGCAATGTCATAAGTTCCACTAGATTGTAAGGTGAAATTATATGTCGTTTCACCGTTTTCACCGAGAGTAACCATCTGAGAAGAATCGGATATAATTCCTGCATGACTATCATAACTACTACCTAGACGATCAATAAACACACTTCCAAACGCTGTCTTTTGTTGTTTACTATATGCTGTTAAAAAGCTTCTTCGGTTATAATCTTCTGCAATTAATGGATTTGTTCGTGTGATTGCATCTGGACCTTCCATGTAATCATAGACATGCGGCAATGCCCATGGGACTTTATCGTAATTATCCCAATAAGCAATGATAGGAATCATCGGTTGCGGTGGTGCATCATTTGTAAAGTTATAACCACCTGTCATCCAAAGCTGTGCTGCATAATACGTATTAGATGTACCACGATAAACCCTATTTAAGTTTTGTGGAGTATCATCAATTCGCCAGTTCCAACCATAACCAGGAAGACCTAAAAATATCTTCTTAGGTGACATGACGCTTGTTGCATAATTATAAATACCTTCCAACCAATCTCGCGGGGAAACAGGACCAGGAGCGGAACCCGCCCAAGCCATCCCATAACTCATAATCGCAGCCGTATCACAATAAGGATCTAAGTCTTCATAAACACACCAGTTTTCTCCACCAACAGAACCTTGAACCCCTGTCATTCCAGGTAAGCAGATATTGACTAGTTTTGATGAGTCATGTTGTTTGACAGTTTGATAGATATCTTTAAACAGGAGGTTCGCAGCATCTTTATTTTCATAACCACCACCACGTTCCAAATCAATATCAACACCATCACACCATGGATACTTATTCATGATTCGAACGATTTCAGATAAAAACTTATCCTTTGCACCATTTGTGTTATTTCTGATTGCTGTAAATATAGATGCCGTTCCATGATTCATGATTGTTAGCAGCCACTTTATATGAGGCCATTTATTAATATACGGCATCATGCTCGATATACTTGTCCCTGTTTCTTTAATAGTACCTGTAATATCTACCTCAAATGTAAATATACCTACCGTATCAAGCCTATCCCCGTATTTGTTTAAAGCCTCATACATTCTTGCGTTTCCCATGAAACTCCACACCATTGTCTTTTTGCCTTCTAGATATTGACTCATTGCTTGCCACTTCCTTCTTGCATTTCCTGGAATTTAAATAAAACTCGTGCTGCTTTTCCTTCTTCGAGTTCTACAATGTGCTTACTATCAGATGCTGCGGTATATTGATAAAATCCTTCTTTTTTTGTTTTACTTTGATTTCGCAACGCTTGTCTACTTGAAGCCAATAATGAAAATGTGTCATCTGGATTTGCTACAGCTTTAAATTTCATATGGTGGGATCCATATCCTTGCGAAAGTTTAATACTTCCTGCTTTCATTGATTGAAGGGGTGTGATATGACAATCCAGTCCTGCAGATGTTGTTCCCAGATTAAATATGACAATCGTTTCTTTACTTCTAACCACTCCATTATAGAAACGAACTGGGAGAACCCCGCTTTCTTCTCTATATTTTTCAAGTGAGGTTTCTGTGTTTAAGACATATCCCGTTAGCTTATCGCCTTCTTGAAGTTGTATATCTGTATAATAAATCGTCCCCGTACAGTCTGTAACGAACAATTTCAAAGTTACATTTACGACTCTTTTATCTTCTTTCACACGTATCGTTTCACTAAATCGAGTAAATTGTATCGCCATTCGAATCACCTAACCATCAAGAGTCCACTTTATTTCTGATACATGCCCAACCCATCCAGTAGCGATTGAGCCACCTTGCAAAAGAATATCTGTAAAATACACTGTCCCAGTGCAATCTTTTACAAATAATCGAATTGTTAATTTCTTAATTTTCCCAGATCCTTTTGGAGTAATTGCATGTGCAGTTTGAGTTAAAAAAACCATTTCAAACACCTCTAATATAAATCAATAATTCTCTTTTTAATCGATCCATCTTCGTATTCAATTTCCACTTCAATCCCTACTTGCCCATTTGGCCCTTTCTCTAGATTTTCAGAACCAATTTGTGCGGATATAGTATAATTCTTTCGATTTGCTGGATATACGGTTTGATACATAGATTTCGTCATTCCCAAAACACCTTCTGCTTTAAAAGATGCATCACCGCTTGCACCATTATTCGTATCAACATTAAAACCAGAATTCACCCAGTAAGTAAATCCATCATCTGCTCTGGAGTTTCTTAAATGGTTAAACGGTACTAAATCTTTTATTTCCTGCCGATCAAGCACATCTGTGTCATGTAGCATATCTGCAGCCTTATCCCACTGGGCTGATGAATCACCTAATTCTTTTAATTTTGTCGATAATTCAATCACTGTTTTCCATGGTTCTTGCAAATTGTACTGCCTGCGTACGATACGAGTCTTCACTTGTAAATTTAATTCTTTATCGTTAACAGTAACAATATCTCCTAGATCCCACTCTTCATGTTCATAACCTGTTAGTACGGATAAGTCCATAGCAGTTAAAACATAAGACACTCTTGGCTTTGCGTATTGACCTAACCTCATATTTGCAAACTCTAACATTTGATAAGGATTGCTAAATGATGAGGCATCAAGTGTTGCAATTCGAACTTCCGATGTAAAACTATAATCTTCTACATATGCTTTGTTATTATTGATAGATGAAAATGTCATGCCATCTTTACCGTATGCGTATAATCTTGTCACTAAACTTCTTGTATCCACTGTTCTTTGAATACTTTTCATATTCTTTCTATAGCTAAATAACGCACCACTATCTTTACCGCCAAATGTCAGTAAATGAACTAAACGATTCGCACTATCAAAAATTAAATCTCCACCATGGATATTTTGCACTTCTCGTAATATAGATAATGCATTTTTCTCCTCTGATTCCCACGTCCGCTTTGTAGTTACATTCACATTTCCAACAGACCACTCCGTTCCTTCTAACGCATATTTCATCGGGACATCAGCAGTATCTGCATTAAATTCAATAGGCTGTTTGTCCGTACTAAAAGCTAAGTCATAAAAATCTGCTTCTGCATATACGTGAGTGATGATATTACCTTCTTGGCTTTTTTCATCCGTTATCGTTCGTATGCGATACACATCGTCTACGATTTGAATTTGTTTTTCGTTTTCAATACTTTCCCTTTTTAAATCATGAAAAGGAATCTTAAACTCTAAGATGTCAGCACCATTAATGTCACTTGTAACAATGACATCAAACGCATTTTCTAAAACTGCATCCCATGCTCCATTACTATCCAAAACGACAGGCCTAGCAAATCCAAGTTTTTCATAGGCAGGTTTTGGGATATCATGCAATATAACTTCTATTAGTTTCGGTGTTTTCGTTTCATCTTCTGTCGTTAAAGTAATGCGATAGCGGATATAGGCTCTATTAGGTGAAATTAATTCACCTGTTGGTCCAATTGTTTGCCACGAAGTCCAATCCTCAAGGTCATCTGATGTGGATGTTTCTACTAAACTAATCGCAGTTGTTCCAGCAATATATTCACTAGTTACTGAAACTCTACCATTGCCACCTAAACTACACTTTTTAGGTATTGTATAGAGCACACCACTACCTGGATACTTGTTATCTTCTTGCTTTAAAATAACAGCACCTGGTTCCGTTAATGCATCTACTTGGGATGCACTATCTGCACCATTTGCTTGAATAGAAGATTTAAAATATAAGTGTATATCTTCCATTGTTAACTTTGAATCTTTCTCAAAAAACCAATCATCAAAACCTCCAGCATAGTAATACGTATCTTGTAACATACCCACGACAATGTCAGCGGTACATTCTTCATTCAATACACCTGTATAATTTCTTACAGGTGATTGCCAAGTTGCCCCGTTCGACCTGTCACCGATAAAGTTTTGAATTGTTTTATCAGTCCTATTAATAACGGTTGTGATAAAATACCAACCATTATTTACAAAGCTAATACTTGGTGTCTCGGATGTATCATAAATTAATGTCCCCACGTTGTTATAAAGCATTAATCGTAGTCTACCTTGATATAAAGATATATAGAAAATTGGTTGTCCTGGTCCATTTCTTGTACTAAATATAGGAATAAATGTTTGACCGATTGAATAGGTTGTTGGATTTATCCAGCCACCGACAACAATTTTCTCCCCTAAATCAGTAAAAAAGCTACCATCATTGGTAGCGGTGAGATACGTCTTCTCACTTGTTGGATTGACAATATTCTGCCTAAAAAATCGCCCAAACTTCCCTGCCACTAAACTGGCAGATGTTCCAGACCAATTTGATATAGTAAAATGATGATTATTTGTGCCACTATCTATCAGCTGACTTTCATTTGGTTGTGATTCATTAAAACGCCATAATGCAACTGTTTCATCATGAATCGGAAACTCACCAGTAAAATCTGTTTGAGATGTTACAACCGATTTAATCGCCATAATAAAATCACCTCCATCTACTTTGACTTAATATGTGAAGTTCCGTAAATGCTGCTCCTGTACTATTTACTTTTATTTCATTACTACCAGGATATAAAACTGGAAAATTTAACTCATCTAAAACAGATAAACCATTCCGAACCGTATTTCCACTTGTATCTGTTATTTTTGCAGTTAGTAATCCACTATCAACGATTAATATTTCATTTGATGATAATGGTCCATTAACTTTTAAACTTTCGCCATTTGTGGTAACCGTTAAAAATGTTGAACTTGAACTACTGATATTTCCTTTCATTCGATATATCGGGAAAGATTCTATATTGCCTAACTCCCTTTCAACTACATGGCTACCAGTAGAATTAATCGTAAATTGCTCATCTGTAATCGCATAACCATAAGGGTCTGGACAAACAAATGTAAGTTCAAAGGAACCTGCACTTCTTAATATTCGTTCACAATCCACTTCCTCTACTAAACGTGCTAAAAAATATCTGTTTGGAATATCGTCTAGCACTAATTGTTTTAATCCTAAATTAGGGTTCAACCATTCAGCTACATCATCCAATAGATGAATTACTTCGGTAAATGAATGCTGCGGAAAAATATTACAAATGACTTTGATATATTTTTCTGATGTATCTGAACCTAGATCGGCAATTCCCATTCGACCAGGTATAACTTCAAATGCATTTCTAGGAGCGGGAGAAACTTGCCAACTAACAATTCTTGCGGTGATTTTCATGTTTTTCGAATGAACGCCATCAAATGTAAACCCCATTCATCCCACTCCTTTCTAACTTGGCACGAACCTCCCTTGTGCTCGAGACCCTGTTTGAATTAAGTTATATAATTCTTGTGAAACTTTTCTAATATCATCTTCACTTCTGACAATCATTTGTTGGATCGTAATTAATGATCCATATCCATCTTGACTTGTTGTAATACCGTTTGCCCCTAGATTCACGTTTGATTGAATGTCGAAATCTGTCGGAACTGCATCTTGTATATCCTCAGAAACTTGACTCATTGCCTTATCAAAACCAACCCCTAAACCTTGAGCCATATCATCACCAATACCAGCAAATACAGTTGATGGAGATTTAATACCAAGTAAACCTTTTACTCCACTTACAATTCCACCTACAAAATTACTGATTTTATCTTTGATCCAAGTAACCATGGAGGCAATTCCATCCCAAAGACCACGTACAATATTTCGACCGATTTCGACAATTGCAATTGCTGCTTTTCCTATTCCCGTAATTAATGCCATCACAATTTGTGGTAAAGCAGCGACCAGGGAAGGTATAGCTTTAATTATGCCAACTACTAATTGCAAAATGATACGGACCCCCATATCGATAATCATCGGTAAGTTTGAGGTAATAAAGTTAATAATTGAATTTATTATTTGTGGTAAGGCAGCTATCAATCTAGGTAAAGCTGCAACAATACCTTCAGCTAAAGCCATAATAATTCGAAGAGCCGCATTTAATATTTGTCCTAAATTATTGATTAACGTATCTACAATTAAAATGATTGCATCTATAACCGCTGGAATTAGCTGTGGCAAGGCACCTGCTATCCCATTCGCTAATGCGATAACAATTTGGATAGCCGCATTAATTAAAATAGGTAAATTTTCAATGATAAACTCCGCAACAGTTGTTACTAAATATACGACCATTTCAACTAACGGCTCGATATTCCCTACAATCGCTTCAATAATTCCTGTTAATAAAGCAATCGCACCTTCTAATAAAGGTGGCAATAAAGTAGGCAAAAGTTCTACCAATACATTCACCAGCTCTGTTAGCATTGTGGCTATCATATCAATGGCACCCGGGATATACTCTGTAATTCGATTAATTCCTTGAATTAAAAAAGATGATATTCTCTCGCCTATAGCAGTAATATCACCTTCTTGAAATCCATCATTTAATATTTCAGTTATATCTCGAACTAATTCTGTTACATCACCAACTGCTCCCTGAGCCATTTCTGCAAACTGTTCACCAATAACGATTTGTAACCCCTCATATGCTGACTTTAAACTTCGAACCGAACCTGCTAGTCCACTTTCCATCGTATCTGACATTTGTTGTGCGGCACCATCAGCATTCTCAAGTTCCTTATAAAGATTATTCATCTCATCGCCTGTTCCAGATAATAATGCATTCACACCTGCTAGATCCTGTTTATTAAAAATATTACTTAATGCATTCATCTTATCTGCTTCTGACAAACCATCTAGTTCTTTATTTAAATCAGTAAATATGTCGTTCATATCTCGAATATTCCCTGATGAATCAGTGACGCTTATACCTAAACTTTCTAACTCTTTTGCAGCAGCCGATGTGGGAGATGTCAAAGACATAATGATGTTTCTAAGTTTCGTTCCACCTTCTGCGCCTTTTATCCCGCGGTTCGCTAGGACTCCCAACATCACATTCAAAGTATCTAAATCTTGCCCAGCATTTTTCATTGTCGCTCCCGCAACAAGTATTCCTTCACCTAATTGCTGTACATCTGTGTTTGACTTTTGTGACGTCTTCGCCATTTTGTCCATGTACATGTCCATATCAGCGATTTCAAGGCCTAAAGCAGCCATGGAGTCTGTCACTAAATCGGATGCTCTTGCTAAATCCATATCTCCCGCGGCAGCAAGTGTAAGCACACCTGGAAGTGCTCCTATCGCCTGTTCTGTATCATATCCCGCTAAAGCAAGATAATTTAATGCCTCAGCTGATTCTGATGCTGAGAAACGTGTACTTGCTCCAGCATCTTTTGCTGCTTGAGATAATTTATTGAAGGCTTCTTCCCCTTCTTCACCGGCTAGTCCCATCGTTGCCTGAACTTGCTTCATGGCGTCTTCATATTCGCCATAAACATTTAAAGAGTCCTTTATAAACTTACCTGATGCAACTGCTCCTGTTCCGATTGCAGCCATTGCCGCAGCCGCTGCTTTTAAACCTGCCACCAATACTTTACCCGCAATTTCACCCGCTGTTTTTAAACCATTCACAAGTTTTTCTACTTTTTCTCGGTTAAGATTCTTTACTTCCTCTTGTGAGTCCTTCAGTTCACGTTCTAAGTTATTTAACTCTGCATTCGCATTATTTAACTGTGTTTGCCAAGACAGTGTTCTTCTATCATTTTCTCCAAAGGATTCAGCAGCATTGGCAAGGGCCTTTTCTAGCGTTGATATTTTTTCCTTTTGTGCATCAATTTCTTTATTCAATACTGCATTTCTTGCGGTTATTGCTTTAATAGATTTATCATTTCTATCGAATTCTGATGTCACTAACTTCATTTCAGAACCTAACACTCTGAAACTTTGGTTAATATCCCGTAGAGATTTCTTAAATTCTCGTTCCCCATCAACACCAATTTTAAGACCAAAATTGTCTGCCATACTGCCACCTCCTCCTAAAATAGACATAAAAATAGAACAATCTATTGATTGCTCTCAAATCATGTCCTTATATTAACGCTGTGTTGCAAAGCCTTCGTACTTTGGTTCATATTTGTAATGAAGTACCGCTTCAATCAAGCCCAATGTAAATATGCCAAGCTCAACATTCACTAAAATGTCAATCCTTCTGCAATTCTCTTTTATCCACACACCAACGTTTTCCTCAGTTATACCAAATTGCAACATATCCGGATCCCTTAATATTGATGCGGCTAACGTGCTTTGGGCTGATTTCGGATTGTAATGTTGACTTAAGAATCTAGGACCACTCTTAGAGCCGGCTTTGCCTATTTTTAAAAATCTGTCATTATACCAAAATGCATATACTCCCATCATTCCAATAGGAAACGATTTTGGTTTATGTGGTAAACCTCTATCAATAATTTCATATCCTTCTACTACAATAGGTTTACCTATCGTTTTACTCACATCCTGTATTAATGAATCAATCTCGTTGATTAGTTCCATTCAATATTCCCCCACATTCAGATATTCTGAATACTATTGTATCAGAATATTTAAATACCTAACGGAATAACATCATCAATCGATAGTTCATTTTTAGGTTTTGTGAGACCTGAGAATTGTTTGTGGATTTCCCATTGATCAAGTAAATGACCGATAGGCATCAACCAAACTTCCTGTTCAGTCCTTTTTAGCTGTGTCACGCCATAATAAATAAGTCGAGCAAACATTTCTTCATCGTTTACTCGACCACTTCGTTTTTTGTATCGGTTTCCTCCGATTCGATATGTCGTTTTGTTCCTTTAAACATTGCTTCCATAATAGCATCTTTAAAAGTTGCCATTTCAACAGGTGAAGTTAACAGTTCCACATCATCCTCTGTTAACAATTCCTTCTTTTCTTCATTTAATCGATTATGAATATGGATACTTTGGTTTGCGAGCAGGGTGATGAGCCAGACAATTTCATCTAAGGCCATCTCAAAGTTTTCAGCTTTCATTAACTTTTCACCCAAGTCTTCTAAACCACCATAACGTTTAGCAATTTCCTTCGTCGCTTTTGTTGTTAAAATTAATTCATATTCTGAACCACCAATCGAAATCTTCGCACTTCTTTCATTCGTCATAATTGATCGCTCCTTTTATCCTTCGGTTCCCGCAGCAAACACAGGTTCATACACTTCGCTATACCAACCAGTAATTATTTCTTGATTCACACCATCGTCACCTTCACTTACTTCAGCCTTCCATGGATGCTTTCCTTGGCCATCAAGTTTATTTCTACGTAAAACTGTACCTTCAATGGTTGGTGTAGAGAAAGTAATACTGTCCCCTTTTGTTGCAAGGTTTGTTGCTGGAATACCAAATTTCACTCGGTATAGCCAAAAATATCGGTATTTTCCATTTGCCTTTTTCGCCCTAAAACCAATTGCAACTGGATCACCGCCATCTTCACTTGTGGATATCAGTACATGATTATCGTCAATTGTTGCACCTGTTAAATCACTAGCCGCAGCCACACCAATATCATCAATACCAAGCGATAGTGTTCCACTTTGAAATTCTTTAATTACTTCAGCCGTACCATCATCTGCATATAAAGTTGCCTCAGCTAATTCAACAGATAATTCAGCACTAATCGCCTTTGCTAAAGGACTAGGAGTTTCATAGGTTTCATCTCCGTTTTCCCCTTCTGTTATTTTTGCATAATAAAGCCTATCAAGACCAATTGTCGCCATAAATTATTCCTCCATTTCAAATTCATAATATTTTGCTACATCAATGGCTAAATGATGGTAACCTGTATCATCTTCATGACCAATATACCTTCTATCCGTAATAACAAAGTCCGCACCCAAAAGAGTACGGACTAAACTATTTTTAATTGATGTATAATTCTTTTTTGAAAACAACGAAACCCTAACTTCTTGTACATCATACTTTGGAATATTATCTGCATGTAATTCAAACATATCAACGATTGGTGTGATTACAATGTATAAATCAGGAGCAGTATCTGAAAAGATACCTGTTTCAACTGGAATACCACATTGTTCCGCAATTTGAGTTACTTCGGCTAATACATTCATATGCTTTCCACTTCTTCTTCCAATTTTTTAATCATCGCATCCATACAAGGTTGCCTTGATGTTCTTCTTGCTGGTTTTAAAAATGGCTTTGCAGGTTGACCCGATTTTCCGTATTCGATTATATTAGCTAATTTAGCGTTGCTAACCCCATCTTTACGTGGTTCATTAAACCCTACTTTAACATTATGATTTCCTCTTCGGTCAACTAAGGCAGGTGATACTCCTAATGCAGATACCAACTCACCAGTTGATCTACTCGGAAGTTTTGTGTCCTTCCCAATAACCGAGCTTAAATTAGACTTCATTTTATCTAATACAATTTCTCCACCTGCTTCAAGAACCCTCGGAACGATTTCATCTGTTTTACTTCCCAATCTTGAAATCTTCATCAAGAATTCTTCTGGCATTTTAATATTAACTTTAGCCATCTGATGCCACCACCTTTTTTGTTAAAACCTCGATATACATATTTCTATTTTTCACATTATCAACGCTTACTATTTCATACCGTCCGTCATCACATACAATAAACATTTTCGGTTTAATGGTTAAATCGGGAATGTTTCTAAAACGAAATAACGCATTTGCTTCAGAAAAGGCTGCCCTATTTGCCCAAGTCTTACTACCAAAGCGTTCTTCTTTGTATGCTGTCACAGATGCTAGGATTCTATCGGTTTCTTCACTGAAAGACTCTTCATCTTTTACAATTTCACGTGTTACGATATCGATAAATGTACGCATTTTACCAAAACTCATACGCTATACCTTCCAATCTCTATCTAGCCTTAATAAAAGGTTGACTGTTTTCCAAACTTGCTCTCCAGCAAGTGCGCTATCTGCGAAAAATCCACCTGTACTGCCATCTCGACTTTCGTAAAAGTGTGATGCCAACATGATAACCGCTTGTTCCGTTGTCGCGGGCATATTCTCATCTAAATATGTGCCTTCTTTAATATGTTGATAACTCTCTGCATAAGAAATGGCGGCAGTGATGTACATTTCTATTAAAGCATCATCTTTATCATGTTGGAGTATTAAATTAGCCTTTACTTTTTCTAGTAATGTCATCACTTTCGCCACCTTTATTCTTCTGACATATAACCAGATATTTTTAATTTCGATAGTAATGCATTAAAATCCGCAACTAAGTCTTCTATTGTTTCTGCTGTACTATCCGATTGATTTGCCATTTTTTCATTTGAAGAAGAAGGAAGGCCAGTGACCTTCGCCCCTTCTTCAATAACAAGTTCCCCGCCAATCACCGTTTTTTCTCCGCCTTGTTCCGTATAATTCTTAGCGTTATACCCCATCGCATTCTACTCCTTTATTTATTTTTGTTGTAAGACTTTAATTGCTTCTGGCAAAATCAACTTTCCATCGACACGTTGACTTGCTAAGAAGCCGACTTGACCTGTTGTTGCAAAAAGTTCGTTTAATCGTTTGAATGAACGTCCTTGACGATCTGCAATCCAGTAGTAACCAAAGTCACCAAAAGCAATCGACTTCACGCCACTTGCAATCGTTGGTGCATAAGCTGATGTATAGATAGGACGATTCAATAAAGTATCTGGTGTACCCGCTGTTAATGATGGTTGCCATAAATATTGTCCTTGTCCATCTTTTAATTTTCTAATCGCTTTTACAGTAGCATCATTCATAATGAATACTGCATTCTTACGATATGGTGCCTTCAAAGAAAACACTAAATCAATAATCTCGTCTGCAGTAATAGCTGTAGCTGATCCAGCTGTTACCCCAAGTTCAGCACCGCCAGTAGCATTAAAGATTCCAGTCGGCTTTCCTTCTCCATTACCTACAAGGAACGCCTCTTCTTCTTTAGCACCAATTCTTCGAGCAAACTCAGTTGAGATATAGTTCTCTAAATTAAACACACTATCATTTAACAACTCATCTGAAACCTTTAACATTGTACCAAGCTTGTATGCTCCGATAGATGTTTGTCCAAATGCTGAGTCACTTTCTCCAAACTCTTCTCCCTCATCGAGCCATGCAGCAGACCCTTTCGTAGTTACAACCGGAATCTTCCTATCACCACTCGATGTTTTAACTACTTTTGCTAATTGACGAAATACGTTCTCTTCTTCTAACGTTTGAACGAGTGTACGTTCAAATTCATCTGGAACTAAAAAACCACCTTCCGAATCAGTTCCTACGGAAAGTGAGTTCATAACTTCTTGTGTCGGTGCTTTACTTCTCATTGCATTCCAAAATGCGTTTTTATATTCATCTGATGCTCGTCCTTCTTTTGATTTCATACCTGGCACAGAAGGTTTACTGATAATAGGTGTGTTTAATGGTCGATTTAACTCTGCATCTAATGCTTCTTGCCTTTCTAATCGTTGGATTTCTTTACCTAGATTCATAATATCTTCTTCCATACGATCGTACATCTGTGCATCTTCAGCTGATACTAAACCATCACTTCCTCGTTTTGTATCTAAAAATGCCTTTGCTGCCTCCCATGCTTTTGCTCTTTTCTCACGTAATTCTAAAATTTTATTCATCTTATTTCCTCCTAATATTTCAATAAATTAAGCCGCTCATAAAGCGGCTCAACTGATTGTTTTATTTGTGGTTTTTTCATTTTATTTAACAGTGAATTTGTTACAGCTTTCCTGCTAAAAACAAAACTATTCTCTACTGGACTATCTTGATTTTCATTAACAAACATCAATGTATCGGCAAATCCTAATTCAATAGCTTTATGTGCATTCAGCCATGTTTCTGCATCCATAAGATTCGATAATTTCTGTCGTGATAGACTAGTTTTTATTTCATATGCATTGATAATGCTTTCCTTTACTTCATCTAACATATGGACGGTTTTCTTCATTTCTTCACTATCGCCAATCGCAATAGTAAATGGATTGTGGATCATCATTAATGAAGTTGGTGACATTTGAACTTCTGTACCTGCCATGGCAATAACTGAAGCTGCCGATGCAGCAATGCCATCAATTTTGACAAGTACATCGCTTGGATATTCCATTAGCATGTTGTAAATCTGTGCCGCCGCTATACAATCACCTCCTGGCGAGTTAATCCACACCTCAATATCACCAGAACCTTGCATAAGTTCTTCTCTGAATTCAGCCGGTGTCACCTCATCGTCAAACCAGCTCTCTTCTGCTATTGCTCCATATAAATGAAGTGACCTTTTATTTGTGTCCTCATTCTTTATCCAATTCCAAAACTTCTTCATTTTGGCTTTCCTCCTTTTCATATTTCTTTGCAAATACACCTGCGTCTTCAAGTTTCGTCATATTTCCATTGATTAAATACGAATCACCACCAAGTTCTTCAGGTATCCGGTCAAGATTCTCCAATTCACGGATATCATTAGCACTCATCCAACCATTCTGCCTTGCGGTTGCATACCCACTCATTCGTGAGGCATAATCACCACGAAGGAGTCCATCTACATTAAATTTCACAAAGTAATCTTTTTTCTCATTCTTCGAGAATAATGCGCGACTGATTGCCTGTTCCCACCGAATAACCCAGGGGTCGAGTGTATATTTAACGAATTCTAATGATTGTTGCTCTATATTAGAAAAGCTCGATTTCTCCAAGTCACCGACCATATGAGGTGGGACCCGGAAAATTCGAGCTATCTCGTTAATCTGAAACTTTCTTGTTTCTAAAAACTGAGCCTGGTCTGGTGCAATTGCAATTTGTTGATATTTCATACCTTCTTCAAGCACTGCAACTCGGTGGGCATTGCTCGTTCCTTGGTATGCTTTATTCCAACTGTCTTTTACCCTTTGCGGGTCTTTTATTGTTCCAGGATGTTCTAACACCCCACCAGGTGCAGCTCCATTTGCGAAGAACTTGGCTCCATACTCTTCAGTAGCCATCGCTAGACCTACTGCATTTTTTGCCATTGCAATCGGTGAATAACCTACTAACCCATCAAAACCCAAGCCTGGTATATGAAGTACATCTTCGGCATTCAATACTACGGTGTTATTATCAGTAGAACCCAAACCATCAGATTCTTTCGTGTATAAATAATACAATTTACCCCGTGTATCCCTTTCAACCTGCATTTTATTAGGCATAAGCGGATATAAAGCTAGCACTTCACCTTTCCCATTTCGTATAATCTGTGCATAGGCATTCCCCCATAATAAAAGATGAGTCATTAATGTTTCTCTAAACACAAATGAACTCATCTCAGGGTTAGGTTCGTCATGAAGAAGAAAATAAAGTGAATGATCAATTGCTTTTTCTTTTCCACCTGTAGCTGTATATTCGAATAAATGTAGGGGTAACCCCGCTACCGCTTCAGCTAATATTCGGACACACGAATAAACAGCTGTCATTTGCATTGCTGTAAACTCATTGACTGTCTTTCCACTTGATGAATTACCAAAAAAGAAACTATAACTACTACCAAACATACTATTCTGTAATTTATCCCTTGGTTTAAATAGATTTGTAATCCATCTCATATAGGCCTCACCTCCTTAAGTTAAACACAAAAAAAGCACCCATCTTCCGATAGATGCCTTATTCTTTATTATTTCTTTAGATATCGCTCAGGATTTGTTCCGTCATTTCCCAAATGTTCAACGTTCTGGATTTTTCCATTAGCTACATTGTCAAATAGCCATCTTCCAAGTAATGCTGGCGGAGTATCGATAATATCCCTTAAATAAAACTCTTCACCTGATTGTTTATTATTAATTATTTCCACCATTCTTTTATACATTTCAGCATATGTATTCTTACCTAGTAGAGAACGTGTTTTACACATTTCAGCTACATTGGGAAAGCCTTCATTTGCTGCTTGGATTGATAACTCTTTAAACTCAGCGTCACTAATTGTAAATTGCACCCTAAAAGACATAATTTCACCTCCATAACAGACCTATGTTCAGACCCCTGTTCATAAGTCTATTATGTTTCTAAACTGTAAAAAAGTCAATTTTAAAATACAATTAAACCTCTGTCATCATATACAGAATTGCTATAACCACTTCTTCTTATCGCACGGTCCAATGCCATTACTGTTGCAACCGCACCATCAATTTTTTCAGTAGATTTTTCTTTATCTGGTTTAATATTTCCTGCGGGATCTGTTCGGACATGAATGTTGTCCATCATCCAACGTAAAACTGGGTGCCCACCATGTGCTAGCTTTTCTTCAAGTGTTAATTTCATCAATTCTTTTGACGATGGACTCATGTCTTTAAAACCCTGCCCAAATGGAACAACCGTAAAACCTAACCCCTCAAGGTTTTGTGTCATTTGAACTGCACCCCATCTATCAAATGCAATTTCTCTTATATTGTATTTATGACCCAATTCTTCGATAAACTTTTCAATATACGCATAATGAACAACATTTCCTTCCGTTGTTTGCATATGCCCTTGCTGCTCCCAAACATCATACGGCACTCGGTCTCTATCAACACGTTGCCTAATATTTTCTTCTGGTATCCAAAAGTAAGGTAAGATAACATACTTATCATCTTCGTATTCAGGTGGGAATATTAGTACAAACGCTGTGATGTCTGTTGTCGATGATAAATCGAGTCCCGCGTAGCACTCTCTTCCAATTAAACTTTCAGGGTCAACTGGTAATGCACACTTATCCCACTTTTCCATCGGCATCCAACGTACCGATTGTTTCACCCATTGATTTAACCTTAGTTGCCTGAACAAGTTTTCTTCTGCTGGGTTTTGTTTTGCACTTTCACACGCCTGTTCGACCTTTTCGATATCAACCGTAATTCCAAGGGATGGATTTGCTTTCTTCCAAACTTCTGGATCTGTCCAATCGTCATCTTCTTCTGCGCCGTAAATGACTGGATAAAATGTCGGGTCTATTCTACGACCTTCTAAGACATCTTTTGCTCTTTGGTGCACTTCATAACAAATAGAATGTTGGTCATTTCCAGCTGTTGTGATTAAAAAATACAGTGGTTGCTTTCGTGCATCCCCGGAACCATGGGTCATAACATCGTATAGCCTTCGGTTCGGCTGAGCATGAAGTTCATCAAACACAACACCATGTACGTTTAATCCATGTTTTGTGTATGCTTCTGCTGATAGCACTTGATAGAAACTTCCTAAAGGTTTATAAATTAATCGTTTCTGTGACAGAACTGGTTTAAATCGTGCTTTTAGTGCGGGTGATTGTTCTACCATATCAACCGCCACATCAAAAACAATTGATGCTTGTTGCCTGTCCGCAGCACATCCATACACTTCTCCACCATGTTCAAAGTCCCCACATGTTAGAAGTAAGGCAACCGCAGCGGCAAGTTCTGATTTTCCTTGTTTCTTCGCAATTTCTACATAAGCAGTATTAAATTGTCTAAAACCATTCGGCTTCATCGTCCCAAAAATATCTCGGATAATTTGTTCTTGCCAATCAATCAAATCAAAGTTTTTTCCGAACCATTCACCTTTAGTGTGTTTTAAACAATTAATAAAATTCAATGCCATATCAGCCGCATCCTTATCATAGTACGATTGTTCAGCTGTAAAAATTGTTGGTTTATATACTTCTAATCTTCGAATTGCCACCACCCCCTTTAAATAAAAACTCAATAAAAAAAAGAACCCTTTTAAGGTCCTGTTAAAATGAAATGGATATAATCAAGCTTTTTATTTTGAATGTAATCTAACAGTTCGGTAAATCCATCTCTATAGGCAATTTTCATGACAACTGGAACATCAAACATATTTGTTTCGCCACTGTCTCGTATTGCAATAATCTGTTGTTTAATTACTTCATTCATCTTGCGCATCATCCGTTACAAGTTCTTCTTCATTATCTCTAGATTTCCTCAGGAGCTCAATATCAAATCCCGCAGATTTGTAACCTTCTAAAATAGTCGAATAGTAATAACAACTCGGTTGATTTATTGGTCTTCCTTCATTCATGATATAAACCATCGCATCCACTTGTTTGTTATACAATCTAACTTTCATCGTTTCTTTTCGGTAAAGGTAAGGCCAGCCTTCATAACGGTCAAGTGCCACTTCGTCTTCGGCTGTAATCTGCCACACAAGCACCGGTACGCTTTCCCCCTTGAACGGTTCGATGGTTGCAACTGCATGCCCGTGTGGCCCCCTAAAAACGAGTTTGTACCCCTTTATTTCACTTGCACCAACGACTATAGCTGTCGGACATCGATGCGCCATTTGTTCCAAGTTCAAATTGGATCCATATGCTAAATATAATTTACTCATTTCCTTTTTTCCCTTCTCTTTAAATTAAGACTCCTAGGTAGGTTTAACCTACCCGGTGTCTCCAGGCTGATGATCCCGAAAGTGCTTTTGTTAAATGAGCCCTACAATTCGCAAACTCTTCACCTATCAGTCCGATTCGGTTTAAGTACGTTCGCATGGCAAACTTTTCATTTTCAATTTGTGGCTTTTTCGATGAAGCGCTTTTCTGAGTTAATGCTTGGTTGTTGATTGCTAGCGATAAAACGATGAAGCTTCTTATTTTTCCCGCGTGAAGCACACTATTAAATCCCCTTAACTCTACCGTTCTGTTTCTTCTGAAAAAACTGTGTAGGTTTAAAAAGTGATATCTGCTGTTATGGTAGTGTCTGCTTCTACTTTCGTTATAGCCTTCGTACCAGAGATCTTCAATTTCTCGCATCGTCTTCGGCTTTTTCCGATTCATCTTTTCTACTAAAAGGTTGTCCATTCTTTTGCAATAGCGCATTCTCTCATTCTTAATTTCTAGTGCCTTGTAAAACAAATCGTTTCTACTAACGATGATGTTTATAAAATTTCTAATGCTTCTTGGTGTATGTGGGCTTCCATCTAAATGAATGTGAATGCCGCAGGATGAATTTGTAAAGGCGCCGGCTTTTCGTATCCTTCGAACAAGCTCCTGTAAAGTGTCAATGTCTTTTCGGTAGGTTAGAATTGGGCTTACAATCTCAACGCTATAATCTCTGCTTGCGTTAACCCTTCTACCGTTTCTACTAACTTGCGTCCGAATACTTCCGTCATAAACAAATTCCCATATCCGTCCGTCTGAAGCTTTCACTTTCTTTACATCGTAGTATGTTCCACCTTCGATGTATTCGCCCTCAAGAAATTCTGCCGCAACCTTCGCTGCATTTTCTCTTGTGATTCCTGTAAACTCAATTTCAATTCCAAACTTTGCTGTTAACATTTCCCCATCCCCTTTTAGAGTGTATGTGTGTTTTTGTTACATACATATATCACTCTAAAAGCCTTATATAGCAAGTGTTATCTACACTTATTCGGATGTATTTTTATTGTTCGATGATTAGACACTTATCGACTCCAAACACAATCCCCAGTGAACTTCTTTTATCCCATTTTATCTGTATGGTTCCAATATCATCAACGAAAGAAACTGTTCCTTCATCCCCTGGAATTAGATTTGAATAAGGATCATCCATTTCAATTAAACGTACCCTTGTTCCCGGCTTATATTGTTTCTTCAACTTGGCCAGCGATTCTTTCGTTATGTTGTTCATGAAGCTTCCTCCATCTTTTTTGTTCTTTTAAATGAAGAATCACCTGAAAGTTTTGACATCAGAATCTTTCTATCTGCTTTATATTCATCACCGATAAAATTTAACTTTAACAAAAAGCAGCGAAATGCATATTTTTCGTTTTCGACTTGTTTTTCAACTGCCGTCACTCGTTTTTGTTTTAGGGCTGTTTCGCATAATGCGACAATGAATTTTGTGTATGTTTCTAGTTCCTCTGGCGTCAATTCTCTTTCAAACCAAGGAAAGCTTATACGATCATCTTCTAGTTCAAACCTAGTTGTTCCAATAGCTAATGCCTGTTTAATTAAAGTGTTTTTACTTTGTATTAGCTTTTCTAAATTTTCCGTTGTTCGTTCATCGAAAGGGTCCCGCGGGTATTCAATGGAAAGTGTATAAGTTTCTGATAGCTCATCTTGCGGTACTTCAAAGTCATGTTCACTTTGCAACGTTTGGATTAAGTCATCATTAGGCGGTCCTTCCAATGTGCCAACCCTATCAACTACATAATCTCCAATCTGATATGCAAAGCTTGGTGTTCCTTTGTAATCAAAAGGAATATTCAAATGTTCGCTTATTGCTTCCACTAACTTTTTCCGTTCTTTTCCCTTCACATTAAATTTTACAATCATTTTTTATTCCACCTTTCAATTTTGGTACATACATATATCACTCTAAAAGGTGTTTATATCAAGTGTTTTGAACAGATTTCATTCAATTATCTACTACTTGTTTAATTGCATGGTAATTCCAGATAAAACGTAAATAACACAAGGTAATGCGACTCCATTTCCCCACATTTTATATTCAGCCGTATCAGAATGTGGTTGACTTAACCATTTGACGATTTGCTTTCGAGTTTTAGGTCGCTTATTTTTACTAATCAATTGACGGTGCGTTTCCCACACTTTCTCCCAAAAATGAACTTCATCATCCGATGGGTTTTCTTCTTCTAAGTTGTCGCACCATCCGTCTGGGAAACCTTGCAATCTACCACATTCCATTGGGGTAAGCCTTCTCACAATTAAATCTTCTACATTTACTAGTGGCGGATCCTTATAATCAGTAGCAACTAGCGTACTAGCAAGTTCCTTTTCTGCACTTGTGAAATGTGAGTTTTTACTAGATGAATACGTTGGTTGCTTTTCCTTACTTGATTCATCTTTACTACTAACAATTGCAATCCCGCCTTGATTACTATTCGGAGAGTTGCCCGATGTGTCTATTGTTCTTGATACATCACTTTCATAAATATTTGCTCGAACATTTACCGTTCCCTCAGATGTTAAGCGAATATCAAAGGTTCTCGGTTTCTCTAAAACAAATGACTGATTATTTCCGCCAGTTCCATATAACGACACCACGGTCTGGGCAACATCAACTGGTCCTTTAATTCTTGCATCTCTTCCGTGGTTATCAAATACAAGTGGTGGATGATTTGATTTCGCACGTAAAGTTGCGGTTACCCCTTCTGTAACATCCATTCGACTACCACCTTGGTCATTTAAGCAGATGTCGCTTGTTTCTCTAGAACTTTCTGAAGTATTTCTGGTAGTTCCTTGCCGCGCTTTTTTGCTCTGCGTAAAATACCCTTGCAAGCTCTCTGACTCAAATAATATTTTGGATGCACTTGTTCCATTAAAATCTGCGACAAGAAAGATTCGTTTTCTTCGCTGGGGTACTCCCCAATATTGTGCATCAAGAACTCGCCAGGCAATTGAGTAGTTATCTCCCAGCACTTCTCCCGCATTTCCCCATTTACTTGGTTTAGGGATATCAACTTCCTCTGTCTTGACCTTACAGAATTCTTCGATGACACTTTTGAAGTCTTCTCCCTTGTTTGAGGAGAAGGCACCACAGACGTTTTCCCACACTGCATATCTTGGATATTCGCCATTTGTTTTACACCTCATTTCCTTCATAATTCGCATCGCTTCATAAAATAAAGAGGACTGACTTCCGTCAAGTCCTGCACGTTTTCCTGCAATTGATAAATCAGTACATGGTGAACCAAAAGTGATAATATCTACTGGTTCAATTTCAGCTCCATCAATTGAACTGATGTCCCCTAAATGTCTCATTTGTGGAATTCGTTTTGATGTAACCCGAATAGGAAACGGTTCAATCTCAGATGCCCATTTCGGTTCAATGCCACTTATTAAACCTGCGAGTGGAAACCCACCTGAACCATCAAAAAGCGAACCTAAAGTAAGTTTACGCACTTTCACTCACCTCAAGTTCGCTATAAGCAATCTTTTTATTGTTTCGAATGACATACACATCTTCATCTGTTCCAACTTGTTCAATGTATCTTTTCGCAATAACATCACAATATTTTTCATCTAATTCAATCATGTAACATATTCGGTCTGTTTGTTCCGATGCTATTAATGTTGAACCAGAACCACCAAACGGATCGAGTACAATACTATTTGTTAAACTTGAATTCATAATAGGATAGGCAATTAAAGCAATTGGTTTCATCGTTGGATGGTCGGCATTTCGTTTGGGTTTATCAAACTCCCAAATGGTTGATTGTTTTCTATCCGAATACCAGCGGTGTCTACCTTTCTTTTTCCATCCAAATAATATCGGCTCATGTTTCCATTGATACGGTGAGCGGCCAAGTACAAGCGATTGTTTCTTCCAAATACAAGTTCCCGATAAATAAAAACCAGCTTCTTCAAATGCCTTGCGGAAGTTCAACCCTTCTGTATCCGCATGAAACACATAAATGCTACCGTCTTTCGCAAGTGCATCTTCTGTGTTCGTAAAAGCATCCAATAGAAACTGGTAAAATGTATTGTTATTCATGTTGTCGTTTTTAATTTTCCCTGCACTACCTTCATAATCAACATTATAAGGTGGATCGGTGACAACTAAGTTTGCTTTCTTTTCCTCCATTAACTTATCAAACGTTTCCTTTTTCGTACTATCCCCGCATACAAGGCGGTGTCTACCTAGGAGCCACACATCGCCTTGCATGGTTATCGGCGGATTTTGAAGTTCTTCCTCGACATCAAAGTCATCATCTTCTACTCCATCTCGTAATGTATCTTTAAACAAATCATCAATTTCAGCTGCATCAAAACCTGTGAGTGAAACGTCAAAGTCAGCTGCATCTAGGTCTGTCATAAGTACAGCTAGTTTTTCTTTATCCCAATCACCGCTAATTTTATTTAATGCTACGTTCAATGCTTTCTCTTTTTCTTCGTTTAATTCGACCACGACACATTCGACTTCAGTTCTTCCCATACTTGCTAGAACTTTTAAACGTTGATGTCCACCAACTACTCTGCCAGTTGTCTTGTTCCAAATGACAGGGTCAACATATCCAAACTCCTCAAGTGAACGTTTAATTTTTTCATATTCACTATCGCCTGGTTGTAAATCTTTTCGTGGGTTATAATCGGCGGGAATAAGTTGTTCCACTTTAATTTTTTCTATGATCATGTTTGGTCACCGCCTGATTAAATTCTTTATATCTTTTCACGTCTTCCCATGGATATAACCAACTATTAAAATGTCCGTAAGCTGCTGTATCTGCATAGTGAACATCTCGCAACTGTAAGCATTCAATAATCGCTGCTGGTTTCAAGTTAAATACATCAAGTGCTGCTTGTTCAAGTATTGAATCAGAGATATTTCCCGTCCCAAATGTATTTATTGAAAATGCGACAGGATTCGCCTTTCCGATAGCATATGAAATGTTTACTTCACATTTCTCTGCATAGTCACACCACACGATATGCTTTGCAATATGCCTTGCCATATAAGCACCGCTTCTATCAACTTTGGTAGGATCCTTTCCTGAAAATGCCCCACCACCATGCGATGTAAAACCTCCGTATGTGTCAACCATTAGTTTTCTTCCAGTTAATCCTGTATCAGCTGCCGGTCCTCCAACAACAAATCGACCTGAAGGATTGATTAAAATATCTGTATCTTCATCAAACGGGAAATCTTCAAAAACCTGCCATAAAACATTTTCAATAATATCCTGTTCTATTTCTGGTTGTCTTTTATAAGCTTGATGCTGAACAGATACAACGATTGTTTTTACTCTGACTGGCTGATTATTTTTATATTCAATCGTGACTTGCGCTTTCCCATCTGGATAATATCCTTTAATAATTTTTCCTTTGCGTACTTCATCTAAACGTTTTACAATTTTATGTGAAAGAACTAATGGTAAAGGCAACATTTCCTTTGTTTCATTTGTTGCATAACCATACATTGTTCCTTGGTCACCTGCACCAATCGTTCCGTAAGGCTCTTTGATTCTTTGTCGTACTTCAAGTGCTGTATCTACAGCTTCAGCAATATCTGTACTTTGCTTCTGTACATATACAGATATTTTAAAGTTTGAAGGTTTATAACCAACATCTACTAATACACTTTTTACAACTTCTTTAATATTAATCTTTTCGCTACAGGAGATTTCGCCCGCCACGATAATTCTTCCTTTCGTTGCTAATACTTCACAAGCTACACGTGAAGATTTATCTTTCAGTAAACAAGCATCTAAAATGCTGTCTGAAATAAAATCACACAATTTGTCTGGGTGTCCTGCACATACACTTTCTGCAGTTAAATATTTAATCGTCATCACATTACCTCGTTTCATTTATTTTCCTTTACGCATCGTTAATAATCGCTCCATCATATCATCTTGTGGATTCGCACCTATGAATTCTGTTGCACTGTTTTCTCTTATAATTTGATAAATTTCCAGCCAGAGCCGATTGGTTTGTGTCATAAAGTTTTGACTCATAGCAACATAAGGACTTTGCATGGCATTTCCTGTTGTTGGATGCTTTGCTAAAAAACCAAACTCCGTCACCGCCGCTTCACATTGCATCCACCTAGCAGCACTCATTGCATATCTTTCCAATATCTGGGGGTTAATTAAATGGGCAACATCTCTTTCATTTAACCAGTTCCACGTTTCTTCAAATATTTCAGCCGCCTCAAGTGTGGTTCCGTCCTTCTCAGTAGCAGATAGCATTTCTCTAGGCTGTGGCATTTCTTGTCCTTGAAGGTCAGGCGCATGTGTAAATTCGAGCACTTCTAATTTTCGTCTACCTGGATTACCATCTTCTAACTTTTCGTATAATGGCTTTCTTTTTCGTCCAGAACCGACCCGTGCGCCGCCTCTATTTGTTCCATCCTTGGCCATTTCAACACCTCATTTCTTCTCGCCCCCTATATACCTTGTTTGAAATCGCGACTTTTTGCGTGACGTTCCCCGCCCGTTGTCCACGTCATAAGTTGTAGGGATTCATTACCCCCTATCCCTTCGCCAACGATCACCATCTCGAGCGGTGATGGATGAGTGACAAGGCGTACAAACAGACATTAGATTGCTTTCATCATGCGTTCCACCACGTGACAGTGGTAGGATGTGATGTACTTCTTGCACTGGAGTTAGCTTTCCATTTCGCTTACACTCTTCGCAGAGCGGGTTCTTTGAAACGTAACGGTCACGTATCCTTTTCCAAGCGCGTCCGTAACGCTTAGCAGTGTTTGGATCCCGCTGATACTTTTCATATCTTCTTGCCTCAGCCTTTCGGTGTTGATCACAAAAGCGTTCGTGTGTCAACTCAGGACAACCAGGCTGTGAACAAGGTCGCTTTGGTTTTCTCGGCATAACTTTCACCCCCAAATAAAAAAGCCCCCGAAGGATTTCTCCCACGAAGGCTCGCGATATTTTGTCTATATTAATACCTTAACAGGCTCAATGTCAAAAAGCGTCCGCAATATTACTCACTTGAAAATTCAAAGGACTATTTTGTTTCCCTTTGATACTTTTTCCATACTAACACTATAACCCGCTTAGATTGCAAATGCATACGCGATATTACTCACTTGCCATAAAGTAAAAGTGTTAGACGCTCCAACGCTCTATTCTTTTTGTTGTAGGCAGATGACCTTTCAATCTTAAAGTAATCACAAATCGTATGCACAGCATCTGTTCGTCTTTGATTTTCTACCATATAAAATTCATACAGAACAAATTGTTCATCTTCGGTTAGCTCATTCCAAGCTGGCTGGAACCAATTCATATATTCAATGGCTTGTCTTAACCTTTCTTTCAACACATCAATTTTATCGATGCTATAAGCAATACGACTTTCATTGGCTTTTGGATTGTGTACAGAAGGCAGGCCATCATTCACTGGTGCGCTTGGGGACATCATTCCATCATGAAGAATTGCAATATCGTCATCAGTATTATCTATAATGTGTTTCATACTATTATAATCTTTTATCACATCAATTGTTGCTGCTCGTTTATCTAGGTAGTGCCATACAATATTCATACAGGAATTCCCCCTTTTAACGTTGCTTTCACCGCATCAATGAGCGCTGACTGCGTATTATTCTTTTTATTTAAAGCATCCATCACTCGTTCGTCCATTGTATCTTTAGCGATTAAATGATGGATAATCACTGTGTCTGTTTGTCCTTGCCTGTACAATCTTGCATTTGTTTGTTGATAAAGTTCCAAACTCCAAGTTAGTCCAAACCATACGAGTGTTGAACCACCTGCTTGTAAATTCAATCCATGACCAGCGGATGCGGGATGAATGGCTGCAATTTGAATCTTTCCTCCGTTCCATTTCTTAATCGAATCACTACTTGTTAAAACTTCTACCTTAAATTGGTTTTGTATTCGGAGCAAGTCGTGTTTAAACCAATAAGCAATTAATACAGGTTTTCCGTTAGCCGCTTCAATGATATCTTCTAGCTTTTCGAGTTTTCGATCATGTATTTGAGTGACAGAACCGTTATCATCGTAAACTGCACCATTTGCCATCTGAAGAAGTTTGTTTGATAAGGCTGCTGCATTTGAAGCGGTTATATCCTCGCCTTTTATCGTTGTAATCAAATCACGTTTCATGACATCAAGTGTTTCTTTTTCTCTCTGGTTTAACGAAACAGGCACTTCATTCATGATTAACTTGGGTAGTTTTAAATAGTCCGTCCCTTTCATGCTGATAGTGATATCGCTTATTTTTTCATATATCGCTTCTTCTGCCCCTGGTTTTGGTTTATAAGAAAAAATCATATGTTGATTTCTTTTGTCAGGATCAAAGTATGATTCTCTGAAACGTCCGATGAATTTACCTAATCTCTCACCCATATCAAGTAATCTGTACTCTGCCCATAAGTCCATTAAGCCATTCGATGAAGGTGTTCCTGTTAAACCAACTATTCTTTTAATGTTAGGTCTTACCTTCATCAAACTTTTAAATCGTTTTGATTGATGAGATTTAAACGATGATAATTCATCAATAACGACCATATCAAAATTAAAATCGATACCGCTTCTAGCAATCAACCATTCTACATTTTCACGATTAATGATATAAATGTGGGCATCTGAATATAGTGCATCTAAGCGCTCTTTTTCTGTTCCAACAGCAACTGCATAAGTTAATCCTTTCAAATGACTCCATTTTTCGATTTCTTCTGGCCATGTATTTCTAGCAACTCGAAGTGGTGCGATAACTAAAACCCGGTGAACTTCAAATCGCTCTAATACCAATTCGTATATAGCACTTAATGTTATAATCGTTTTTCCTAACCTAAGCCCATATCCAAAAAGATAGCGGAGATAGGATTTTCCTCAATGTAGCTGATTGCATATCTCTGATAATCATGTGGTATGAACTTCATTCGGCATCACCTCCAATAATTTCATCAATGATTTTTTCTATTTGCTGCTCACTATCTAAAACAAAGGCTTGAAAACCTAACAACTCCAGTTGTTCCTTTCTTTTCTTTTGCAGCGGTCTCAGTTTCTTCCCAGGTGCCTTCACTTCAATAAAGCCTATTTTTCCATTTGGTAATAAGATTAATCGATCGGGCAATCCATCAAAACTCGGAGAGACTAGTTTGATAGATAACCCTTTCCTATGTTTTACTGCCTCGGTTAATTTCGACTCAATTGTTTTCTCTCGCATTCCAAACTCTCCTGTTCCAAACGTTTTTAAACTTTCTTACGCGCGTATATGCGTATTTGCGTGATTTAACCTGATATTCTTATATTTTCTTAATATCATATTTTTCTTGGAACATTGGAACAACTTTTCCACGAACCTCTATATGACATAGATTGATTACTGTTCCTAACTATGTGACGAACTCTTTTATTTTTGTTCCAGGAACAATTTCACGTGTTCCAAAGTCATCTTTTTGTTCCAAACTAGATTTTTTGGAACGTTATTTTTTCAATTCATACACCCACTGCGTTCCGTAAATGGGAAGTCTCTTTTTCTTGGATAAGCCTGTCCAGCCACCAATACTTGCCATAATCGTGGATATTTCGTTTCCATCTACCCGTCTTAAATTGGAACGTTCCTTTTGGAAACATTCGCACCAAATCTCCATATTAGAAACATACTCTCGTTTCCATACGCCTTGTTTTGGACTATCTCCAAATTCAGTTCCATTGATAAATGCCCTACGTTCAAACAAGTCCATATCGTCCCAATCATCAGGAAGTAGCGTTTCTAAATATTCACGAACCAACCCTTCTCGCTCGTCCGATTCCATCGCCATTCGCTGTTCTTCTTTTGCCAGCTGATCAATGTCATGCTCGAGATATAGCTTTTCACCTTGTTTCACATATTCAAGTGCTTCTGCCCATATTTGCAGCACTTCTTCTTCAGTTACTTCCCATGATTTCTTTACTCCATCGCCTGGAGTTTTCACAGGCCAAAATCGTCTGTTACCTGTCGTATCCCTTAAGTAACCCTTCTCAGCATTAGTCGTTCCAAAAAATACACATTGCCTTAAATGCGGTGTAACTCTTTTTGCAAAACTCGCTCGATAAATGTCGTTTTGTCGTGAAAGGAAACTCCTCAGTGTTTCTACTTCTGCTTTTTTAAGTCCAGCGAGTTCTCCGATCTCAATGATCCAGTAACCTTGTAATTTCTCAGCAGCTGTCTTATCTTTTGTGTCTGATAAACTTAAGCTGTCTGAAAACCATTCACCACCAAGCCTTGCAATAAGCGTACTTTTACCGACTCCTTGCGGACCATTTAAAACAAGCATCGAATCAAACTTAACTCCAGGTGTTAGCACTCTTAAAATAGCTGCACATAATGTTTTTCTTGTTACTGCTCGAACATATGCGTTATCCTCTGCTCCCAAGTAATCAACTAGCAAAGTATCAACACGTGGCACTTTATCCCACTCGGGCAAATCATCAAGATAATCACGAATCGGATGATAGGATCTGTCATCAGCAACCTTCGCAATGGCGATATCATAATTTCTAGCTGAAAACGTTCCATAGTGCGCATCGATATAACTAACAAGCTGAGCATCATCCGCATCTCGCCAATATTTAGATGGGTGCGACCAAGGAACAGGACTAACAATCTCCAAGTTGTCTGATAGCTCATTAAAAACAATACCTTGAAGGTTTTCATCATGTTCCAATATTAAGGTAAGATTTCTAAGTGTATTTTTAACTGCACCTGTTTTATCAAGGTCCAATTGACCTTCCCAGTCATCTTCTGTAAACTCAATCTCCGCTTGTTCTTTACGTTCTTCCGCAAACTGCACCTTTACCTGCTCATCCTTTAAAGCAAACTCAGTCATAGCCTTAAAGGATGGAAGTTTTGTTACTGCGGTTGAATAAGATGTTTTATCATCTAAATCTTGAAACAAATGCAATCGAACGAGGTCAAACGCATTCAGTAAGTTCCCTGAAGCAGGATCTGTTGCATGATGGCTATAAGCAAACTTTCCGTTATATACGACGACCCCCGCAGACGAATCAGCTGGAATGTAATCAAACCTTCCTTCCATCAAACTGGGCTCATAGACGTTATATAAAAAAGTATCAATCGCTTCTTCAATAGAATACGCTCTACAAAAAGCACCTATAATACCATCCTTCTCTAGTGGATCAGCTTGTTTTTTAATATTTCTGTGTACTACTTCGGATTGCCTTGACGATACAGGCCACGTTGTCGTATCTCTCCAATCGTCATATTTCGACAAATAGAAATCAGGATCTAATAATTCACCATCTTTTTTCTCGAAAAAGAACTCACCATTTGATGGTGTCGATGGCCAGTACATTAATCTTGAAGGTTCATATGTTGTGTCATCAAAATAATCAATACCGATTTCTTTTGCGACCATTCTTGCTACTGCTGGATATTCATCTTCCGAAACATCACGCTTAAACAGAATAATTAAACGTAGCCTTGGTTTTTCAGGAGTGTGTTTATGCGTTGAATATATGCAGCATTTAAAATCATAAAGAAGTTCAATTTGATCCCAAATGCCAGGCACTGCGTAGTCCATATCAAGGGTAAGAAGTGAACGAGACAAAACATGTCCGTTCCTTCTTTTTCCTTGCTTTAAAGCACCGCCAACAAAGCCGCCAACATCTTTTGTTGCATCTTGTTTTGCACGATTCATTTTTCTATATTCATCTACCGTTTCAGTTGTACGGATTGTCTGATTTACAAGATTAATAAACTCGTCCCACGTTACATCTTTGTTCTTCCACTTTCTGTCCATTCGACTATTACCGACAGCTATTTTCATATTGATAACCTCCAATGCTTAACTGTCCATTTCAATTTTAGGTAAGATGCCTTTTGCTTTTAGTAAGTCATAAATAAACAGTCGACCTTTTTGCGTCCAGTACGTATGAACTTTTGAACGATCATAGCCATTGCTATCTTTATATGTGTGAGTTTTTGTTGTTGTATATCCAAACTCAGCATGGTTTTGATATAACAACCAAATCTTCCCTTGTTTATATTGAACCCCTTGTTCGTGTAAATATTTATTTAACCAACGGGCAGACTTTCCATAATCTTTTGCTATCACTGAAATCGCAACTGCATCTTTACAATTAAGAACAACATCGTAATAACTCGCTTTTGGTTTCATTTCGATAATTTGCTGTTCTTGGACTTTCACTGTTTCTGATAGTCGATTGCTTTTTAGTCGCTCGGCTTTTAGTTCTTCCAACGCTTTAATCAAAATATCTGGATTAGCTAACACTTCATCTACTGCATACAATCCATTTTTTCGAATGGAGGGTAGAACGTCATGTGTAACCCATCTTCTGAATTTTTTTGCTTCTGGTTTTCTTGAGAGTAAGATAATATTGTATAACCCACTCTCGTTTATAACTGATACTTCCTGTTGTCCGCCAAGGGTGTCGATAGTATCTACACCCTTTTCATCTGTATCTAAACGAGCGATAACATCACGATTATTTTTAATTCCTAAAACATCGCACACATCTTTTGCAACCCACCAAATATTACCGTCTTTAAAAGATGTTCTTACTTCATTTCCTTCGAAGTTAAAAACTTTAATATTGTTCATCATATTAATGAACCTCCTACAAATAGTTGTAGAGTAAATAAATTTACCCTCACCTATATGCGAAGAAAAAGGGGATTTCGAACCCCCTTTTATTAATCTTTTTTATAAAAGTTTGTTTCAAATCCATCTGCACGTAATTCTAGCGTTTCTGCCCAAGGAGGTGCTTCACTCATTAAGTCGCTAATATAATCGACTGTTACATCGCCTGGTGCTTCAATCACAATTTCATCATGTACGTGCATGACAATTCGAAAACCTTCATCATGAACACGTTGTAAAGCAAAACATAATAAATCCCTCGAAACTGCCTGCACAATATTCTCGACAAACTTTGGACCATAACTAAATATTCGCTCCCACTTCTTTGTCGCACCAATACCTTCATACAAAACAGACTCATTGCCAAAGCTGTTTATCCCAATACGTGGTTTTACATAGGAAAGCCATCTTCCTGAAGGTAGACCAATCAGCAACATTCCACTTTGATATTCAAACTTTATACCATGCGTCATATGTGATTTTCGTTGCTTAACTGTTTCTTTTGCAGCACGATCAACATCCCACCAAAACTTCACAATTTTAGAATTCGACTGCCGCCACACATCGACAAGTGGTTTTAGTTCATGTTCTTCAAGTCCCATGCTAAGAGCGCCCATTGATTTCAATGCACCGAAAGAACCTCCATAACCAAGTGCTAATTCAGCAATTTTCCCTTTTTGTCTAAGTGGACTATCCTTTGTAATCTCATTCATTGGCACTTTAAACATCTGTGCAGCCGAGGCTTCATAGATTTTCCCATGCGATGCAAACACTTCATTTCGCCATGTTTCCCCTGCAATCCAGGCAATCACACGTGCTTCAATGGCACTAAAGTCAACGATTATGAAGCGATTGTTCCGAATAGGAACAAATGCGGTCCTTATAAGCTGGGAAAGTACACTCGGAACTGAATCATATAATATTTGCAAAGCTTCAAAGTTTCCTTGTTTCAATAATGCACGAGCCTCGTCTAAGTCCGGGAGATGATTTTGCGGTAGATTCTGAACTTGAATTAACCTTCCTGCAAATCTCCCTGTACGATTCGCCCCATAAAACTGAATTAAGCCCCGCGCCCGTTCATCACGACAAACAACATTTTCCATCGCCGCGTATTTTTTCACACTCGATTTTGCGAGTTGTTTTCTCAGTTGAAGTACTTCTTTAATTTCACCTTCACTGGTTTCAATTAAATGAGTTACAGCTGCTTTATTTAAACTATCTGTTTCAACACCTTTTGTTTGTAACCACTCACGCATTTGTTTAACAGAATTCGGATTTTCTAGCTTTGTAATTTCTTTCATTCGACTGATTAATTCACCGCGAATTAAGTCATCGCACTTAATCGCTTGTGCAACTAACTCTAAATCTAGCATTATCCCTCTATCATTAATTAATTGATCCAAATAATAGTTATCCCACTCCGCTTCAGGCATTGGAAATTTAGATAACTTTTCTTGTATCGCTATTTCAGTTTCTACATCACGTTTGTTGTATGCTTTAAATCTTTCCCATCGATTAGGATCATGTTCTTTTAGATTTCTTGTTCGGCCGCCATTTGTTTTTGTTGGTCTACAAGGAATAGAGAAAAAACGAATTAAATCTTTCCCTTCTGACAGCTTTTGTTTATCTGCTCCCGTTACCATTGCAGCACCTTCTAAAGATAATGGTAAGCCTAAATAAGCAGACCACACCATGGTGCAACGCCAATCGTCAGGAGAAAGATGTTCATTGAAATGCCTACTTAAACAGACTCGTTCGAACTGAGCATTAAAGGCCCATTTCGTTATCTCTTTATTAAATATTGCTTGTTCAACTTCAGATGGAATAGACTCACCGCTCGCTAAATCAATGACATGAACAGGTCCACTATCCACACTGTAAGCAAATAACATCACCTCGAAATCATCTGCCTCCGCATAGCGATAGACCCCGCTTTTAGCGAGGTCCACACTACTATACGTTTCAATATCAATATTTAATGTTTTCATGATAAAAAGTCATCATCCACATCAGTAGCAAAGTCTACCGATGCATCAGTTCTTCCGCCTAATGGCTCCCCATCACGAATCTTTTGGATGTTACCAAGACCGCAGGCAATCCCTCGGTTACCATTTGAGTTAAAGGCATAGAAGTTAACACTTACGCGAGCATAAACACCAGAGTAAACTTCCGAACGTTCTAAAATCGGATTAATATCGGCATCTACAATCTGTGGTGGCGTAATGCTGTTTGCATTAACAAAGAAACTATCTGCATATGCTTCATCATCTGAACGATCAATATCTCCATCACGAAGTGGTAATTTTAACGACTGCTTGTTTGGGATTTTCCCACCAAATTTACCGCGACCTTCTTCAATTGCGGCATCTACAGCTTTTTCAATTGCTTCTAATGTTTTCGAATCACTTTTCGGAATAATAACACTCACGCTATATTTTTCTTTTCCACCATTGATTGACTTCGGCTCCCACACATTTGCATAAGATAAACGCACTACCCCTGTAATTACCTTTGTTGGATTTTTAACTGTTTTCGACATAATTATTTTTCCTCCATAAATTCATTTTTTGCTGTTGATATATTTATTTCTGGACGCTTATCCGTTACTGGAACAAGCGTTGGTTTCCCTCTTCGCTTAGTAATGAAATCACCAAGTATTTCATTAAACTTCTTTTTACCCATCAATTTTTCCATATTGGTTATCGTCAGCAGACTTTGCTTATAAATATCTTCATAGCCTGCTTTCTTTGCAGCTTCAGCTACCGCTTCTTCATCTGTGTATTTACGATTAGACCTACCTTCTACAACCTTAAAACCTGCCCACTGTTTTCCTTGCTGAACAGCAGCATTCGTTGCATAAGCAAATATTTCATTCGCCCATTTAGTAAGGTCATTTACATGAAGCAAGGTTTCTGATATTTCATCATCTGTTAATAAAGGTGGCTTTTTAAACTCGAATTTTGCTACTTTCAAATTTTCTTCCGCCCTTGCCCTGCACTCCACAGATGCCCTACAAAATCTACACCAATCACCCGGCTTAAATTCACCCTCACCTTTAAAAGCTAATTCAGCTTTTGGTTTAAGTGTGCTTTCTGCCCAATCTATTAGACTTGATTTGGATATTTCAAAGGTTGAGATGTTTTCACGTCTCGGTTGATAGATGGTCATTTTTACTGCATTGATGTCATAAATCGCATCAAATAGATTTAGTGCTCCAAGTGCATAAAGCATCATTTGCGGATTATTTTCCGCCTCAACTAAAACACCTTGTCCATATTTAAAATCAATAACATGAACCACATCATCTGCAACAATCACACAGTCACCTGTTCCAAAGCCCTCTGGTACATAATTTGAAAAGTCCAATCGTTGTTCAATAAGAAGAAGTGGATCTTTCGTTATTTGTTTTACTGCCGCTAGTTCTTCTAAAATAAACTGAACATACTCATCGGTATAACGCTCCATCTCTTCAGAATCATAAACAGATGTTGGTTTATTCGTTGGGATCTTTAATGCGGCTCTAAGCTTATGTTCTCCCAGTTCATGAGCGGCTGTCCCTTCCTTAGCCGCTTCACCACTAGATTCTTCAAACTCTAATTCAAGCCGAGCAGATGGTGTACAATTCATCCAACGATGTGCCCCTGAAGCGGATAAAATAGCATGTTTCATCATTGAAATTCCTCCGCATCTTTCATCAATGCTTCATAATCTTTTGCATCAATTTCGCTTAGCTTTGATGCACCGTACTTTTCAAGTAACTTTTTAATGTCAGCTGTAAAACCTGCTTGGCTCTTTTGTGCAAGTAACGTACGAACTTCTTCAAGCGATATTTTTTTCTTTTTCGGCTTCGCTTTTTTAACTCGTGCTTTTTCTTCCGTTCGTGGTGATTCTTCATTACTCGCTAACACTTGAGCAATCGTCTGAAGTGAGCCAGCTAAATTCTGTAAATCAGTGACCAAATCAAGAAGTAATTTTGTTCTACTCATATTAAGCTTCACCGCCTTTTCGAGTCTCTTTTATTTCCACTGTTTCTACTGAGTCTCCAGGTGTTATCACGAGTAGATTTACTTTCTTACCAAACAGTAAATCTAGTATTCGGCTACGCACTGTTTTGCGCTTACCTTCAACCACTCTCGTTTTTCCACCTTCTTCATCTTTAACATTGATGATCACTTTGTGTTTTAAACTCATCTGGAAACACTCCTTTCTAGGGGGGGATTTCGTCCCTTAGTAGTAAGCGAGAAATATTGCCTTTTCGAACCCCTTTTTTGAAATTATATTTAAAAGGCTCATTAAGAGCCCTTTGTTATCAGTTTTGCTAATCTTCTGTATATTTTATTTAAACGATTTCTGATAGCCGCTTCGGTCACGCCTTCTTCGGCAGCAATCTCAACATTTGTTTTTTGTTCATAAAACTTCTTTTGTACCGTTCTCAGTTGTTTATCTGTTAAATTTTTCATTGCTTCATGTAATTGTTCGATTAATTTTTGTTTCTCTTCGCTATTCTCTATTTTTAAAATTTCATTGAACGGATTTGCATCCCAATCTGCTAAAAATTTATTGTTCTCAGCTTTTGATTCTCCATTTTCATCTACATAAGAATCAAGATTACAAGCAATTCGGTAATCATAGCGGCGACCTTCATCTACTTCTCGATTATCTTCAGAATGTAAAATCTCAATATCAACTTCTGTTACACCATTTTCACCTGGCACGATAGTTGCTATCTTTTTACCTCCTGAATAGTAAATATAAGATTCTCTGTTCTTTTGGCTTGTTTTGTACTTTTTTGTCATTGTTTGGCATCCTCTCCGCCAATTTGCAGGGGCAAAGGATGCAAACAATGAAGAACTTGTCCTTTAGTAACCTGACCTTTACTTAAAAAAGTGCGCAACAAGGTAAGGGTACTAATATTGAGACACTACAATCCTGGTGTGAATTGCGTACTTCAATATGTATCCTTTGCCCTTATTGCAAATCAGGCATTTGATATTTTTTTAATAGAAATCTAATTTAAAGAAAAAACTAAATTTCTATTAACTTTATTATCTCTTTTTAAAAAAATAATTAGAATATGAAAAATCACTCATTACTTTAATTAAAAGTAATGAGTGATATAATGTTATTAAGCTTATTAATATATAAAGTAATTAATTTTATAGATATTACCAATTATCAAATGAAAGTAGTGGAGTGAAATGACAAAAGATGCTTTTATGAGTGCATTTACATTTGAAAGTTTTAAATGTGAAGTTAGTTTTAATGGAATTGTAGATCCATATACCGGGGATAAAACAAAGGAACTTGTTTTACGAAATAATAATGAAAATTTCCGCGCAGCATATCTTTATGGGGAAGGCTTAAAAGAAATTAGCAGAGAAAAAAGCGGTGAAAAAAACAACATATTAGGAGAGTTTATAGGCATTGAGAAGAATGGCTTAAATTCAATGATGTCATTTTTTAAAAAATATGGATTTTTATTCCCATTAAATAGTTACGAGCAATTTGTAACTTTCCAAATAGACGATGTAGATTATATAAAAGACAATCTAGAAGCTTTAATAAACATTTTTAATGCTCAAGACACAGACAACATCAATTATAAATCTTTATTAGATTCTGTACTCTTTCTTTTGTTAAATGAAAAAAAGGATATAATAATTGAAGACAATATCTGTTACAGTTCTTCAAATAACGATTTACTACATAACATAGTTAATGCAAATAAAATAAGATTTGATAACAAAGATAACGTTGTGCAAATTCCTAGAACTGATGGTGGTACAATACCTGCCTATAGGGTTAAGGATTACTTATTAGATGAAGGAATAAATGAAGTAATTATAGATGAATATGAAGATTTGATGCAGAATGACGATTACTCATTGTCTTTTTTAAAACAAATTGTTAAATCTTATACTATTAAAAAAGAAGCTATCTTTAACGAACATGAATGTTTAATCATTGATTTCCTATATCATTTTTCAAGAAGAATTTCTATTATTACCCTAGACAATGTCTCACTAGATATGCCTTTCCAAGAAGCAGTATATGAAATGTTCACCACAGGGAAAAATAGTGATTTAAAACAAGCTCTATTAAAAATTTCAAAATATCTTATCGAAAAAGAGCTTAATCATTTTTTATCTGAAATTAAACCTAAATATGATGCAAACACAATGCGTCCCAATTGGAATTTACCTTCTTTACTTTCAGCAATGTATTTGTCTCTATTTTACTTAGATTCTAATCAAGCTATGCACAGAGTTTGTCAGAACATAAACTGCCATCAATTATTCTTGGTATCCAAAACAAACCAAGTTAAAAAATATTGTTGTGTATACTGCACCAATGCTGTTTCACAAAGGAGATATAGGCAAAAAAAATAGAGTGGAAACTTTTTTCAGTTCCCACTCTTTTGCATTTTTTCATTTCGCTTTATACTATCTTTAATAGCATCTGATAACTTTTTAATTTCTTGTATATTTGGCTTAGTAGAGTTTGCCATTAACTTTTTTACATCTACTAATATCCCCTGCACGCGTTCGTAATCTTTATCCGCCTGCTTCCAATCTGCTACTGCTTCTCCTATGGTAAAATAATTGTCATTTGCGCCTAATTTATTATCTTCCATGTCAAACGGAAGCAAAAACGCATTAAATATCTTCTTATCATTCTTTCTATCTTCAGTAAACTTTGGATTTTCTGCGATATACTCCGCATATGTTATCTGTTTATTTATAGATGTTGATCGTGGCAAATCACTAACTCTTCCAGTCACACCATATTTATAATATTTTGCATCTAGAACTGATATACTTTCATCAGTAATCATAATTGTGTCTGGTTCAAGTGCTGGATTTTCCCTTTCACCAACACGTAACTTCCAGCTAGTTTTGGGAAAATAATAACTTTTATTAGTTATGCCATAAATTTCATCAATTAATTTTTCCCATATATATTCAAAATTATTAGTTCCAAAATAGAACTCTTCCGGATCGTCTACACTATTTCTAAACTCAATAATTGCAAGCATGCTTTGAAATAATTGTTTTAAAGAGTCATCATTTGTTTTTTCTAGTTTTTGTCGTAATATTGTTTGATACATTTTAAGGTTCGGATTTTTAATATTTGCAGGCTGTGGGAGCTTTTGCTTATAAATCCAACCTAATTTCATAAAGCTTTCATACACGCAAAACTTATTAATTTCAGTAATGATGTGTTTATCAGTATCACTGTTTTTTCTAACCATTAAATTAGGATAAACAAAACCTGTTTTTTGAGGGATTGGCTGAATCCTTTTTATTGTTTGCTTCATACTCACAGGTCCCGACATTCCTTGAACATATATTTCTTCATTTTCCATATAATAATCGTAATCTAAATAGTATTGCATTACCCTAAAATAAGCTTGAACTGGAAACCTAACAGTTTTTAAAACTTGATTAGAAGTAATTTGTGATACTCTAGATTGTTTATCATTATAAGCTGACAAAACTGCGATTAAGTCTATAATATCATCTCTTAAATCCTCTTCTTTTTTTGAGATGTTATACCCTATTGGAAAGTTCACACTTATTTCATGCTTGTCACCTTTAATTTCTGACTTGATACCTACAAATGTATCGCCTTCTTTGTTAGTAGCATTCCTACAATAATTGTTCAAAGTTTTGGATATTACTACATCAGTAAAACCTTTACTCATTCTCACTACCCTTTGTATCAAATGTTCTGAGTAAATTCTCTTTTATATCCTGGTTAAATATATTAAATCTTTCATCTCCCGTAAATTGATTAAAGGCATCCAAAACTTTTTCTAAGCTCTTATATTCGCTATCAAACAAATCATCTCTACTAAATTTAAAAGCATCATCCCAAAGATATTTAATCACTTTGTCTCCAAATCTTGAGTTTAAATCCTCAATAGTTCTACTGATTTTTTTAGTATCATTTGATTCAATGCCAAATTTCTGTAACACTTCATCCAGATTTTTATCTTGCGAATAATATTTTAAAACACCCTCCGTTACAAAATAAGCACCTAATCTCTTATCCTCTGATGATAATGTAGCTGCACTACTTGTAATAATTTGATCGTTAATAACAGTATTAAACCTTTTCCAAGTCACATTTGTATCAAGAATTTCCCTTGATGCATGCTTCGCTTTTGAAACATCGTTTTCAATCATTTTCATGTTCCATCTTCTTTGAAATGCTGTGTCTAAAGTAAATACATTTTGATCGGCCGTGTTCATCGTTGCCAAGATATGTAGGTTCGAAGGTATATAAATAGGCCTTTCTTTTTCATCAAACACTTCATTAGCAATATTATAGTTAGTAATTTCATACGAACTTTTTCCTTTATCGTCTCTATCGAGTAACTGAAAGATTTCCCCAAATATTGCTGGTGCATTTCCACGATTAATCTCTTCAATTACAAGATAATAATAATCTCCAGGATTTTCAATCGCCTTTTTAAGTACCCTTGTAAAAGGACCAGGTGTGAAGTCGTAAGTGATTTCTTTTTCATCACCTTCTCCTTTTACAGTTGGTAATATTTGACCCACAAAATCTGTATTCATATAATCCGGGTGAAAAACAACACGTTCCATAAACTTAAAGTCATTGCAATATTCTTCTTCAATTTTATAACTTTTCCCCGAGCCAGGAACACCATATAATAATGTGTTATTTCCACCTGTTAATCGCTCAACTACATTTTTTTCACTATCCGTTTCTTCATCTAGCAATTCTTCAGTTAGTTCAAGAGAAATTAGTATCTCACCGATTCTTTTTATCTTATTATTTGAGTTGCTCTTCAAAACAAATCCTACAATATGTTCCAAACCATGGAAGTTAAGATAGAATGAGATATTTCTCTCATCAATACCCAATGCCTTCTTCATATCTTTTAAAACTACTTTTTTATTTCCCAAAATATACTTTTCAATTATTTTTTCATCGATTGTATCAAATAAAAGTGCTTTTAAAGCGGTGCTTTCATTTTGATAATGAGAAGAATCACCTCTGGTAGCTCCGATTGGTAAAACTGGTAAGTACTTGATTATACCTGTAACAATTTCACCCTTGCTAACAGTAAACTCTCTCTCGTAAGAGTTTAAAATCCAATCAGCTAACTCATCATTACTCACGACTAAAGATTTATCTGGCCTTCTTATTAATATCCCCGCTTGTATTAACATCTTAGACCAAATATCAAAGCCTATTTGTCTTTCATTAACTTCTACATTCTCTCTTTTTCTATTTTCTAAAATTTCTTCTATAAAATCATCATTTATATCACTTAGTTTTTCACAATTTACAAGATGAGAAAAGTCATGTGCCGAGATATATCCATACTCTACATCAATGCTACCCATCATTTTTAAAAACTTTAAAATTAACTGTGTTGGAAAATACTCAGTATCGTCTGATACATATTTGTAATTCAATACGTACCAAAATGAAAATTCTTGAATTGTTATTTTATCTTCGATGAAAGCATTACCCATTTCTGTGGGAGATTCATCATTATTCATACATCCGTATGCTTTAAAGTATGTAAACAATGCTCTTCTGATTCTACCTTTTGCGCTTTCATACTTAGTATATACCCCTGCCTCAACTAATTGTCTTTCAACACTGTCAATTTCTGAAACAGAAGATTCAGAGGTAATATTGTTAGATACGATAATTTTTAAAGCTGTTCTTGTAATTTCACTCATATATTTATGAGTATCCATAGACCATTTCATAAACACTTCCTCCTTTAATCCATACTAAAAATTTCCTTATATAAAGCAATAAAAACATCTACTACAACAGAATTTCCAGCTTGCCTATACATTTGAGTATCAGAAACAACCTGTTTGAAATCATCAGTGAATCCCATCAATCTTAAAGCTTCCCGTGGAGTTAATCTTCTTATTTTATCATTAGTAGTTACATAATTATCTACTCCTGCTCTATGCATTTTGTGCATAGAACTCATTAATGGACGAGCGATGGATAAGTCTATTTCTGGTTTCATATTAAAACCATTTGTCCCTGGCGACATGATACCAGGTAGAATTCTTTCCGATAAGAAATATTTTTCGTCTACTTGACCTTCCACTTTGTCAATATGGATTTCCTCACCTTTAGCCATAAAATGACCTTCAGTACAATTATCGATTAAAAAATCCTGCATTGTATATTGTAACTCCTTTTCATCAGGAAAGGTAAAGTTGCTTTCATGATCTTTGAAACCTACAATAAAAATTCGTCTTCTTTTTTGGGGAATTCCATAATCAACAGCATCTAAAACCTTATAATGTACTTTATAATTTAGGCTATCAAAAACACGTTGAACAACTTCCCAAGTTCTGCCCTTATCATGCCTAACTAGACCTTGTACATTTTCATATATAAAAACTTTTGGTTGGATTTCATTAATAAGCCTAGCGAATTCATAAAAGAGAGTACCTCTGGCTTCTTCTAATCCTTTTTGATATCCAAATAAGGTGAAACTTTGACATGGACTACCGCCAACAAAGAGATCAACCTTGTTTCTATATTGATTTCCATCTAAATAGTGCGCATCATGGTGAAAATGTTCTTCATCAATATCATAATTTGCAAAATATGACTTTTTAACAAAATTTGTCCGTCTTGGGTGAATCTTACTATCAATATATTCCTTTTTCTTTTCAAAACTATCAATTTTTGATAAACTTTCCCTTATTTCGTCTTCATCTTCAATTAAATCTACCTCCCCATTATCACATGCAAACACTAAATTATAATCTATATTCATTCTTTTCAATGCAAATTCTGCTGCCCCTATGCCGCTAAATACTGTGGCAATATTAATAGGTTGGCTAATTTTTTTTTTGCCTCTAATGACCATTATCAAAAATCCCCGTCTCTAATATTGTATTCATAATCTCCATTAGTACATTAACTGCTATTGAATTTCCTGATTGACGATACAAAAATTTATCATTTATATTTTCTGGTATTACGAACTCGTCTGAAAAACCCATTAAACGAAAGCATTCCCTAGGTGTTAGCCCTCTAGCAACACTTAGCTCACCATTGTAAATACCTTTGTAAATACGCTCATCTCTCAATACTCTTTCTGGAATATCTGTTTCTATTCGCATATCTCCATACCAATTAAATTGTTGATTTGCAACTTGACATCTTGCAACACTACCGTTTACAGCTACATGTCTTTTATGTTTAGGATTAATTACACGTAAAAATCCCTTTTCAGGTAGATAATATTTATTATCTACACTTCTTTCTAAGTACTCTTCCATATTTATATTTAACGGTATTTCATCAGGTTTAGTTAATTTCTGAAAATGTTTTTTATATTTCTCATGATAACCAATTACAAAAATTCTTCTTCTATTTTGTGGAAGACTATAATGTTTAGCATTAAGAATCCAATAAGTCCATTCATAATTACTTTCGTCAAATATTTTAGAGATTACCTTCCATGTATTACCTTCGTCATGATTTAACATTCCAGGTACATTTTCATATATAAATACCTTTGGTTGTATTTCATAAACTAAACGAGCAAAATCATAGAACAAAGTACCCCTTGCATCATCCAGCCCACCTCTTTTACCCGCATGTGAGAAACTTTGACAAGGGCTTCCTCCAACAAATAAATCTACTTTACCTGTAAAATTATAGCCATTCAAAAAGCGAACATCCTGATAAAATCGATTATTTTCAACTTTGTAATTGGCCTTGTATGTTTGCTCTACATAATTCACTCCGCATTCTTCCATATATAACTTTTCAATATGATTTTTTATTTCTTCATCATTCATATCTTTAATTTCAGTTAATATTTCTTCCTCACTAGTCTTTAGATTTCTCTCACCATTATCACATGCAAATTCTATAGAATGTTTTATATCCAATCTCTCGAGTGCATGCTCAATAGCACCTATACCACTAAACACAGTTCCCAGTCTAATCATGTTTTAACTCCTAACAAACTTTTTTATTGTAGTTAATCATTATATGTATCTATTAAAATTTTAAGGAGTTATTTCTTATCAATTTCTACTATATCTCCTATATTACAATCTAGCTTTTTACAGATTCTCTCTAATATCTCCAATGATACATATTCATTTTTATTCATTTTAGAAAATGTGCTAGCTGCTATTCCGCATTCTTTTCTTACTTGCGCCTTTGTCATATCTTTATCAATTATTAATTTCCAAAGCCTTTTATAGGATACCCCCATCTTTGCACCTCCGCTTTTATAGAAAACTAAATATCATTAACTAATATAGCAGAATAACTATCAAATTTCAAAAGTTTTTTCGGGAACTCATTCGATTTTTCGAATATGTATTATATTCTAAAAGAGAAATAGTTTTTTAATAGAATTTACAAAATAAATTTTCTTCACTAATACTTGTAAGGTATAATATTCCAATCAAATAAATTATCAGTCCTGTCAACTCACTCAACCAAAAGCTCTCCTATCAACTCAACTCCATTTTCTATCCAATTTCCAAACCAATTCCAACCAAATAAAAATAAGATTTCCCAGCTTGGACATTCTCCAAAATCACTGGAAAACCTTATTCTTTCAATACTTCAACTCATTTTATTCATCCACCCTAGACATCAAAACCACACACTCCACATGATGTACTTAGGCTATTCTACACATTGTTTTTTACAAGAATAACGCTTGTATCAACGTAACTTACCATCTTTTCTGTCTAGTCAACATATCGACTTTTGATTAGGCTATTTTTAGCTTTTAATATCAGTTAGTATCTCTTTATTACGTTTTTCAATATACTCATTCAATAATCTTAAATAGTTTAAAAAAGACTTTTCATTTGTTGGCAATTCGGCATTATCATAACTATGTGATTCCCAAAATAAAATTGGACTATAAGAAGTTTGATCAACATAACTGCTTAAATAGTTTTCATCTACAAATTCCTTCCAAGTTGAAAACTTTTCTAGCCATCTGTTTATAGAGTCAATTGTATTTGAGTCTCCATTAAGTAATTCATAAAGTACTTGATTCCTTTTTTTATCACAATCAGAATCATACCATTCTTTTATCTTACACATAGTTAAATCCCAATAATCATATTTTGCATACTTGCCAGCACGACTTATATTCAGTCCACTAGGAATTGGAATCATATTCCCTATTGTATGATAATTTTTTGCTAATCTCTCAATTTCTTCACTAATGTTTTCATTTTCAACATAATGCTTTATAAAATGATTATATGTATTAGTAAATGAAGTCATTGTATCACCACGATAATATTCAAATGGTCGGGTATTTCTCAATATAAATTGATATTTATATTCTCTTATCACGATACGATCTGATTTAGGATTCTTTACATATTGTTTTGTTGGTTTTACCCTGTTAAGAAATTTCCATCCCTTATTATATACTTGAATAGCCAGACATGAAACGTCACAATCTATCCCAAATTCACTATATCTATCTACCTTATAAGCTTTATATTTTCTCCATTTCTCAACGTTTGTCTCAGTGCCCACTAAATTAATTATCTCAACAAACTCATTTTTTAAATCATATAGAATTGGATTTCCATCTTTATCATATAATTTATTAATCATCAAATTATCACCCCTTTTTCGAACTATATTTTCTACTCTTTCTTTTTACACCATCTTCAGCTTTCACAACATTACTTCTCTTTTTCTTTTCTTCTTGTACCGCTTCAAATTGCTCTTTTGAAATGATTGCTGGATGATTGTTTTCAGACACATAATGTTCTTGATGTTCCCCCGCATTGAGTAGTCTTACTAAACCAATATATTTTTCATTACTCAGCATGACATCAATCGTTCTTTTACTCCACTTCTCTTTTCCAGTTGGTGTTTTTATTCCGCGTTTTTCTAATTCCCGCTTTATACCTATAATGCTAGCCCCACGTAAATATAAGTCAAAAATTAATCGAACATTTTTAGCTTCATCATCTTTTATAATCAACAAACCATCTTCATCATTTTCATAGCCATAACATTTTCTGTTATACAGTTTAGACGTCCCTTGGGCAGCATGACGTTTATATCCCCATTTAATATTTTCACTTCTCGATTCATTTTCCGCCTGAGCAATGGATTCGATAATTGAAATCATTAATGCACTATCTGTATCGGCCGTATCTAAACCTTCTTGTTCAAAGAGAACTCGTACTCCAAGTTCTCTTAACTTGTTCAACCCTGCAAGCACTTCAACTGTATCCCGACCAAATCGACTAATGTTTTTAGTTATCACAATTTCTATATTTTTTGCTTCACAACCTTTTATCAGACGATGAAATGCTTTCCGGTTAGACTTCGCTTTTCCAGAAGCAATGTCTATGTATGTATCAACAAGTAGCCAGTTAGGAGCCAATGCTGTTAATCTAGTTAAGGCAGATACTTGGGCTGTTAAGCTATTCAATTGTTCCATACTATTAGAACTTACACGACAGTAAATTCCTACTCGTTTTTCACGTTTAATAGGTTTTGGCGGAATAAAGTGAACTCTACGTTGATCAGACATCTCCTTACCTCCTGGCACTTATGTTTATTCATCTATTTTAGACTAATTATATTCAATGTGGTTTCTAACTATGTGATTAGTCTAAATATAGCACATTTTATGCCCTACATCTATCCTGTCAACTCCCCTAGATAAAAGTCATTCTATCAACTCAACCCTAAATTTCAGCATTCTCAAAGCCAATAACAAAAAGGGTTTCACCTGTTTATCCAACTAAAATAAACTAAAGTGAAACCCTATAAACCTTGCTCTATCAATACTTAATTCGCTGATGTATTTATTCCCTAGACATCAACGATACACACTCCACATGATTCGTCTGAGGAAACATGTCAACGGGCTGTATTTTTTTTGTCTTATAACCACCATCTTCTAGTATCCGTAAATCACGTGCTAGTGTGGATGGATTACAAGATACATATACGATACGTTCTGGCTTCATCTCAAGCATTGCTTCTAGCAATGCTTCATCACAACCTTTTCGTGGAGGATCGACAACAATCACATCTGGGTTCAATCCTTGTGCTGTCCACCAAGGCATTACTTTTTCTGCTTGTCCGACAAAAAATTCTACATTATTTATCTTGTTTAACTTTGCGTTTTCTTTTGCATCAGCGATTGCTTCTCCTACTATCTCAACACCATAGACCTTTTTCGCTTGTTGCGCTAGGAAAAGTGAAATCGTTCCAATACCACAATATGCATCAATAACTGTTTCGTTTCCTGTTAGCTGTGCATATTCTAATGCTTTATCATATAGTTGTTTCGTTTGCGTCGGATTCACTTGATAAAATGACTTCGCAGATATAGCAAAGGTAATGTCACCGATTTTATCATGAATATATGATTCTCCCCAAAGTAGTTTGGTTTCTTTACCAAGTATTACATTGGTGCGATCTTTATTAATATTTTGCATAATCGATGTCACATTCGGATAGGCTTCTCTAATTTCATTCACGAGTGCTTCCTTATTAGGTAGTTCTTTCGTTCGGGTTACAATCACGATCATCGTTTCATTCGTTATTTCGCCTGTTCGAACCATAATATGACGAAGTACTCCACGATGCGTTTTTTCATCATATGCAGGGATGCCGAATCGATCCGCTATACTACGCACTGCTTCAACCATGCAATCATTCACTTCGGATGTGATGATACAACGATCCATTCCCTCAATGATGTCGTGGCTTTTCTTTCGGTAGAATCCCGTAATTAGCTTTCCGTTCTTTTCAGCAACAGGGATTTGGACTTTGTTACGATAACGCCATGGATCGTCCATTCCAATCGTAGGATGAACAACAACGTCTTCTATATGTCCAATTTTTTTCAGTGCATTCACTACTTGTGTGCGCTTCATTTCTTTTTGGAGCGTATAGCTCATATGTTGAAGCTGACAGCCACCACATTGGTAATAAACATGACACGGTGCTTCTACACGTTCAGCGCTTTGATCTTCTATTTCTATTAATTTACCTATAGCAAAATTTTTCTTTACCTTAATCACTTTCACCTGAGCTGTTTCACCTGGCAAGGCATAAGGTACAAAAACAGGATAACCGTCTATTTTTCCGACACCATTACCTTCATGGGTCATATCTTCAAATGCTAATGTTATCATTTCGTTTTTTTGTACAGGAGCTTTTTGCTTTTCCATTGTTCATCAACGTCCTTCGTTATCAAATACTCACCAAAGTTTATCACAAATATACGATTCAAGAAATATTAGTTCTTCCTCTATTATTTTAGCTTTTTTTCATCCACTTAAAAATAAATCCGACATTTCCCGGGAAATATTCGAATATTGGCGAATGAAGGTAGACAAAAAAATAGAAAGAAGAATGCTTCTATTAGCTATCTTCTTTCACTTCGAAAGTTTCTGGCACAAAATATTCGATATGCTTATGAAGGTTAACAAACTCACCAGGCAAAAGCCCTCCAAATTCACCATCTACATTTAACTGCATTTTTTCATCTGTATGTACTTTTATTCGTTTCGCACGGGTATACAAGATTCGATCATCTTCTAAATGATTTCCTTTTAATGCTTGAGTAGCTAAACGGACAAATTCTGCAAGATTTGTTTTCTTTAAAATCAATAGATCAAACACACCATCATTCATTTCTGCGTTAGGTGCTAATTTTTCAAATCCACCAACTGAGTTTGTATTAGCTACAAGGAATAACATAATTTCATCTTCAAATGTTTTTCCATCATATTCAATTTGTACATTAATTGGTCGTAATGATGGTAACATTTCAATTCCTTTTAAATAATATGCGAGTTGACCAAGCATTGTTTTTAACTTACTCGGGACCTCATAAGACAATTCAGTTAATTTTCCTCCACCTGCAATGTTCATAAAGTAATGATCATTTACTTTCCCTATATCTAAAGCAACTGATCGATCTGCTAAGATAACATCAACAGCTTTACCAATTTGACGTGGGATATGTAGTGCGCGGGCAAAATCATTTGTTGTTCCTACTGGTATAATACCCAACTTTGGCTTATTGTTTTTTTCAGCCATACCATTGATGACCTCGTTTATTGTCCCATCACCACCAGCAGCTACGATAACGTCAAAGCCACGCTCTATCGCTTGACTCGCTGCATGCGTTGCATCACCAATACTTGTTGTCGCATGAACGGATGTTTCATAACCAGCTTGTTCAAATTTTTGCAATACTTCAGGTAACTCTTTTTTGAATTGTTCACGTCCAGAAGTTGGGTTATAAATAATTCGAGCACGTTGCATTAGAAAGCCCTCCCTACTTTCGCTTTTCTAACTATCATCATAGCCGTTTTAGCCGGAAAAGAAAAGGTTATATTTTTATCCGTGTGAAAAGAAGGCTACCTTTAGTAGCCCTCTTCCTTCATTATCTCTTATCCATTTCTGCTAAAATGATTTTGTTTACCATCGGTGGATTTGCTTGACCTTTGGTTTCTTTCATTACTTGTCCTACTAAAAATCCTAGTGCTTTATCTTTACCATTTTTATAATCGACAATGGATTGTTCGTTCTTATCTAAGATAGATGAAATAATTTCTGTCAATTGACTTTCGTCAGAAATTTGAACAAGTCCTTTATCTTTAACAATCTGTTCTGGGTCTCCACCTTTTTCTACTAGCTCTGCAAACACTTTTTTCGCAATTTTAGAAGAAATCGTACCATCTTCAATTAAACGAATCATTTTTGCTAGAGATTCTGGTGTTAAAGCAAGGTCGTGTAGCTCTTTTTGTTGCTTATTCATGTAGGCAGATACTTCACCCATTAACCAGTTTGATGCTTGTTTTACATCGGCGCCAGCTGCAATCGTTGCTTCGAAAAAGTCAGACATCTCTTTTGTACTAGTCAATACCATCGCATCGTATGCCGGTAGTTCTAACTCATTAATGTAACGCGCTTTTCTTGCATCAGGAAGCTCCGGAATTTCAGCACGAATGCGTTGTTTCCATGCTTCATCAATATAAAGTGGTACAAGATCTGGTTCTGGGAAATAACGATAATCGTCTGATCCTTCCTTAATACGCATTAAGATCGTTTCTTTTGTTTGTTCATCATAACGACGTGTTTCTTGTAGAATTTCGCCACCAGCTAACAATACTTCTTGCTGACGCTTTTCTTCATACTCTAGTCCTTTTTGAACGAAGGAGAAAGAGTTTAAGTTTTTCAATTCTGATTTAACACCAAATGCTTCTTGACCAATTGGGCGGATTGAAATGTTTGCATCACAACGTAGTGAACCTTCTTCCATCTTACAATCAGAAACACCTGTATATTGGATAATATTTTTTAGTTTTTCTAAGTATGCATAAGCTTCAGCTGGCGAACGCAAATCAGGTTCTGATACAATCTCTACTAATGGTGTTCCTTGGCGATTATAGTCAACTAATGAATAGCCTGCATCACTGTGTGTTAATTTACCTGCATCTTCTTCCATATGCAAACGAGTAATGCCGATTCGTTTTGTCTTTCCTTCTACTTCAATTTCAATCCAACCATTTTCACCAATTGGTTGATCGAATTGTGAAATTTGATAGGCTTTCGGATTATCTGGATAGAAATAATTCTTCCGGTCAAACTTAGTATCTGTAGCAATATCACAATTCAGTGCCATCGCTGCTTTCATTGCAAAATTAACCGCTTCTTCATTTAAGACCGGGAGTACACCTGGGTATCCTAAGTCGATTGGATTAATATTCTCATTCGGCTCTGCACCAAAATGATTAAAACTTGGGCTAAATATCTTTGAATTTGTTTTTAATTCTACGTGTACTTCTAGACCAATAATTGTTTCAAAATTCATTACTTCGCACCTCCCAATGTTGGGCGTTTTTTATGATGATCTGTTGCTTGTTCGAACGCATATGCAGTGCGATAAATCGTTGTTTCATCAAAATGTTTCCCAATAATTTGCAAACCGATTGGCAAACCTTCACTCGAAAAGCCACAAGGAATAGACATACCCGGTACACCCGCTAAGTTTACAGGGATGGTTAAAATATCATTCGCATACATCGTTAATGGATCATCAATGATTTCACCGACTTTAAATGCTGGCGTTGGTGTTGTTGGTCCAATAATTACATCATAATTTTCAAATACTTTTTCAAAGTCATTTTTAATTAACGTACGAACTTTTTGTGCTTTTTTATAATACGCATCATAATAACCTGAGCTAAGTGCAAATGTGCCTAACATGATACGACGTTTTACTTCATCACCAAAGCCTTCGCTACGGGATAACTTAAACATATCTAACAGGTTAGTTGCATTTTCAGAACGCACACCATAACGTACACCATCAAAACGGGCAAGGTTGGCAGATGCTTCCGAAGAAGACAATAAATAATAAGCGGCAACAGCATACTTAGAGTGCGGAAGAGACACTTCTTCCCATGTTGCGCCTAGATCTTCATATACTTTAAGTGCTTGAAGTATGGACTCTTTTACTTCAGGAGAGACACCTTCTTGCAAATATTCCTTTGGTACAGCAATTTTCAACCCTTTCACGTTCTCTTTAAATGCATCACTGTAGGTTGGAATCTCTATGTTAGCAGAAGTAGAATCCATTTTATCATGACCAGCAATTGCTTGAAGTACATGGGCGTTATCTTCTACTGTTTTCGTAATTGGCCCAATTTGATCTAGTGATGAGGCAAATGCTACAAGTCCAAAACGCGAGACTAGTCCATAGGTAGGCTTTAATCCTACAACACCACAAAATGCTGCTGGCTGACGAATCGATCCACCTGTATCAGAACCAAGTGAAAAGAAAACCTCATTTGCGGCTACAGCAGCTGCTGAACCACCACTTGATCCGCCTGGTACATAATCTGTGTTCCATGGATTGCGCGTTGTTACATAGCTTGAGTTTTCATTAGATGATCCCATTGCAAACTCATCCATATTTAATTTACCAATTGTAATTGTTTGTTCGTGCTCTAATCTATCTACAACTGTTGCATTATATAGTGGATCATTGAAATTATCCAACAATTGACTAGCACAAGTTGTACGTAGCCCTTTTGTTACTAAATTATCTTTAATTCCAGCAGGGATACCAAATAATAGATTGGCATGATCATTTGCTGACTGCTCTAATTGTTTTGCTTTCTCACGAGCACCTGCTTCATTCAAGGTTAGGAATGCATGAACTTGGTCATCTACTTCATTAATTCGTTCGTATGATGCATCTACTAAATCCGTAATCGTGATTTCTTTATTATGTAGCTTTTCTTGTAATTCCTTTAATGTATAATCAAATAACGACATGCTTTGTTCCCTCCCTATTCTAATATAGATGGCACGCGGAATTGACCGTCTTTAACATCTGGTGCATTCTTTAGTGCATCCTCTTTTTCAATCCACTTTCTTGGCTCATCTTTGCGCATTACGTTTTTCAAATCTAGTACGTGTGTCGTTGGTTCTACATGGTCTGTATCTAACTCATTTAAAAGCGCCGCATAATTAATCATATCATCTAGCTGTTTCGTCATTGTTTCTACTTCTTCATCAGTAATGGCCAATCTCGCTAAATGTGCAACGTGCTTTACTTGTTCTTTTGAAATTTCAGACATTCCTGTCACCTCCAGCTTTTTTTCTATGTAAACATACAATACTTAAGATAATAGCAAAGAATAGACGTTATTATCAACTTTACTTAATCATAGATATGCACATTGGGCTCCTCTTCACCTGCTTTTCTATAAATTAAGCTTTCCTGTTTATTACTTGACGTAATATTCACTTCCAAATCAAAATGGTTTTCAAACCCATCTACAATTAAGCCATAGACATATTGGGTAAAGCCAACTACTTCTGCTTTTCCATTGAACCTAATTGGTATTTCCAATGTTAGCTTCTTTAATTGATCATCAACATAAAAACTTTTCCCGATAATACCAACATAGTTTGGGAAATATTTCGAAACATCGATTTCAAAGTCTTTTAAATTAGCATTCGTATCAGGATCTTTTTTTGTTAAATCACTTGAAGGAAATAACACATATTTTTCATTAATTTTTTTCCAATCTTTAATGGAGGAGCTTCCACTTTTAACATTAGTTTTAGCTACAAAGTTCCCTGGCACTAATGAATCTCTTGCTTCCTCTCGATAGATCGCTACCATAATTGGCACATCAGCTAATCCATCCATTTGACGTATGCGGCTTATTACTTCTTTTGCTATTTTATTAGCTTCACTCATCATTTTTTTCATCGAAATGTCTTCATAATAGTATGGTCCGCCTACTTCTGTTTGAAAGCGATAGTTTGATTTCATTGATAACGCAATTGATATTCCACCTAACTGCACTGCGTTATCATCCGTTTTTATTAAGTAGTTTTGCTCTAAAATGTGTGATAAATATTTAGGATTGTTACGCTCTGCTTCAATCATTCGCTCTGTGTCCTTTTCATTTATATCAGGGAGCGCAGGATTAAGCCCTAATGGATTATCCTTACCGGATTCTTTTTTTCCATACCGTTCCAGCCAATTATAAACAATATCTGTAGTGAGTTTTTGTCCCTCTTGAAAATAATAATCATCTGGATCATATACATCCGTGGAATGTCTACGTAAGCCTTGTTCAATTGCATCAATATCTAGTCGATTAGCGATTTGATTAGTAATTACTCCTCTTGATTGGCTCATCTTGTACGGTAGCAACACTTGATATTCTTCCTCTGTAACACTGTGGCTCGGGATAATTGCTGTCTCTCCACTATCCTGTTCTGATGTATTATCTTCTACTACTTCCTCTTGATTATCATAAGAAGGGGCACAACTCGCTAATATGATAACAGCAGCAATACTTAATGTTGCTAATTTTTTGTTCACTTAGATTTCCTCCTTCCTTCAAACAGGAATATTACTCCTCATCTATCTCTTTTAACGTATCAATGAGCTCTTGTTCACTCCAAATTGTTATACCTAAATCATTGGCTTTATCAAGCTTAGATCCTGCATCTTCACCTGCAATGACCAGCGATGTTTTCTTACTTACACTTCCTGTTATCTTGCCACCAAGTGATTCAATTCGTTCTTTCGCTTCTGATCGAGTTAATCTCTCCATTTTACCAGTTAAAACAATTGTTTTTTCATAAAATGGAGAATCAACCAATTCCTCAACGTTTGGTTTCGGTCCAAGATATGTCATATTAAGATTTAAATTTCTTAATTCATGAACTAATTGTTGTACTTTCTCTTCTCCAAAATATCGCACAATGGAATCAGCCATTTTATCGCCAATTTCATTAACTGCCACTAAATCATCATAGCTTGATGCCGCTAAGTGATCCATTGTTTCAAAATGCATCGCTAGTGTTTTTGCTGCCTTGGAACCAACAAACCGAATGCCTAGACCAAATAATAATTTTTCAAGTGAATTGCTTTTTGACGCTTCAATTGCCTGAAGTAAGTTATTAACTGACTTTTCGCCCATTCGTTCTAAAGGTAATAGTTCATCTCGCTTAAGCTGATAAATATCAGCAATGCTTTTCACAAGATTTGCTTCAAACAGCTGTTCAATTACTTTTTCTCCCAAACCATCAATGTTCATGGCATTACGAGAAACAAAGTGGATCAGTCCCTCTTTCACTTGTGCTGGACAATTTGGATTAATACATCGTAATGCGACTTCTTCTTCTAAACGAACCAGTTCACTACTACAAGCCGGACATTGACTTGGCATACGATATTGTTGCTCTGTCCCGTCACGCTCATCTGTCACAACACGAACAACTTCAGGAATAATATCTCCTGCTTTTTTTATGACAACTGTATCATTGACCCGAATGTCTTTTTCATGAATTAAATCTTCGTTATGTAACGAAGCGCGTTGCACAGTTGTTCCAGCTACTTTTACTGGTTCCAATAGAGCAGTCGGTGTCACTACTCCCGTTCGACCTACACTTAATTCAATGTCATATAATTTAGTCACTGCTTCTACTGCGGGAAATTTATACGCAATAGCCCAACGTGGACTCTTTGCTGTTGTACCTAATTGCTCTTGATAAGCTAACTGATCTACTTTAATTACAATGCCATCAATTTCATACGGCAGGTCCGCTCGTTTGGTAACCCATTCGTTTACATATTCAATCACTTCATCAATGCTTGAACACTTCTTCCACTCTGGATTCGTTTTAAATCCTAAAGCAGATAGGTGATGAAGCCTTTCACTATGTGCAGTTAATGTTCCACTTTCCCACTGACCAACTGCGTATAAGAAAATATCTAAATTACGTTTTGCTGCAATCTTAGGATCTAATTGACGTAAAGAACCGGCTGCAGCATTCCGAGGATTGGCAAATGGTTCTTCCCCATTTTCTTCCTTCGCCTCATTTAAAACTAAAAAAGATTGCTGTGGCATGAAAGCCTCGCCCCGTACTTCGATTGTCTCTGTTTCATTTATTCGTAACGGGATACTTTTAATCGTCCGTAAATTACTTGTAATATCTTCACCCGTCGTACCATCCCCACGTGTTGCTCCTTGTGTAAAAATACCATTGTCATAGCGAAGGGAAACAGCTAAACCATCTATTTTTAATTCACAAACATACGTTACATGTTCTACATCTAGCCCGTCTTTTACACGACGGTCAAAATCTCTTAAATCATTTTCACTAAACGCATTGGATAGACTAAGCATCGGCACTTGATGTTGTACTTTTACAAAAGCATCAAGCGGCTCTCCTCCTACACGTTGCGTTGGAGAATCAGATGTAATAAATTGAGGGAATTGCGCTTCTAATTCTGTTAAACGTTGCATTTTCTGATCATAAATCGCATCAGATACGCTTGGTCGATCTAACACATAATATGCATGATTATATTTATTCAACTCTTCTCGCAAACTGCTTATTTCTTGTTTTGCTTTCATTTCTTCCATGCTTTGATCCACCTCAGTTTATTGTTTGGTAATCGGAGCAAATTTCGCTAATAAACGTTTAATACCCGTTGGCGCAGGAAAAGCAATATCCAATTCCATTGATTCACCTTCACCATTAACTTTTACTACTGTACCTTGTCCCCATTTTTTATGATTGGCTTTATCTCCAACCTGCCAAGCTACTTTCTCTCCACCTGTCGTTGTTTGCTTTGCTCTTTTCTTAACGGTCTGTTTCGATGGAGTTGCAAATGAATTTGTACGAGTGTCCTGTTTTTTAGAAAAACCAAACATTTTTTCTTTCGCTTCTTCGATCCCTTCTAACAATTCATCAGGAATTTCACTAATAAATCGGCTGACAGGATTTAAATTTGTTCGTCCAAACAATGTCCGCATTTTAGCATGAGATAAATGGAGTATTTTTTCTGCTCGGGTAATCCCTACATAAGCAAGACGACGTTCTTCTTCCATTTCTTCCTCATCCATAATCGAACGGCTATGCGGAAACACGTTTTCCTCCATTCCGATTAAAAACACCACTGGAAACTCCAATCCTTTAGCTGCGTGCAATGTCATCAATGTTACTTTATTATCAGCAAATGGATCATCATCCATACGATCAATATCAGCAACTAATGCAAGATCAGTTAAAAAGGCAACTAATGTTTTATCTTCACTCGTATTTTCAAAATGCTTGCTAACTGTTTTAAACTCTTCTAGGTTCTCTAGTCGACTTTGTGCTTCAATACTTCGTTCGTTTTGCAACATTTGCTCATAGCCCGTTCGATTTAATACTTCTTCTACCATATCTGTAGCAGGTAAGAATGCTTGTTGCTGTGTCCATTGTTTAATCATTGCACCAAAATCAGCTAGCGATTTCGCTGCTTTTCCACTTACCCCAGCAAAATCAACTTCTTGTACTGCAGTATATAGTGAAATATCATTTTCTGCTGCATATGCTTGTAGTTTCTCTAATGATGTTTTTCCGACTCCTCGCTTTGGCTCGTTCACTACTCGAGCAAAACTAATATCATCATCTGGGTTCGAAATTAAACGTAAATACGCAAGAATATCTTTAATTTCTTTACGATCATAGAACTTTGTACCGCCTACAATTTGATAAGGGATATTCGCTTTTACAAATATCTCCTCGACTGAACGTGATTGCGCATTCGTGCGATACAAAATAGCCATATCTCGGTAGTTATATCCTTCAGATTTAATATATTCTTCTATTTTATCTGCAACATAAAGTCCTTCATACTGCTCTGTCGCCGCTTCATGATAATAGATTTTAGATCCTGATGTATTATCTGTCCATAATTTCTTCGGTTTACGTCCAGGATTGTTTACTATTACACTATTTGCCGCTTGTAAAATAGATTGTGTCGAACGATAATTCTGTTCAAGTAAAACAACATGTGCATTCGGATAATCTTTTTCAAACGACATAATATTTTGAATATCTGCACCACGCCATCGATAAATCGACTGATCCGAGTCACCTACAACACAGAGGTTTTGAAAACGATCAGCAAGCTGTTTTACTAGAAAGTATTGCGCGTGGTTCGTGTCCTGATACTCATCGACATGAATGTATTGAAAACGACGTTGATAATACTCTAACACCTCGGGAACACGTTCAAACAAGCGTATTGTCTGCATAATTAAATCATCAAAGTCTAATGATTGGTTTTTCGTTAGCGTCTTTTGATATCCCTCATAAACTGTTGCAATTTGTTGCTCGTAAAAATTACCTGCTTCTTCTTTGTATTGATCAGGAGTTATTAAACTATTTTTTGCTGAACTAATTGCCCCAAGCATTGCACGTGGATCAAACTTCTTCGGATCAATATTTTTATCTTTTAGTACATTCTTAATAACAGATAATTGATCACCACTATCTAAAATAGAAAAGTTACGATTCATGCCAATTCGATCAATGTCTCGTCTTAAAATTCGCACACACATAGAGTGAAAGGTAGATACCCAAATTTTATCTGCCTCTGCACCGACTAAACGTGCCACTCGATCTTTCATTTCTCGTGCTGCTTTGTTCGTAAAAGTAATCGCTAGAATACTTCGTGGTGATATGTCCTTCTCATCTAATAAATAGGCAATTCGATGGGTTAATACACGTGTCTTTCCACTTCCTGCTCCCGCCATAATTAATAATGGACCATCTGTCTTTCGAACTGCTTCTTGTTGTTTATCATTTAATCCTTTTAATAGAGCTTGTATTGCTTGACTCATCCATGTCACCGCCTCTTGAATCTATTTTACACCATGAACAGTTTGAATTGCCTGATCAAAATTATCGTACAAGCTGTTTCCAACAACAATGACATCAGCATGCTCTGCCATTTCTTTCGCTTGTGCTCTATTCGTAATTCCACCGCCATAAAAGAGTTTCGTATCATTCAACTGTTTTTTAACTTGTTTTACAAGTGATGGGTCTCCATATATTCCACTATACTCTAAATAAAAAATAGGAAGGTGGAATAAATGCTCTGCCATTTGAGCATATGCAATCACATCATCGTCACTTGGTAAGGTACAGTTCGCATGTGTAAATGCCTTTGCCTCCGGATTAACGATACAATACCCTTCCGCGATAAGATCGTCCCACTCTAGTATATGTCCAAAGTCTTTTACTGCTTGATGTTGGATGTCCATCATCCATTTTTTTTCTCTACTATTTAAAACCATCGGAATATAATAAAAATCAAAACCTGGCGTTATCGCGTCCATCGTAGATACTTCTAAAATACACGGAACGGAATACCTACGAATTTGACTAAGTAGTTGCAATACACCGTCAAGTGTTACGCCATCTGTCCCGCCAACGATCACGGCATCTGTTCCTGATTCACAAATTTGTGTTATTTTTTCGTTTGATAATTCTTTATTTGGATCTAATTTAAACACATGCTTCCATTCTTTCCAATTATACAAAACTCTAGCCTCCATCCGCTACTAGTCCATTGTTTCATTATATCAAAAATATCGTTTTTTTCATCCCTAGAAAGGGATTAATTTTGGTTCTCTGTCAAATGTGGTGGTGTGATTTTCACTCCACCATCTCTTTTATTACATTTATATTATCGATAATGCTTGTACCTGAACCGCAGAGGAAATAAGCTCGTTTTCCGCAGGTACGGCCTCAGCTAAGGCGCTTTTATAATAAGACGCTTCTTATTTCTTGTTGCCATAGTATTTAGTATTTTCTTTTTCAAACGCTCAAAACTTTTCATGCCATAAGACATACGTTTCGTCACTTTTATTGTGTTGTTCACATCCTCCATGTATCCATTATTAAAGGGGTACATAAAGGATTGCAGGATCTCTTGTTTCTAACGTTTAAATGTCTTCGTCACCTTATGAAAGGAGCCTATATTTGACATCCTCCTTTCTTTTAGACACGCCTCTAATCCTTCTTTGGCAGTCTTTGCATCACTTTCTTTAAACCATTGATCCAGCTTCTTTTCAATTAGTATACCTCATCTAATCGGCCATCTATTTTGAGTAATGGTTTTACTGTTCCTCGTTCTTTTTCTGTCAATTTATAGTTGGACTTCCAAAGTAATTTTTCACTTCATTTCATACGAATGCGAGCCTTCTTATCTAACGTTCGTTGCACTTCACGCCTTCCTTCATCTAATGCCCAATATACTTGACGGATAAAGTGAAAACGGTCAGCAGCATTTCTATAATAAAATTGTTTTGCACGCTTTTCCTCTCCTTTTTCCTTTTGATCTACAACTTTAGGGTAACAAAAGAGAGAGGAATGCGTGTGTTTTTTTGCTTCCATTGAAGGCTTGATAGATCAAGGGGCACCACCACATTTAGTATAGAACCTTAATTTTAACTTCTAACATTTAAAAAACTGTATCTATGATTGTACACCACAATCATAGATACAGTTTTTATTTCTTATCTGCTGGGAAGGGTAATCCGATTTGTTTTCTTGATTCTTCTAAAATAGCTGCAGTTGTTAGGGATCTCTCAAATGTGTTGACCGTTGATTCATTTTGCCCAGCAAGGATTGCATCAATAAATCCCTTCGCTTCATAATACATCGCATTTTCTTTTTGAGGACGAGTAATATCTTCTATTGTCCCATCTTTATAATGAATTGCTACTTTTGTAGGATGACTGATTTTATCTATTACGATGGAACCATCTTCACCTTGAATTTCAGATGGTAAATATGAATTTGTGATTTTCGAATACATCACTGCACCATTTAACTCGTTATAATCAAACATGACACTGCCTTGACCATCCACACCTGAACCTAGCATATACGCATTAGCATATACTTTTTTCGGTTTTCCAAATAGAGCGACCATCGGATAGATACAGTATATTCCTATATCCATTAATGAACCATTTGATAATTCGGGTTTAAATGCATTTAGTACCGTACCTTCTTTATAAGCATCATATCGCGATGAATATTGGCAAAAGCTTGAGAAATAACGACGTACTTGGCCAATCTTATGTAAATTATCTTGTATAGCTTGGAAATTAGGTAAGAATGTAGTTTTTAAAGCCTCCATCAGCACGACATTGTTATCCTTAGCCGTATCCACCATTTCTTGCACTTCTCTTGTATTCGAAGCCATTGGTTTTTCAACAATCACATGTTTACCATGTTGCATTGCCTGAATAGCTTGCTCTGCGTGAAGCGCATTTGGACTTGCGATGTATACCGCATCCATCTTATCATTTTGAAAATAAGTATGAAGGTCTGTAAAAATATCAATCGCACCATCAAATTGGTTAGCAAATTGCTCCGCTTTCTCCGCTGTTCGAGAGTAAACGGCTGTTAGTTGAAAATTTTCTATTTCTGACGCTGCTTGGATAAAACTTTCTGTAATCCAGTTTGTTCCGATCACACCAAAACGAACCATTATAATCCTCCTAGTTGTGCTATTTATTTTTCTTCTTGTTTCGATTCTTGTAAACGTCCTAAAACCATTTGATAACCATCATTTCCATAAGTTAAGCAACGTTTTACACGGGAAATGGTTGTTGTAGATGCACTAGACTTTTCTACAATTGCGTGATAGGTACGACCTTCTTCTAACATTTTTGCTACTTGAAGCCGTTGAGCGAACGATTGTACTTCACTCATAGTCGCTATATCATCAAAAAATTGATAGCATTCTTCTCTCGTTTCAAGTGTCAGGATTGCATCAAATAACCGATCCAATTGTTCACCACGTAATTTATCTATTTGCATCTATTTATTTCATCCTTTCATTACTCAATAATAGTTACACCATCTAAGCCTGGATTTTTCGGAATCACATTAATCCATGTTTTTCCTGGAACTAAACCAATTGGTTCCCCTTCTCGCACTGGAATGATTCTACCATCACGATTTTCCCATTGAATTTTTTGGACTGTTCCTTTTTGTAATAAGTACGCGTTTCCGCCTGATGCTAGATCAATTTCTCTTCTGCCAGCATCATCTACAATTTCATGATTCGTTTCTAAAATAAATACGTTATCCAATTGAATCGATTGTTCAGTATTTAATTCTACTGTTTGACTTTGTCCATTGTAACGTTGATACTGCTCTGTTTCTTTATTATAGACATAACGTAATGGTGTTGTATTATATTTAAAAGATACTTCTGTGGCCGTAGTGCCACCTACATTAGAAATTTCTTCTTCTTCTAAAAATAATAAGGCTTCATGATCAGCAGTTATATCATACCCTTTTTCCTCTGCCACTTCATAAACTGAATCAAACTGTAAATAAGAATTGTGTGGAGCTACACGAAAATTGGCACGTTTAAACAAATACCCATCATTATCATAATGAGCACCATTCAAATAATCTGCTGCACCCCCCACTAACATAGCTTCAATAAAATCTGCTGCACCGTGATAAACATATAATGCACCATAATCATCTGCCGTATTAAAATAATATGGACGTGCACTTCTTACAGGACCAACTTCCTCCGGTTGCTCACTCTGAAACAATGCCATCAATCGAGTAATGTTTCCCTCAGCTAAGATTTCAAATACAAGATCTGCTTGTGATAAGCCAGTTTGCGGTCTTGCTTTAGGATGGTTATTTATCATAACAGCAATAGCTCGATTATCTACTACTTGATTTGTTTTCTCACCAGTTAATGGATATGTATTAGATAGCTCCGTTCTTCCTGGAGCTTCAGATTCTTTTTTTTGTGCTAAATCTTTACCTGCTTTTTCATCTTTAGAGCATCCAAAGATGAAGAAAAACATGATGATAATGAAAGAAATGATGACCGTTTGTTTTCTCACAGTGTGAACACATCCTTTATTAGTTATCTGTTGTCTAGCTTTTATCCGACTGTTACTTTCTTTGATTATAACAGACTTACATACAAGTATCATTAAAAAAAAGCTCTAATCTTGTCTATCGTGTAACGACATAGATTAGAGGAAAACTAAAGTATATTCTTTTATTTTTTTGAAACAATCTTTTGTTCAACAGCTAATTTTCGTGCTACTTGAACAGCGCCCCAAAGCGTAGGTAACAAAATAAAGGAAACAGGAACAGCTGTTACAACAATTGCGTTCTGGATAGCATTAATGCTATTCTCACCAATTGCTAGTAGAACAATAGAGAGCATACCAAATATGAGCACCCAAAATACCCGAATCAGCCGACTTGGATGATCATCCCCAGTTAAAGAGACAGATACCGTATAAGAGATAGAATCAACCGTAGTTGCAACAAAAATTAACGTCACAATCAGAAAGCCTATCGCTAAAAAGAAGCCAAAAGGCAGTTGATCCATTATTGCCATCACTCCAGCCGGCATACCACCTGTAGCTAATGGCTCCGAAATAGAACCTGGTGAATCAAATTCAATTTTAATACCTGTCCCACCAACGATTGCAAACCAAAAGTTTGTTACAAGAGGTGCGATCACTGAAACAGCAATAACCAGCTCACGAATCGTTCTTCCACGTGAAATTCTAGCAATAAAAATTGCCATCATTGGTCCGTAACCTAAAAACCAACCCCAGAAAAAGACTGTCCACCAGCCTAACCAGGTTGAATCTCCTTGGTATAAAGCCATCGTTAAAAAATTCTCTAAATAAAATCCTTGAGCAGAAATAAATTTATTTATAATAAATAACGTAGGCCCTACAATGAGCATACAAACAGCTAAAAAGACCGTTAAGCCTACATTAATTCTACTCAAAAATTGAATACCGCGATCCACCCCAGTCGCAACTGAAATAGCAGCCATCAGAATAAGTACACTAACGACAATAATATTAGTAACTAATGTATTAGGAATATCGAATAATGCATGCAATCCGTAGCCTAGTTGAAGCCCTAAAAAACCAATAGGCCCCATCGTACCACCTGCTACAGCTACAATGGAAATAATGTCGGTCGCATTCCCTATAATACTTTTTTTTCGGAAAATCTTCTCACCAAACATAGGATATAACATGCCTCTCGGCTTCATTGGATAACCTTTATGGTAGTGCGCATACATTAACACAATCGTAGCTAATGTACCCAACATAGACCACGCAAGAAATCCCCAGTGCAGAAAGCTTTGTGCTAGAGCAGGATTAACACCACTCATAGTTCCCGAATGGTCATCAAATAAAGGAGGGGTAGTAATAAAATGCATCATTGGTTCTGAAGCAGCCCAGAAAACTCCACCGCTAGCAAGTAATGTACATAAAATCATTGCTATCCAGCGGTAATAACTATTTTCTGGTTTGTCCAATTTACCCAATCGTATTTTCCCATATTTTGATATTGCTAAAACAATTGCAATGATAAAATTTGCTAACAATAATAATTCCCAGTATGAACCAAAATATTTAGCTGCGATATTAAATGAGTAATTGATCCATTCTTGTATCATTTTTAAATCAATCATCGCTAAAACGACAAATGAAATTAGTAACCCACCACTAATATAGAATACTACCTTATCCATCTTACCCTGCGCTATATCACTTTCGTCTTTTTTCACTTTTTTCCTCCTAATTTTGTTAGAGGCAAGTGCCAACAACTTAACTGTATATCGTTCAGTTTAGACAATTGTTTGTAAATTCATTCAGTATGTATTTACACAATATTACTTCATTAAAGTGAATCAAATAATTATACTTAACCAATAACAAACCGCTTGCTCACTATATTTTTATCTCCTCGTGCCAATTACATTTTCTTAATTTAAACGCACGAAAAGCGATTATATATTTTTAAATAATAATAGTCAATTACTTTTGATTACGCCTTACACATATTGACACGAACAACCCCAGAAACTATCCACCAATTAAAAAGGGAGTGTGTACTCTTCCCACACACTCCCTCACACCATTTATATTTACTTTCCTATATCCCTTCGAAAGAAAAAATCATTTGTCTGCTCAAATTGTTTTAAAAAAGTGTAAACGGACTGATGTGCTTGTTCTATAGTTGGTTGAACAGAACCAACTAACAATACACGTCCGCCGATCGATCGATAGGTACTATCTCTTTCAACTTTTGTTCCTGCATGTACAACATAGCTTTCATCATTTTCTTCAAACACTGGTAATGGTACTAATTTCGCATAACTCTCTGGATATCCTTTCGAGGCAACAACTGTTCCTATTGCATATCCCTCTTTCCAAGACAATTCAGGATCTTTCCCACACATTACATCTTCAATTACTTGAATCAAATCATTTTCTAGTAATGGTAAAACAACTTGTGTCTCTGGATCTCCTAGTCGAGCATTAAATTCAATTACCTTTGGTCCACTCGCAGTTTCAATCAGTCCGGCATAGAGAATACCTGTAAAAGGTCTACCTTCTAGCACCATTCCTTCCGCAGCTTTATGCAAAATATGCTCTTTTGCATAAGTGATGATCGACTGGTCTAAATCAGGAACTGGCGCATAAGCTCCCATCCCTCCAGTGTTTGGTCCTTCGTCATTATCATATGCACGTTTATGATCTCTAGCAGGTAATAACGGATACACATTTTCCCCATTAACAAACGCCATTAAAGTAAATTCTTTTCCTTCAAGAAATGCTTCAATCACAACGCGGTTTCCTGCCCCGCCAAATTTATTGGCTAGTAACATCGATTCAACTGCTTCGAATGCTTGTTCAACAGTTGTAGCAACAACAACGCCCTTCCCTGCGGCTAGGCCATCTGCTTTAATGACAATAGGCGCTCCATTTGCTTTAATGTATGCTTTTGCTTCGTCACAGTCTGTAAACGTTGCATAGTTAGCTGTTGGAATGTCGTGACGTGCCATAAAAGCTTTTGAAAAGTCTTTACTCCCTTCAATCATTGCGGCTTTTTCTGTCGGACCAAAAATTCGCAAACCCGCCAGTTGAAACGCATCAACAATGCCATCCATCAAAGGAACTTCTGGACCAACAATTGTCCAAGCGATTTGTGTCTCTTTCGCAAAAGTAACTAATTCCTTTATTTCGGTTTCGCGAATATTCACACAAGTAGCCTCCGCAGCCATCCCTCCATTTCCAGGTGCAACATAGATATTTGAGACTTGATTGCTTTCGCCTAACTTTTTTACAATGCTATGTTCTCTGCCGCCACTTCCAACAACTAATACATTCACTAGCTCGACCTCCATCATTGTTTGTATTTGAATGATTCACAGGGAATACTATTGACGCTTATTACATGTACATAGAGCGCTTGTATGGATTAATGCTTAAAATGACGCATGCTTGTAAATACCATTGCAATTCCGTATTTGTTACATACATCAATAGATTCTTGATCCCGTTTTGAACCACCTGGCTGAATAATTGCCTTGATCCCTACTTTTGCAGCAGCTTCAACTGTATCAGGCATTGGAAAAAATGCATCAGACGCTAAGACAGCTCCACTCGCCTTCTCCGCTGCTTGTTCTAGGGCAATTGTTGCTGCTCCAACACGATTCATTTGTCCTGCACCAATGCCAAGTGTTTGTTTATCGTTAGCAACAACAATGGCGTTTGATTTCACATGTTTTACTACTTTCCATGCAAATAATAGTGATGCTATTTCATCTTCATTTGGCTTACGTTCTGTCGCAATCGTTAACTCATTCATTTTTACGCTACCGAAGTCACGATCTTGTACTAACAAACCTCCTACGACACTAACGACTTTCTTTTTGTCATTTTCATTTATTTTTATTGGTGTTTCTAATAAACGAATATTCGGTTTTACCATTAAAATAGCTAATGCTTCCTTAGTAAAGCTAGGCGCAATCACGATCTCTAGAAAAATTTCTTTTAACTGATTTGCAGTAGCTACATCCACTTCACGATTTAATGCTACAATGCCACCAAAAATAGACGTGGAGTCTGCAGCATAAGCTTTAGCAAATGCATCAGAAATAGTTGACCCTATTCCAACACCACAAGGATTCATATGTTTTACCGCAACAGCTGCTGGATGTTCACCAAATTCTAGAACAATCTCTAATGCCGCATTGGCATCTTGTATATTATTGTAAGAAAGTTCTTTGCCATGCAGTTGTTTCGCATGTGCAATTGATGCTCCCTTGCTGTTCGGATCTCGATAGAATGCTGCCTGTTGATGCGGATTCTCTCCATACCGAAGCGTTTGAACCTTTTCATACGTTCTTGTATACGTTTCCGGATGATCGTGCTCTGTAATCTCATTAAAATAATTTGCAATCATTGCATCATAATTGGCTGTATGACGAAACACTTTTGCTGCTAATTTTTTACGAAACACCACTGTTTCTTCTTTTTCTGTTTTTAACCTGCTGAGTACTTCTTGATAATCGGAAGGATCGACAACAACTGTTACATCTTGAAAATTTTTCGCTGCTGCCCGTAACATCGTCGGTCCACCAATATCAATATTCTCAATTGCATCCGCTTCTGTGACACCTTCTTTTGCAATCGTTTCTTTAAATGGATATAAATTAACGACAACGACATCAATCGGAACAATTTCTCTTTCCTCTAACTGTTGTTTATGTATGGGATCATCACGACGAGCTAATAATCCTGCATGAATATAAGGGTGAAGTGTTTTTACTCTTCCACCTAAAATTTCTTCAAAATTTGTGACTGAAGAAACCGATCTTGCAGCGATACCCGCTTCTTGCAATGCTTTCAATGTACCACCTGTTGATATGAGCTCATATCCTATGTCTTCTAATCCCTGTGCAAAAGAAACGATCTCTCTTTTATCTGATACACTAATTAAGGCGCGTTTTTTCATGACTTTGCGTATCCTCCTAGTCTGTTAACGATGTTATTACTTGCTGAATCGTCTTAGGGTATAGTTCATGCTCTATTAATTGAATCTTTTCTTGTAGTTGCTGTTCATTGATATTCTCAGATATTTTCACTGCTTCTTGCGCAATAATTTTGCCTGTATCCATTCCTTCATCTACATAATGAATCGTCACACCTGTCACCTTCACACCCGCTTGAAATGCTTGACCTATCGCATCTAATCCTGGAAAAGCAGGAAGGAGTGATGGGTGGATGTTGATAATTTTCCCTTCATATGCTTGAAGTAATGTTGGACCAATTAACCGCATGTATCCAGCTAAGATAATCCAGTCCACTTTATGTATACGTAATTGTTCTAATATAGCTGACTCAAATGTGTTTTTTGATGTATAATCATTTAGGTTACATGCAGCATATGGCGTATTATTTCCTTCCGCCTTTTTAATTACTTTGGCCGATGGCTGATCTGTAACCAGTAAAGCTAAATCACAGATTAATGTTTTGTTTTCAATCGCTTCAAAAATAGCTTGATAATTACTACCTGTTCCTGATGCAAATACAGCAATCGTTGGCTTAGCCATGAATAATTCTCACCCCAGATTGCTCAGATACTTCTCCAATAATCGAAGCTTTTTCACCACTATTATTTAGTACATCTATTGCTTGATCTGTTTTTTCTTTTTCTACAACAATTGCCATGCCAACCCCCATATTAAACACACCAAACATGTCATCGTCAGAAAGATTAGCCTGTTCCTTTAGATATGGAAAAATTGCAGGTACCGCCCAACTGCCTTGATAAATCGTTGCACCTAGATGATCTGGTAAAGCTCTTGGTATATTTTCATAGAATCCCCCACCAGTAATATGACTAATTCCTTTGATTTCAAGAGCTTTTTTTAATTGCTTGACTGCTTTAGTATAAATTCTAGTTGGAGTAAGTAAAGCTTCTCCTAAAGTCATGCCAAGCATTTCTATATAATCATGATAACTTAATGCTTGATCAGCAATAATTTTTCTCACTAATGAGAAACCATTGGCGTGGACACCACTTGACGAAATTCCAATAATCTGGTCTCCTGGTTGTATGTGTTCGCCTGTAATAATGTCGTTTTTTTCGGCAATCCCAACGACAAAACCAGCTAAATCATATTCACCTTGTTGGTACATACCGGGCATTTCTGCTGTTTCTCCACCAATCAGCGCACAACCGCTGTCTACACATCCTGCACTAATCCCTTTAACAATTTGTTCAATTTGTTCTGGATCATTTTTTCCGCAAGCAATATAATCTAGAAAAAAGAGCGGATCTGCTCCTTGTGCAACGATATCATTGACACACATAGCAACTAAATCAATGCCTACTGTATCATGTTTATCTGTTGAAAAAGCTAGCTTAAGCTTCGTTCCAACACCGTCCGTACCTGAAACTAAAACAGGCTTTTCATAATTAAAGCCACTTAAATCAAATAACCCTGCAAATGTACCTACTCCACCAATAACTTCTTCTCTATTAGTCGTTTTTATATGCTTTTTCATTAAATCAACTGCTTTATAGCCTGCATGAACATCTACACCAGCTTCTTTATATCGATCGCTCATTTGCTTCGCTCCTTTTGCAAGATTATTCCTTATAAGCAGGGATAACTGTTTCTGGATAAATTTCAGTTGGATAGTTCCCTGTAAAACAAGCCTTACATACACCGTGCTCAAGTGAATTTGACTCAGTTACAATTGATTTTTCCAACCCTTCTGTTGTAAGGAACGCCAAACTATCAGCACCAATGATGTCACGCATTTCATCCACTGCATAGTTGGCTGCGATTAACTCACCTTTTGTGGAAGTATCAATCCCGTAATAACAAGGATTTTCAATTGGAGGTGATGCAATACGGACATGAACCTCTTTTGCACCCGCTTCTTTTAATAACCGAACAATACGTCTGCTTGTCGTTCCTCGAACGATCGAGTCATCTACCATCACAACCCGTTTACCATTGACTATTCCTCGTACGGGCGACAGTTTCATTTTCACACCTTGCTCGCGAAGTTCTTGAGATGGCTGAATAAAGGTGCGGCCAACATAACGATTCTTAATTAAACCAAGTTCGTATGGAATACCACTTGCTTCTGAAAAGCCAATTGCTGCTGAAATACTAGAGTCAGGAACACCAGTAACGACGTCTGCTTCTACAGGTGACTCATGCGCAAGTTGTTTTCCCATCGTTTTTCGACTTGCATGGACATTCAAACCGTTCAAATTACTATCCGGTCGAGAAAAATAAACATATTCCATCGAACAAAGTGTACGTTGCATTGGCGATGAAAAGGACATTGTTGATAATCCTGTATCATCAATCGTAATTAGTTCCCCGGGTTTTACTTCTCGTTCATAGGTTGCACCAATTAAATCAAATGCACATGTTTCTGATGCAATGACATAGGCATTACCTAATTTACCGATGGAAAGCGGGCGCAATCCTCTTGGATCTAACGCAACATAAAGTTTTTCTTCCGTTAAAATGGAAAAAGCATACGCCCCTTTAATCATTCCTAGCGCTTGTTTAATTGCTTCCTCCATATTTAGATGACCACTACGCTTAATTAGATGTGCAATCACTTCCGTATCAGCAGTTGTTTGTAGGATACTTCCTTGTGCTTCTAATTGATTCTTTAACGCATAGGCATTGACTAAATTTCCGTTGTGAGCTAGAGCCATACTATTTTTTTGCGAGCGAAACAGTAATGGTTGAACATTTTCATAGCCACCACCACCTTGTGTTGCATAACGAACATGTCCTAAAGCAGCTTTTCCTTTTAAACGATTGAATTCTCCTTTTTGAAATACTTCATTTATTAAGCCATTTCCTTTATGGAGATGAAGCATGTCACCATCACTTGTCACAATTCCAGCACCTTCTTGCCCTCGATGCTGCATTGCATGTAAGCCATAATAGGTCATTTCCGCCGCTTTCTCATGTCCCCATATAGCAAACACGCCACATTCTTCGTTTAAACCTTTGATTTCAGCAAGCATGGAATAGCTCCTTTCCACAATTCGCTTAAATGTTCTACTGACTCCCTAATGACTGGTTGATGATCTTGATTAATTACGAGCTCCTTACTATCAGTGACTTCACCAACACATGTTGCATCCTCTACTGCTTGTTCAAATGCTAGTTGATTCGCTTGTTTTACGGTTACTAGAAAACGGGATTGTGTTTCACTAAAGAGTGCTGTTGTCAGATCACCTTCAACTGCAACTTCACAGCCTAGTTGTTTTTGTGAGAATAAGCTTTCTGCAAGTGCTACTGCTAGACCACCCTCAGCTAAGTCATGTGCCGACTCGACTAAACCGTCTTGAATAGCTTGTAAAAGGGCCGCTTGACGCTTAGCTTCAACCGTTAAATCGATAGCTGGCGCTTTTCCAAAATAACGTTCCTCTAAAATATTCTGTAATTCACTACCACCAAATTCGGGTTTCGTTTCGCCAATAACATAAATCAAGTCACCGTTCGTTTGAAAGAAAGATGGTGTAATATCTTTAACTGAACGATGTAAGCCAACCATCCCTACGATTGGTGTTGGGAAAATTGCCTGTTCGTTCGATTGATTATATAAGGAAACATTCCCACTAATAACTGGTGTGTTTAAAGCAATACTTGCTTCACTCATACCTTCCACACTTTTTTCCATTTGCCAGAAAATTTCTGGTTTATCTGGATTTCCAAAATTCAATCCATCGGTTAGTGCCAAAGGTTTTGCACCAGAACAGACAATGTTACGAGCCGCTTCTGCGACAGCGATTTTACCCCCTGCTTCAGGATCTAAATAAAGATATCTAGAATTACAATCTGTTGTCATTGCCAAAGCTTTATCAAACCCGCGAACACGAACAACCGCAGCAGAAGAACCCGGAGCAAGGACTGTGTTCGCCTGTACCATCGAATCATATTGGTCATAGACATACTCTTTACTCGCAATTGTTGGTTGTTGCAACAGCTGTTTTAATACCACTTGGTGGTCTCTCACTTGTGGAAAGTAATCCTCCATCAATTGATATTCCTCATAATAACTCGGTACTTTAGATGGCTTGTGATAAACTGGTGCGTCTTCTGCTAATGCATCGACAGGAATATCTGTTACGACTTCACCTTGATGGAGTAAACGAAATTGCTTGTCGTCAGTAACCTTTCCAACTGCTACTGCTTCTAAATCATATTTAGCAAATACAGCTTGAATTTCTTTTTCACGACCTTGTTTCACAACAAGCAGCATGCGTTCTTGCGATTCAGATAGCATCATTTCATAGGCAGTCATGTTTTCTTCACGCTGTGGAACGAAATCTAGGTTTAATTCCATCCCTGTACCAGCTTTGCTTGCCATCTCACTTGCTGAAGAAGTTAAGCCGGCTGCTCCCATATCTTGCATGCCAACAAGTGCATCGGAATGGATGACTTCTAAGCACGCTTCTATTAATAACTTTTCCATAAATGGGTCGCCAACTTGTACAGATGACCGTTTGTTTTCCGAATCTTCTGTTAAATCCTCCGATGCAAATGTTGCACCATGAATACCATCTCTTCCTGTCTTGGAGCCAACATACAATACGGTATTTCCAATACCAGACGCTATTCCTTTTTGCATATCCTTTTGATCAATTAGACCAACACACATCGCATTTACTAATGGATTTCCTTCATAGTTGTCGTCAAATTGAATTTCTCCACCTACTGTCGGAACACCTACGCAATTTCCATAGCCTGCTATCCCATGAACAACTTCATCAAATAAATATTTTACTCGACCATTCGTAAGGTTTCCAAATCGAAGAGAGTTTAGCGTCGCAATTGGCCGTGCGCCCATTGAGAACACATCTCTAATAATTCCACCAACACCTGTAGCAGCACCTTGATAAGGCTCAACTGCAGAAGGATGATTATGGCTTTCTATTTTAAAAACAACCGCTTGCCCATCTCCAATATCTACAACTCCTGCTCCTTCACCTGGACCTTGCAAAACATGAGGCGCCTTTGTTGGAAATTTCTTTAATAACGGTTTGGATGTTTTATAACTACAGTGTTCTGACCACATAACAGAAAAAATACCGGTCTCTGTAAAGTTAGGTAAACGACCTAAAATCTTTTTTATTGTAGAAAATTCTCCATCAGTAAGACCCATTTCTTGATAAACACGTTTTTCTTCAATTGCTTCTGGTGTAAGCTCAGGCGCCTGTAACATATGCTTTCCTCCAATTTTCTACGATTGATTGAAATAATTTTAATCCATCAGCTGAACCTAATATCGCTTCTGTTGCACGTTCAGGGTGTGGCATCATTCCTAATACATTTCCTGCCTCATTGATAATACCTGCAATATTTTGTACAGAACCATTCGGGTTATTTTCATATGTAAAAACAATTTGATTGTTAGCTTCTAATTTCGCCAATGTTTCTTCATCGCAATAATAGTTCCCTTCCCCGTGCGCAATCGGAATAGAAATGATTTCATCTTGCATGTAAGCTGTTGTAAACATAGAGTGATTATTGGCAACTTTTAAATCCTCATGATGACAAATAAATTTTAAATCTTTGTTTCGTAGCATCGCACCCGGTAATAAGCCGGATTCTAGTAAAATTTGAAATCCATTACATACGCCTAATACCGGTTTTCCTTTACTTGCATGTTGTTTTAATTGGACGACAATATCAGAGGTGGAAGCAATCGCACCTGAACGCAAATAGTCACCGTATGAGAAACCACCTGGCAATAGAATAGCATCATAGTTTGCTAGATTTGCACCTTGATACCAAACTAAGTCCGCTTCTTCTCCTAGAGCATCTGTTACAGCATAGTACATATCACGATCACAATTGGATCCCGGAAAAACAATCACAGCAAACTTCACAGTGTGACAACCTCCTCTATCGTATAGGTATAGTTTTCAATTACCGGATTTGCCAAAAGCTTTTCGCACATTTCTTCTACCTGAGCTTCAACGGAACTCTCATCTTCAATGAAAAGCTCCAAATATTTACCTACACGCACCTCTTTAATCGTTTCATAACCTAATGTATCTAAAGAATGCTGTACCGTTTTCCCTTGTGGGTCTAGCACCCCTTCTTTTAACGTAATGTAAATCAATGCTTTTTTCATTTGACAGCCTCCAGTCGTTTTAAGATCACTTCATATACCTCTACTAAATCACCTAATCCTTCACGAAACACATCTTTATCCATCTTTTCGCCTGTTACGATATCCCAAAGTCTACATGTATCTGGTGATATTTCATCTGACAGAATAATTTCACCAGTGTAATTTCTACCAAATTCAAGCTTAAAATCAATTAATTGCAAACCGACTTCCGTAAAAAAGGGTTGTAGCTTCTTATTAACAAGCAGAGACAACTGCTTTATTTGTTCCAATTCTTCCTTTGTTACATCCGAAAGTAATAATGCGTGTGCATCATTGATTAGCGGATCTCCAAGCAGATCATCTTTATAATAAAACTCTACAAGCGGGGACGGAAATGGTGTTTTTTCTTTAATTCCTAATCTTCTTGTAATACTTCCAGCCGCAATGTTTCTTACAACTACTTCTAACGGGATAATCGTTGTTTTTTCTACTAACTGCTCTGTATCATTTAAGGTCTGTTTAAAATGACTTGCTACGCCTTGTTGGCTTAAATAAGTAAAAATAGCCGCAGAAATCAAATTGTTGTATCGACCTTTCCCTTCAAACACATCTTTTTTCACTCCATTGAATGCTGTTGCGTCATTCTTATAGGATAAAACGAGTGTCTGGTCATTGCCTTCTACAGTAAATACCTTCTTCGCTTTACCTTCATATAATAGCTCTGCCTTCACATTCCGCCCCCCTTTTATTAACTTCCGTTTATGCTAAACCGATTTTCTCAAAAATTTGATCAACGTTTTTTAAGTGATACGTATAATCAAAACAATCATCTAGTTGTTCTTTTGATAAGGTAGCCGTTATTTTATCTTCTTGTTCAATCAATTGACGAAAAGGTGTCGCTGTTTCCCATGCCTTCATCGCATTTGGTTGGACAATGTCGTATGCCTCTTCACGACTCATCCCTTGATCAATTAGTGAAAGTAATACTCGTTGAGAGAAAATAACACCATACGTTCGATCAATATTTCGTTTCATATTCTCAGGAAATACAGTTAAGTTTTTCACAATATTACTAAATCGATGTAACATGTAATTTAAAGCAATCGTTGCATCTGGCAAGATCACACGTTCCGCTGAAGAATGTGAAATGTCTCGTTCATGCCAAAGTGACACATTTTCATATGCTGTCATCATATATCCTCTGATAACGCGAGCCATTCCCGTCATATTCTCTGAACCAATTGGATTTCGTTTATGTGGCATTGCTGATGAGCCTTTTTGACCCTTAGCAAAAAATTCTTCCACTTCGCGTGTTTCTGTTTTTTGCAGCCCTCTAATTTCTGTAGCAAATTTTTCAATAGAAGTAGCGATCAAAGCTAGCGCTGACATATATTGTGCATGTCGATCCCGTTGTAACGTTTGAGTCGATACAGGAGCTGGAGCCAACCCTAATTTGTCACAAACAAAGGTTTCAACAAACGGATCGATATTGGCATACGTACCAACTGCACCAGATAATTTACCTGTTTCAATCACCTTTGCTGCTGCATTAAATCGCTCTAAGTTTCGCTTCATTTCTTCATACCATAGTGCCATTTTCAATCCAAATGTTGTTGGTTCTGCATGCACACCATGCGTTCTTCCCATCATAACAGTATGTTTATGTTCGATTGCTTTGTCTTTTAAAATAGCAATAAAACGTTTCACATCCTTGCGAATAATATCGTTTGCCTGCTTAAGTAGATACGATAAAGCTGTATCAACTACATCAGTAGAAGTAAGGCCATAATGGACCCATTTCTTTTCTTCTCCTAAGCTTTCTGATACGGCACGAGTAAATGCAACAACATCATGACGCGTTTCTTGTTCAATTTCCAAAATACGATCAATATCAAAAGATGCGCGTTCTCGAATCTTCTTCACATCTTCTTTCGGAATAAATCCTAGTTGGCTCCAAGCTTCGCAAGCTAAAATTTCCACCTCAAGCCAAGCTTGATATTTATTCTCTTCTGTCCATATAACTCCCATTTCTTCCCTTGTATAACGTTCAATCATAAGCTGCCTCCTAAATCTTTATCTGTTTTTTATTTACCAACGTCTCATATAATACATCAAGATCGTTCCCTATATAAGTAACATGCCCCATTTTTCTCTTTGGTTTAATCTCTGCTTTACCGTACATATGAACATGCGCAGGAAAATTATCTATTTGTTCAAAATAAGGAGCAACATCGTCACCTAACAAATTGATCATAATTGATGCACCATGAAAATATACAGGAATTGGTTTTAATCCGCAAATCGAACGAATGTGTTGTTCAAATTGTGATACATTACATGCTTCAATAGTATAATGTCCTGAATTATGTGGACGGGGTGCTAACTCATTGACATAAATTCGATCATCTTTTACAAACATTTCAATCGTAAACGTACCGACCACTTCAATCGTTTCTGCTATTGCTTTCGCAGCGTCTTTTGCTTTTTTAGCTAAATCGGATGAAATTCTTGCAGGTGCAATCGTCATATATAAAATATGATCATGATGCAAATTTTCAGCAACAGGGAAAAAACTTATCTCACCATTAGCAAAGCGTGTAAACACGATAGATATCTCTTTATCAAATGAAATCCAACGTTCAACAATTAGACGTTTTTGCTGATGAAGTAATTCTATTGCTTCTGATCGATCTTTCTCTGTCTGTAGCTTCACTTGACCTTTTCCATCATATCCACCACGACACGTTTTAACCACACATGGATAACCAACAGTAGCTAACGCTTGATCGAGTTCTTTTTCTGTACGAATAATAGCGTATGGTGCAACAGGTTGATTGCTTTTAGCCATCGCATCTTTTTCTTTTTCTCTATCTTGTGTGATCGCTAAGGACTGCGCTCCTTGTGGCAATAATCCTTTCTCTTCTATGTACTGCGCACTAGCTAAGTCAACATTTTCAAATTCATACGTGATCACATGACATTTTTTGGCTAACCGTTCAATCGCATGCTTGTCATCATATGCTGCGACGATTTGTTCATCCGCCACTTGAGCTGTCGGGCAATCAGGGGTGGGGTCAAGTACGACGATACAATAGCCCATATGTTTAGCAGCAGTCGCCATCATTCTACCTAATTGTCCACCACCGATAATTCCAATCGTTGATCCATAGAGACATTTATTTATTTGCAAGCTCTTCCCTCATTTCCGCTACCTTTCGCTTTAATTGCTCTTGATAGTGCTCTAGGCGAGTTGCTACAGTTAGATCGAACGTCCCAATGATTTGCGCTGCTAAAATGGCAGCATTTTTTGCTCCTGCATCGCCAATAGCTACCGTTGCTACAGGGACACCGCCTGGCATCTGCACAATAGATAAAAGAGAATCCATGCCATCTAGCGCCTTCGATTGTACAGGAACACCAATGACTGGAAGTGTTGTTTTTGCTGCAACCATTCCAGGTAAATGTGCAGCACCTCCAGCTCCTGCAATAATGACTTTTAATCCTTTATCACGTGCCCCACTTGCATAATCAAACATATCTTCCGGTGTTCGGTGTGCTGAGATAATTTGTTTTTCGTAATTTATATTTAATTGTTCTAACGTATCACACGTATGTTGCATCGTATCCCAGTCAGAAATACTACCCATAATCACGCCAACACTCGCCATATTCTTACCCCTTCCATGTTTAAGGTTATTTTAAAAATACAAAAACCTATTCACCTCTCTATTGAGAGAAGATGAATAGGTTGATCACAAAACTACAGTAGCATTCATTGTCACTATGTATGTTATTGTTAAGAAAGTGAATAACGTCCACCTATCCAATGTTCAACTGAATAGCAGACTACTTTTCTTAAAAACACCTACTAATGTGAATGCAACATGCATCATCTTCCCTCATAGTCCGTCATTTACGGTGACAGGTAGAAACAGCCAGGCCTTATTCCTGAAATTATATGAGGTACTTACATTTAGTTGTTATGCTTCAAAATCTATGTTTAGCATAACAAGGAATACAAAAAACGTCAATATAAAATCGAACGTTTTTTAAATAACAACATTTATTGTTCGCTTTTAGATAGAACAGTGTCAAATATTATCTCTCGACTTACCGGCTCAACACCTGTTTGACTTTCTTTAAAAACTGGTTTTTCAATACGTCTAATCGGTTGATAACCAGCAACCTTTATCCGATCTAAACACGCTTGAATGGTTTCATTTTCTTGGACGAAAAACCGTTTTTTATTCGGTTTTCCGTGCTGCTTCTTGTTGCTTTTTGGCACTTTTCGAGATTCTCCCCCTTTTTACTTGCTTCACCCAGAATCCACCATGAATTTGTTTTGGTTCATAAGCAATAATAAACGCTTTAGGGTCTATTGTTTTAATTGTTTCATAAAGATTTAACTCATATTTTCTCGGGGTCAAGATTTGCATGGAGAGTCGATCGCCATCCATCCCATATGCATACCAACTCGTCACTCCATATCCTTTTTCTCTCAATTGCTTCGTAAATGAAATATCTGGATCAGATGAAATAACATTTACTGTAATATACCCTAACGCTAGTTTGTCTTCAATTTTCGATCCTACAATCACACCTATCCCAAATCCTAACGCATAAGCAATCAAATTTTCAATTCGATCAAGATTATCCAACACTAATCCTAACCCTACTACGTAGATAGTAATCTCCACCATCCCAATGACTGCAGCGATATATCGCCTTCCCTTTAAAGTTAAAATCATACGAATGGTTAAGAAAGATACGTAAAAAATATTGATTACTAAAATAATTGTTACCATCACTATAGCATTATCTAACAATTTGCACACTCCCTTCGCAACTGTTGTTGTTATTTTTATTTACGAGATACTCACAATATACTTACCTAATCCTCTATTCTTTAGGATTGTAAATTTTTTCGTTACACGAACCTTATAAAAGAAAATTCATATAGTGTAATACCTACATTAATTGATTTTACTTCACATAAAAAAGAAAACACAAGTAAGTTTGATAAAAAAGTGAGGAATATGCGATGAATCCTTTTGAACAAATGCAAGGCTGGAAGCAAAATATGGATCATTTTTTCGGAGAAAATTTTTGGAGTGGATTTGATGATGTTCTCAAACCACCAATTCCACAAGTGAATATGTATCAAGGAGAGAAAGACATTATTTGTTATGTGAGCTTACCCGGTGTTCAGCAAATTAACGATATTAATGTTCATGTCACACAATCAACTTTAGTTATTAGCGGAGAAATCAAGCTCGAACATCACCATGGTCAAGTTGTTAAAGAAGAGATTATTCATGGAGCATTCGATCGAAAGTTAGAATTACCTTTTGCAGTGCGCAAAGATAAAATAGATGCAACCTATCAATATGGATTGCTAGTACTTCGCTTACATCGACAAATGCAACAAAATGAAGATCAGAGGCACATCACGATTAAGCAACTGGACGAGGAATGAGATAGCATGGAAAGGCCAATTCCTGTTGACCCCTAGACGATTATATCGATCAAAGTTGTCAAACTGCAATCCACAAAAAAAGTGTTGATGTGAATAACTGTTCACACCAACACTTTTATCCTAGCTTAGGAAGATTAAATATAGAATAAATACAACAAACAAGAACCACATAATCGGATTAATTTCTTTCACTTTACCCTTTGCTACCATTGTAATTGGATAGAATACAAATCCTATCGCAATACCAGTCGCGATACTATAAGCAAGTGGCATGATAATTAAGGTTAGAAATGCAGGCACAGCAATTTCAAATTGATCCCACTCAATCTCTTTTAATGAGCTTACCATCATCACACCAACAATAATTAATGCTGGAGCGGTCACCGCAGAAGTTATAACGTCTAATAAAGGTGAAAAGAACAGTGCTAACAAAAACATTATTGCTGTCACAACAGCTGTAAAACCTGAACGCCCTCCTGCACTAACACCAGTAGCAGATTCTACGTAAGCAGTTGTAGTAGACGTACCTAACGTCGCACCAACTACTGTTGCAGCCGAATCAGAAAATAACGCTTTGCCTGCTTTAGGTAATTTATTATCCTTCATCAAGCCGGCTTTTGTAGCAACCGCAACAAGTGTACCAGCAGTATCAAAAAAGTCTACAAATAAGAATGTCAATATAACACCAATCATTTGTACTGTAAAGACATCATCTAAATGCATAAAAGCTTGCCCAAATGTTGGCGCTAAACTAGGTGGTGCATCAAAAATCATGCCTGGCGGATCAATTAAACCTACAACTACACCAGCGATAGCTGTAATGATCATACCATAGAACACGCCACCCTTTATATTGAGCGTAATTAAAACAACCGTTACGATCACGCCGAAGATAGCAAGTAATGTGTTTCCATTCGTTAAGTCACCAAGTCCTGCAATCGTCGCTGGATTAGCTACAATAATTCCAGCATTTTGAAAACCTACAAATGCAATAAACAAACCAATCCCTGCTCCAACAGCCATTTTCAAGCTAGCAGGAATCGCATTAATAATTTTTTCACGTAAACCAGAGATAGTTAAGACGATGAAAATCAGTCCTGAAACAAGCACACCACTTAACGCTGTCTCCCAAGGTACTCCATAGTCTAGCACTACTGTATAAGAAAAGAACGCATTTAATCCCATACCCGGCGCTAAAGCAATTGGGTACTTCGCTAACAGTCCCATAGTTAAAGTACCGACAGCCGCTGCTACAGCTGTTGCAGTAAATACAGCACCAACATCCATACCCGTACCTTCAGCTGCTAATGTTGCTGGATTTACGAATAAAATATAAGCCATAGATAAGAACGTTGTGATTCCAGCAATTATTTCCGTGCGAAAATTCGTACCGAGTTTGTCAAATTCAAAAAACTTTTTCACTTTACTTCCCCCTCTTTCGTCTTGTCTTCTATAATTCTTGGTTAAGCTAACAAAACAACAAAAACACCCTTACCTTTATCGGAAAGAGTGTTCTATGACTAGTCAGAAGTTTAGAATGAAACCATTTGTTATCAATAACAAAAATATTTCTATAAAAGAATAATAAATTGCCTTCTCCTATAAAAATAGTAATCATTCTTCTTCGTAGCCCGACCATTTACGGTGGTCAAGTAGAAACTCTAGAGCCTTATCCTCAAGATTATACGACGAATTTTCTATAAAATTATTTTTAATACATTTTAATCTTACAAGGGAATATGGAACTAGTCAAGCTAAAAACGAATGTTTTAAATTTTTAAACAATTAACGTTCGGTTATGGGGGATATTTCCGGTGGTAGTGTGTTGGAGCTTTAGCGCTGAAATAATATAATAGTTTTATAGTTTTTATAATGGTATGTTTTATCTTGAACTATTAAAACAATTGTCATATGATGAATTTGTATCCACACTATAGTAATAACTAATTTAGAAAGGAAAATGCAAATGTCACTTTCCCCACCTGTTGAACAATCCGTTCCACTAGAGCTGAAGATCCTCACCTATTTAGAACCACGAATGAATTTAAACGCTTCTCAGCAACTAACCCTACACAACCTAAACAAAGGCCTTTCTGGTGAAAGAAAATTAATCCGTCTACTTCAAGAGCAGTTATCACCTAACTATTTCATTCTCCATGATTTTTTATTTAAGATCAATGGAGTAGAATTTCAAATTGACACACTTCTTATTGGTGGCGATAAAATCTATCTAATTGAGGTCAAAAACTATGAAGGTGATTTTTTCATCAAACAAAGCAATTGGTATTCCATTTCATCAGGCAATGAAATAAGAAATCCAATCCATCAATTAAAACGAAGTGAACTTTTACTGCAACGGATGTTACAACAATCTCCATATACATTCCCTATTGAATCCTACGTTGTCTTTATTAACTCCGAATTTCAATTGTATCATGCCACAACAGAATTACCGATAGTGTTCCATGCACAGATTAATAGATTTATAAAGAAATTAAATTCAAACTCATTTAATCAGACAAATCAACATAAAAAGTTAGCCGCATTTCTCAATGATCAAAAACACTTTTGGTCTGACAACAAGATTTTTTCTTTTTATAACTATGAGCAGTTAAAAAAAGGAATTGTTTGCACCTCTTGTTTCAATTTTTTAACCCCAATTAATCATAATATACTTGTGTGTAGCCACTGTAAATCGGTTGAAGACCTTGAATCCGCTTTAATGCGAAGTGTTCTGGAATTTTCAACATTATTTCCCGATAAGAAAATAACAACACCTTTCATTTATGACTGGTGCCAAATGAATGTGTCGAAAAAAACCATTAGAAGGATATTAAAAAAACAAATGAAAGTTAACGGAGAAAGAAAACATACCTACTATACTTTTAATTAAGGATTTGAATTTTTATTAGACCGAGATCTTGGATGAATGCTTTCAATTTACTGTTGATTCGGGGTTTTGCTTCAGTTAAGTTACCGTTCTCGTGTGTCTGTGTCTCGAGCGGGTACTTAGAGTGGGTTTAAGTTACCGTTCTAGACGAGTTAACCCTATAGCGGGCTTTTAGAACGAGTTTAAGTTACCGTTTCGGACGATCCAACGCTATATCGGGCGCTTAGAACGAGTTTAAGTTACCGTTTCGGACGATTCAACGCTATATCAGGCGCTTAGAACAAGTTTAAGTTACCGTTTCGGACGATCCAACGCTATATCGGGCGCTTAGAACAAGTTTAAGTTACCGTTTGCATTTAACGGTAACTTAGGCTTGTTAAAATTATTGAGAAGATAACTTTCTAGCAAAATATCTTCTATTTATCTAACACTATCTTACTTTTTGATCGAAACATTAAAAAATCACAAAAACCACATACCAGATAGTATAGTGTTTCTATCATTTTACTAAAGGGCCTACTCTATAAATCTTATCTCATTGAATACTTTATTTTCTTCTAAGCGGAAGTATTTGATTATTCATCAGTTCATCTAAGTCCTGCCGAACGGTCTTCCAATATTTTAATTTACTGACCGCATCAGAATTGTTTTCTTTATATTTATCGTAATCACTTGTAACCTTTAGTTCTGACTCTCCATTTTGGCGATCTCTATTGACTTTGTAATTAGAAATCACAAAATCTAGATTATCTTCATTTACACACCATTTTTCTGCAAAATCTTCAACCAATTCATATCTGGTGGTTTGTATCATATTCTCTAATAATACTGATACATTTTGATCACGATATTCTTCTGGATTTTCTTGAATGTTACCCCACAATTCTTTCATTAATTGTGCTAGCTGTTGATTATTTTTTTCTAATTCGACAATGTATTTATTCACTTCTTTTACAGCTTTTTCTTCTTGGTCGCGCAGTAACTCATATTGATCTTTTCCAGATGGAATAAAGGATTGGATAAGTAATAGTATATATTCATAGTTGATTTCATCTGTTTTAATGGATTCTAACTCATATTCAACATCAATTTCTAATGGATCGTCTGTTATTTCTCCTCCTCCTGATTTGATCTCTTCTAATGCATTCACGTATTTCCCTTGATAATGTTCAATCTCTTCAAAAGTTATAGGAAAAATACTGCCCATTTGATTGTCATCAAACTCACTATATACTTGTACAGATGAAAAAGCCTTATCTAAAGCTTGATACGCCTTAGCGAATTTTTTTAATAAGGGTAAATTTTGTAGATCAACTTCTTCCGATGAAGGTGCGATATCCCGCAGTTTTTGGATCGCCTTTAAAAACTCTTCCTTTGCTTCATCCCAATCCGGCGCCAAGATGTCATTTTCCCCACCATTTGAATACAAGACTAATGCATCCTTTACTTTCTCTTCAAATATCTTCGGCGTTTGAAAAGTAACGATTTGACCATACTTCTTAGGATTATCAAATAAACGGTTCGTTCGCGAAAATGCTTGGATTAAATCATGTGCTTTCATTGGAGATCGATCTATAAATAAAGTAGATAGACAAGGTGCATCAAATCCTGTTAATAATCTATCGACAACAATAACCAAATCTAATTGCTCTGCCCGCGATAAATATTGATCCTTTTTACGCGCTAAACGATCATTTACATTATTGTTATAAGCTCTAATCGTTTCCAAAGTGAAACTTGTACCAAACTGTTCATTATAATCGCACAACGTTTCTTTCATTTTATCTTGGTTATACAAAGAAACCTCTTCATTCTCAGAAATAGAGTAAGTAATCGCTACTTTAGGAAAATCAGGCAATATACTTTTTGTTTTCTCACTAATTTGAATGGACGTTTCTCCTGATTTCACTTTTTTAATTAAATCATAGTAGCGTTGCGCTTTTGCTATTGAAGAGGTTGTTAGGATAGCTTCATAGGTTTGCCCTGTTCCTTTTTTAAATCCTAATTTAGCTCGTGATTTATTTATAATAGAATGCAAGACCTGTAACATGTGTTCTTCATTTTCATAGATATCCTTTGGCAACATCGTTTCTTTCACAGAAGTATCTATCTCATCAACGTTGATATCTTCCCCCTGCAGTTTAATTATTACTTGATCTAATTCTTCTTCAGAAAAAGTACTCTTATATTCAACTTGAAAACCTAATACTGCTTTATCGTGTATAGCTTCTTTAACTGTATATTCATGTAATCTCTTGCCATATTGCTGTTCAGTGGTTCTTGGTAAATTTCCGATTGCTTGTTTTGCGTTCTCAGCAAAAATTGGAGTTCCGGTAAAACCGTACCATAATGACCTCACAAAAAAGCGTTCAATTTCTTGTTTCTTTTGAGGCGAGATCGCTCGATGGCATTCATCAACTACGAAAGCTAGTTTGAGTTGTGTTAATGTACGATAACGTTTCGTTTCTTCTTTTCCACTAAATCGCTTCATCACATGATTTAATTTTTGTATAGTTGTTACAATTACAGTTCGATCATCTGATAACAACTTCTTAATCAAATCATTCACATTACTCGTTTCATCAATATCAATCACATCATTCTCAGCGTATGAGGTAAACGATGTTGTAGTCTGTTGATCTAAATCCACACGGTCAACAATAAAAATCGTTTTCTGGATAGATGGAATCTGTAAAAGATTTCGTGCCACCTTGTAGGAGGTTAATGTTTTCCCTGACCCAGTAGTATGCCAGACATATCCAGACTGTTGTCTTTTAGAAGCCTCTTTCACCGCTTCAATTGCATGAATTTGATATGGTCGTAGTAAAATTAAAGACTTCCTATCGTTATCTATAACCGTATATTGTGTAACCATTTTATGCGCTTGTGGAATGGATAAAACACTGCGCGCGAAATCTAAATAATCATCTACAGGCTTATTATTTTCATCAACCCATTTGGACAGAAATTGTTCTTTTAATTTTGTGTCCAATGCGGTAGCAATATAGCGCGTATCGGTGCCATTCGTTACTACGAACATTTGCAAACTAGAGTAAATGCCTGTAAATTTTCCTTCTTTCAAGTATTTCTGTATTTGACGAAAAGCATCCATATACGGATGGCTGCGACTTTTTAATTCAATATGTATCATCGGTATACCATTTATTAGTAAAGTGACATCAAAGCGTCGATTTTGTTCTATACTTGTCTTCTTAGAACTTTCAAATTGATTAATCACTTCATAGGAAGACATCCCTCCAGCAATATCTGCTCTATTAATTACACGCAGGCGAATAGTACCTAAACTAGCATCCTCACGCTGTACTTCGACTTTTGCTATTCCATTCTCACCAGATAGCCAAATAGCAGCTTCATAGAAATTAACAAAGTTTAATTGATTCTGTATTTGTTTAAATTCCTGTTCTGTTAACGGCACCTCATTCAAGACATCTTTATTATTGATTTCTAATTTTTCTCTAAAGTTATTCCATAAATCTGCTTCTGTGTGCAGATCATTTCGATAAGTCCATTGAGACTCACCATTGATTAATTGTTTAATTAAATCATTTTCTAAAATAGCTTCTGACGTAGTCTTACTACTCATCTCATCACCCCACACACTATAATACAATGTACCTATTACTAGCTATAGTATAGCATATGATAATGGTATTATGTGACAATAATTTACGATTGGGAACAGCGTAAGCTAAGCGAAATGACAGTTTATAAGAACGGTAAAGGGCATGAAGATAGACAATCTACAAGCGGAAATTATGAATTAATTAATCTTAATTCAATATCCATAGATGGTGGACTGAAGCATTCCGGTAAGTTCATCGATGATGCTGCAGATACGTTATTAAAAGATGATTTAGTAATGATTCTTAGCGATGTGGGGCATGGAGATTTGTTAGGAAGAGTAGCACTGATACCTGAAAATAATAGATTTGTACTTAATCAACGTGTAGCATTACTGAGACCAAATGAAACGGCGAATGCTCAGTTCTTATTTTCGTATATCAACGCACATCAATACTATTTCAAGTCTCAAGGTGCAGGAATGTCGCAACTAAACATTTCAAAAGGAAGTGTAGAAAACTTCAAATCATTTGTACCAAACCTAGAAGAACAACGGAAGACAGGTGAATTTTTCAAAGACCTGGACCACCTTATCGCTCTTCATCAACGTAAGTTAGAGACACTAAATCTGATGAAGAAAGGCTTTATGCAGGTGATGTTCCCGCAAAAAGAGGAAGTTGTGCCGAGATTAAGGTTTGCTGATTTTAATGATAGGTGGGAACAGCGTAAGTTGGGGGAAGTAACAACATCCTATTCAGGTGGAACCCCAGCAGTTGGAAAAAGTGAATATTATGGTGGTGAAATTCCGTTCATTCGTTCTGCGGAAATAAATAGTGATTCAACAGAATTATTCATCTCTGAAAGTGGACTAAATAACTCTTCAGCAAAAATGGTTGATGTTGGGGATATCCTTTACGCCATGTATGGTGCGACTAGTGGAGAAGTCGGTATATCAAGAATTAACGGGGCTATTAATCAGGCAATTCTAGCGATTCGAACAGGAGAAGGATATGATTCACAGTATATTATGCAGTGGCTGCGCAGTCAAAAACAAAAAATAATTGATAAGTACCTTCAAGGTGGACAAGGAAATTTATCGGGTTCTATTATTAAAAAATTACAAATAGAATTTCCTAGTTATACAGAACAAAAGAAAATCGGTATCTTTTTAAGAGAAATAGATTTTCTTATCGCTCTTCATCAACATAAAATTGATAAACTTCAATCACTTAAAAAAGCTTACCTACAAAAAATGTTCATATAAAAAAGGCATTTTTCATGCCTTTTTTATATGATATTCTACAACAAAGTTGATAGATGTCTCATTATTTTATCATTATCCTGATTTTCTAACTCATGAATAATGTGTAGGTATGTCTCTTGTGTAGTTGTCATACTTGAATGCCCAAGCCTCCTAGCTACACTTGCAATAGATACCCCTGCAAATAGTAAAAGAGAAGCGTGTGTATGTCTTAAACTGTGAATTGTAATAACAGGGATTTTAGCGTCCAAACACAAACGTTTCAAACGATTATTAATTGTAGAATTAAATACCCTACCTGTTACAAATATTGGTTTATCAATATCCATATCTTTAATCAATTGAGAAAATTGCATTGCTGTTTGCCAGTCTAATTGTATTTTTCTTTTGGATGAACTATTTTTAGTTGGTTGAAACCCTCCTTTACTCAATTTATAATTCCATGTATTCTCAACAATTAACTTTTGATTAGCAAAATCAAAACTATTAGGTGTTAACGCAAGAGCTTCTGAAAATCTAAGACCAGTTTTTGTGACTAATAGTATAAACCAGTCCCAACTAATTTCATCTTTAAGATTAAGGTTACTCAATAAAGCTTGGACTTCAAATTGATTAAGAAACTTTATTTTCTTTTCTCTTGGATCTTTACCTTTAATGATAATTTTCCTAGTTGGATTCTTTTTGATTATACCTTCGTCCATCGCATCTAGAATTGCTCCTTTTAATTGATGATGGAAATCCATTGTGGTTTGTTTTTCATGGGTACGTGCATAATCATTTAGTAATTTTTGATAAGTTCTGCGATCTAACTCTTTCATTTTTAAACGTGGGGCTAATTCCAATACGCGTTGTAGACTCATATAATATTTTTGTAGCGTTACATCACGAACGGCCCCCACCTTATAGAGTTCAATCCACTCTGAATAATACTCATGGAATGACTGTGTTGATTTTGTGTTTCTTGGCATAAAAAAACCTCCTGATGATAGTAAGTGATTGAATCACTTACTCTATTATTCAGGGGTTTAATGTTTTTGCAAAGGTATATTATCACTAGCGTTGCGCAAATTTATTCAAACTATTAAAAACATTCAAAATGTTCAATAAAATTGTTTGGCGCAAAGAAAAAGTCCTTTATAATGGATAAGTAAGGTGGTAACCCGTCCAAATCCACTAATAAAGGACCAAACACATGGACAAGATTACACCAAAAACTTCATTTGGACAATGGTTTTCACCAATAAATCTTCAATTATTTGAAGAACAAGTGAAAACCTTGAAATTAGATTTTTATACGAAAAAATTAACGACAGAGTCATTTTTAAAATTATTGCTTTATTCACAGTTACAAGAAACTGAGAGTCTGCACGCATGAAGTGATTGTCTTTTTGAAGACGAACTTCAAAAAGCAGTTGACCTTGATTCAATCAGTATTTCACAGTTGTCACGGCGTTTAAATGGGATGAATCCAGGTCTATTTCAACGGCTATTCCTTGATCTAGTCTCACAAATTCATGCTCAAACACATTATACAAAATTAGTCATGCCGTTAAAAATCATAGATTCAAGTACATTACCACTTAATCTAACCAACCATAGATGGGCAAAATTCCGAAAGACAAAGGCAGGAGTGAAGTTGCATCTACGCCTTGTATTTATGGAAAAAGGGATTTCTTATCCAGAAAAAGCTATCCTGACAACCGCAAAAGAACATGATCGTGGTCAACTTGAAATCATGGTCGATGACAAAGCATGTATGTATGTGTTTGACCGAGGCTATCTGGATTACGAACGCTTTGATCGTATGACAGATGCGGGCTATTTCTTCCTTTCAAGGCTGAGAAAAAACGCTGTTATACGGGAAGTTTATGATTTTAAACTGCCGAAAGATTCATCTGTTTTATCCGATCAAATGGTGCTAATTGGAACAACTCAAAACCGTGCCGAAAATTACTTTCGCGTTCTAAAAGTAATCGACTCAAAAGGAAATATGCTTCATTTAATTACGAATTGCTTTGACTTAAGTGCAGAAGAGATTTCCGAGATGTATAAGTCGCGCTGGGCAATAGAGCTGTTTTTCAAATGGGTAAAGCAACATCTCAACATCAAAAAGTTTTACGGTCAAAGTGAATGGGCTATTCAAAATCAAGTGTTTATCGCACTTATTGTTTTTTGCCTGCATGTGCTTGCGCAAATCAAAACAAAAAGTAAGCGAAAAACCTTACAAATTAGCCGTTATTTAAAGGCTGCTTTGTGGAAACCAGCACGTGTCTGGATTCGAAAGATTGAAGGGAAAGCCATCCCTTAATACGCAATTTGTCGTCGTTGCATCAGTATAATTGTGAATTAATTTCCAAATGGATGGAGCCACCTTTAGTTGGGTATTTACTTTTTTGGCTCTAAAGAGTAAGAGTAATTAAACTGAAAATTACGACAATATTTATGCAACGCTAGTGGTATATTATATAAACATTTTTTGTAGGAATGCTTGTTTCAGGGTGTTTAATGTATCTATTTTTTGTTGTTCAAAATTGATAAGGTTGTCTAGTTCTTTTATAAAAATACCTATCTTTTGTTGTTCCTCTAGTGTTGGAATAAACACTAGCATCTTGCCCATTTCTTTACCTGAAATTTCTACAAATGTGGATCCAGCCCCGTATTTTTCACCGTAACGTTTTAATTCATGAGATCTTGAATACATAAAGTACGAATCCAATCTCTCTTCGTGTGGTACGATCGATTGGAATCCTTGATTAGTTGCTGCTTCTTTAGCAAGGATTGCAGTACTTCCAATACCTGCACGAGAAGTGAACAAGATAGTCCCTACAGGTAATATTTTAGCAGAGCTTTTCTTCAATCCTAGTTCTGTGATTTTTTTCTGACTATCATCAACATAGGTTTGCTCACCAATTTCAACTGGTGAGTACCAATTTATTTTTCCGTTCCAATATTTTTTTTCGGTTGTACTTGGAGTTCCGCCACCAATAATATCAGCAATATCTCCCAACTTACGCTGTTCCCACCTATCATTAAAATCAGCAAACCTTAATCTCGGCACAACTTCCTCTTTTTGCGGGAACATCACCTGCATAAAGCCTTTCTTCATCAGATTTAGTGTCTCTAACTTACGTTGATGAAGAGCGTAATCCTAAAATTACAGCATAACCAATACTACGATTTCTGTAAAGATTAATTAACAAAGCAATAAGTCACTATTTTTACCAACTTATGTTTCCTCAAATAAAAAGACTTAGCAACCACTATAGACGTGACTACTAAGCTTTATAAAAAGGTATATTTATTTCATACTTAAATCCTAGATCATCTTTTTCCAACTATAATATTCAGATGTAGAAACGCCCTATATTTTGAGCACACTGTTAACAGAAATATTACGTTTCAATGTCATTTCACGTGTTACTTTATAGATTGTTCCTGTTAATTACTCAGTATGACCATAGCCTTTTTTATTAAGATTTCCAAGGCTCCTGTGAATCTCGTAATTCTTTCTTCAGACGGGCTATTTCCTTCTCAGCATCAGAGGCGTGATTTCCAGATCCTCTATGATCGACCACATCATTATTATTCTTGGCGGCTGACACCCATTTCCCGAGTGTAGATTCGCCAATTTTTAGATCCTTTACCACCTTTCCTAAGGTTTTACTCGATGTATAATAATAACTGACTGCATCTTGCTTAACTTCTGCACTAAATTGCTTGCGTTTTGCCATATCACGATCTCCTCAAGCTAATAATATTGTACTATATTAAACTAGGAAATTTCTCTATTTGGGTTGTCCAATTTATATTCTAGCATTAGACGGAGTGCGATCCCACATAACATAAGAAAGTGACATTACAACGGGATTTCAATCCACGCACCCATAAAGAGTGCGACACGAATTACAAATATCTTTGTTTTTAGCTGTTAGTATTTCAATCCACGCACCCATAAAGAGTGCGACGCTAAAATCGCCGGAACTACTTCGGGCGACTTTGCATTTCAATCCACGCACCCATAAAGAGTGCGACGGGGACATCTTATTTTTGCAAGAGTATATTTCAGAGATTTCAATCCACGCACCCATAAAGAGTGCGACATTGTATTATATAAATTTCGGATTAAATCAGTTTATTTCAATCCACGCACCCATAAAGAGTGCGACTTTCGATCTTTTTTAGTAATTTCAAATAATCCTACAATTTCAATCCACGCACCCATAAAGAGTGCGACGGGCGAAAATTTGCTGATATTTACGCTAAAGAAATATTTCAATCCACGCACCCATAAAGAGTGCGACGGGTCATAACAAACATACGTTTCCTCCAAGTAAAGATTTCAATCCACGCACCCATAAAGAGTGCGACTCTGGTACATCTTTTTTGTCAAATAGACTGAGCAGATTTCAATCCACGCACCCATAAAGAGTGCGACTTTAAAATAGGTAGTAGATAAAACAATAATAATATCATTTCAATCCACGCACCCATAAAGAGTGCGACGGTATTGCCATGAAACAAGTTAAAAAGATTAACATAATTTCAATCCACGCACCCATAAAGAGTGCGACGCATTACATATGGATAACTACTTTTTAAGTCCATAATTTCAATCCACGCACCCATAAAGAGTGCGACAATATTAAATACATTTAAGTTAGATAAAATAGGAATTTCAATCCACGCACCCATAAAGAGTGCGACGAAAAGTGCGGAGGTTTGGGTTGGAGGGAAGAATCAATTTCAATCCACGCACCCATAAAGAGTGCGACCAAGCATTACCTTTTCTAATACTCATCGGAACATAAATTTCAATCCACGCACCCATAAAGAGTGCGACTATGCAAGAGTTAAAAAAGAGATGGACCCAAAAATTTCAATCCACGCACCCATAAAGAGTGCGACACTGGATTAATGCATATATTCGGTGATTTAGCAATTTCAATCCACGCACCCATAAAGAGTGCGACGGCGAATTTCAACAAAAATAAGAATGTACGTTCTTAAAATAGATATATATTTCTCTACACATCTAAAATTCGTTAAAAACTCCGCCATAATACTATTATTTTTTCTAATTTAAGGAATTGTCTTGGTGCTAACCTAATAGAGAATTTGTGTATGCTATAGGTTAGCACTAATCAAAACAATAATGGTTCCTCAAGATCTATTGATTCTTTAGCTCCTATGTGTTCCACTTTTGTTTTGTAATTATTACCTAATTTATAAAATCTAAGGCTGTCTTTCATAGGATCGATCAATTTTTCTAATTTAAATTTGAGAGATGTATATTGAGCAGTGTCTACATTGCATTCAAAAACCGAATTTTGAACACGTTGACCATAATTTTGACAAGCTTTTGATACCTTTCGAAGTCTTTTCGTTCCGCCGGGTGATGACGTACTAACATCATATGTGATTAATACCAACATAAATAAGTCACCTACTTCCACAAAAATGGTGGGTATTCATCTAGATCGCCACGTAAAAAACGTGCTAGCAATAAAGATTGAGCATACGGTACAAGCCCCCATGAAATTTTTTCACCGAGAAATGGATGCGTTATTTTTTCTTGTTTCTTTAATTGCCATGATTTTAAAAATTTCTTTCTAGCCTCATCTGTCATAATAACAGCACCATTTTCTTTCTTAAAAAAACCATCTTTCGTTATCTCTCTGCGATTTATTATAGATAAAACAAATTTATCTGCTAGTACCCCACGTAATTCTTCCATCATATCAAGAGCCAATGAAGCTCTACCTGGTCTATCCTGATGCATAAAACCAACATATGCATCGAGACCAACCGATTCTAAAGCAGCAGTCATATCATTTGCAAGCAAGGTGTAGGCAAAGGATAACATTGCATTAACATTATCAAGAGGCGGTCTTCTAGTTCTCAAACGAAAGGAAAAATCATCCTTTTGTTGCAAAATCATCGAATCAAACACTTTATTGTAATTTATCGCAGCTTGTCCTTCCCACCCTCTCAAGCGTTCTAAATCTTCACATTTTTTTAGTTCTTCTAGAATAACGGTTAGTTGTTTTGAAACATTTTTAAATTTTTCTACATCTATCCTCAATGGATAATTTCTCGTCATTCTTTCTAACATCCATTTGTTATTATACACTTTCCCAATGATAAAATTACGAGAAACGCTAGCAGAAGGCAACTCCTCTTCAGACAATTGATATTGTTTCTTCCTTAATACTACATTACCTTTGCTTTGACCAATCACTCTCGCTAAAAACCTGCCATTCTTTGTTAAAAAGGCAATAGAAATGTTTCGTTCCGCACAATACCCCATCAAAGCAGGGCTAGCTCCTGAATAACCAAAGGTGACAATACTCTCCAAGTTGTGTAAAGGAAGTCTTCCAAGTTTCTCTTTTTCTTGTATTAACACAATATTGTCTCCATCTAATGATAAATAAACATCTGATTGAGTAACAAATAAGGTGTTTAGTAATTTTCTCACTCTTTTAACTTCCTTTCAATGTAACTTTTCACACTCCGTTTAACCATCAAACTCGGTATGCATATATGTTGTAATGAACAGTTCTTACAGTGAGGACCGGTTTTTACTTTTGGAGTATACTTTTTCCTATAATAATGATGCATCTCCTCTGACATCTGTATTACCTTATTTCGCAACTCATCAGTTATAGGAATCTCAACTCTACGTTTTATTTCATTATAAAAAAAATAACCTTTTTCAACCGAGCAAAGTAACATTTCTTCTAAACAAATGGCTTGCGCAACTAATTGAAGGACATCTTCGTCACCTTTCTTTGGTTTTCCACGCTTATATTCAACTGGATAAGCCTTATACAAACCTTCTGCCCCTGTAAGTTTTATCCCTTCATTATCTCTGACAAATTCTACAACATCACAAATTCCATTCAATTTTAGCTGATGAGATTGAACAGGCATTGCCCTTACAATCAACCTCTCTCCGCGCTTTTCGCGAATGAAAGGTTGATCTGCTTTTTCATGTAGATGTCGGCCTTCAATTGTTTTCACATTTTCTTCCCACTGTTGTTCGATATGAATCAACGCCCATTGACGACGACAAAATTTAAAATGTTGTAACCCAGATAGCATTAAATAGCTATCTTCTTTATTGTCCATCAAGAACTTCCGCTTCTAAGCCTTCTAGATTTGTCAACTCAATCTCATAATCATCAATAGATTTTGGTGTTTCTGTAGTAGATTCTATTTTTAAAGAACGATGCACTTTAGCAGATGAATACTGTCCCAATTTAGAATTATGCTCCCACCAATACACTTTATTAACTTCCATACTTCCATCTGGTCGAGCAGAGGAGCTGTCATTTTCAAATAGGGTAAGTAGCGTTTCCTTCAATTTCTCTGCATCTTCATTTGTAAAGCCAGTTTTTTCAGCAAGTTGTGTATTAATACTCCCTTTAAATACATAAACCCCGAAATCGACTCGATGCTTCATTCCCATTGTATCTGAGCTTCTTGTTTCACTCGTCACTGAGTTTACACTTTTTGTAATTTGAACACTCGTAATATCTATAGGGTCAATACTCGTTGCTGTTTGAATGGATACAGGACCGCGAACACCAACTGATAATGTCGCTCCTTTGAAAGCAAATACTTGCCCAAAACTTCTGACATCAATCCATTGCTCACAGGCAATAGATGCAAATTCAGCTTCAGAAGGTTTCTTATCTTTTAAGATTTTTGCCAACGTTTCATGGGAATCTGCTCGTTCTTTTAAACTTTTAAAACTATCTGTTTTACGATCATCAGATTGAACAAAAACAGCTTCCCCCATATCTTGAAATCTATTTCGGATTTTACGCTTGACTGCTACATCTGATATTTCTCCATGACCATCATAATTTTGACGAGGGCGATTTCCGTTTAGAGGATCTCCATTCGGATTAGCTTTTGTAACAGATAAAACAACAGCAAAATCAATTTTGTGATCTAATGTAGTCATTTATTTGTCTCCTCACTCTCATTTGTTTTTTCTTTCTTTTTATAAAGTTCACGCCTTTGACTATAAAACCCTAATAAATACTTTTCTGACAATGGCTTATTATTAAAATCTTCCATTTCAAACTGGTCTGCAACTTCATCAATCATACGTGATAATGCTGTTACTTTAGTGCCTAATTTTGCCTGATATGGCTGCAAACTATCTTGTAATGTTTTCCACGTTCTGCTTGGATTCTTTGCAAATGAATTCATGTAGCGAACAGCATTCGTTGCTCGTGTTTCCTCTCTTGGAAGTGCTCTTCTTTCCATCACATCCGCAATGGCTAATAATCTACCAAACAAATAACTACGATCTTTTGACTCATGGTCTAATGCCACATCCCATACCTCCTTTTTCTCAATAAGCGATTTCCTAATTAATGCACAAGCTATCGTTAAACTTTTTTCCCATTCCCATCTTTCCATAGAAACCGGGTTTGACGCCCGATGAAATGCGCTTCTTATAATATCCCTTGGGACATATCTACCATCAATAATACAAGGGAGCATGCGTTCCATTAAACCTTTAACTATTTTGTCGCTAGCTCTAGGTCCATAGGCTGCAAAGGCAATATCTCGTGTTGCTGGCGCTCCATAAAAATCAATGAATTTCCCATCTTTTTTCCGGTAATGATGTCGCCACGCACATGTTTCATGCCATGTCTCTAAACGATTTAAATAAAGCTTCTTATCCATATTCCGATAATATAAAACACCTAATCTACCGATTGTTGCGGAATCAAGAATGAGAAAATTAACCTTAGATTGATAAGTAAGATCAGACCGCAAACCAGCAATTGCCTTTTTAATTTCTTCAGCAAACGGTTTGTCTGTATCCACTGATCCATCGGATTCGACAGCAGAATCTCGCAATAAATCCCAAGCATCTTCATCAGGATCAGGTACTGAACTATTATCGTTTCCCCAAACAAGAAAGACACGATTATCAATCGTTTTTCCTTGACGATGAATAAGCCATTTCAATGCATTATGTGCTTTTTGAGAGACATCGTAACTAATACTAGCAGCCTGTTTACTTGTCTTAAATCTCCCTCGGAAAGTAAAACCAGAATTATCATTAGCTGAAATTAGCTTCGCCTTGTCTGCCGCATGACGTATTTTATTCGTATGTCGCTCAGTGGATGGTGAAGTCTTTCCTGTGACATAATCAATATCCGCATCACTCATTTTTTCGTTATAAAAAGCAATGAAAGAGTCATAAACATTTTTGTCTTTCCAAACTTCTTGTGGTGATGACGAAGAATAAACATTAAATCGAACAAAAACACTGATTTGATCTGTCGCTCCGCTTGAAAAAATTTTAGGCTTTTCTCCAATGGTTTCTTCATATTTTTTATTCCACTTATGGATTAATAGATCATTTTCATCTAACACTAGTATGTTGTATTTAACTAAGTCTTCAATTAACTTCCCTTTTCGTAAATATTTATAAATACTCTTTACCTTATCTACTGCATAATCAGACGCTGCCCATTCCTGTAAGTTATGTATATATGTATCAAACGGCAGATCCTTTTCATTCTTCACTTTACCACCATACTTCACAAAGTCACCTGCAACATAACTTAGCTTATCATGAAGAGGATAAGGAGCAATCTTTGAACCTGATCGACTAGCAGAATCATTTGTACAAGGAATGATCGTATTTTCCTTTTCAAGGATGTGTGCTGATAAAAAATCCCCATCTTCATCAACAGTTAACTCAACATGTGCATTTTGTGTAGTGTGGGAAATGGGGAGTAATGTGTACTCCTTGTCATTGGGTTTTTTTATTGTTTTTCCAACCTGATTTTCATTTGCTTCATATGTCTCATACAGCTGTAGTAACCAACTCAACTCATTCACCTCCTATACGATCAATTAATAATTCTGCAGCTTCCACATTGTCTGCGTTAAAATGCTTTGCTTCCATATTTTTCACTGGGCGGACAATCGAACATTCTTCTGGTTTTTGAAAATGAATATATCCTTTTTTCATTACTGGATGCCAAAGTCTAACTTCTAAACTATTTCTTCCGGTTTCATCCGGATAATTAAATCCGTGCACCATTGTTCCTAAATGGTGATCTGCTTCAACATCATCATAATAACCAACACCACTGCCAAACTCACAAGGTTCTACATACCCTTGACACTCTCTTGTACCAAGAAAAATATCTCTACGCCCCCCTGCCTTTAACGACCTTTGTAAAATATTAAAATGCTTTCCTTCATTACGATCAAAAGCCATATCAGGGCGATTCATATTAAATTCAAAATGGGCTTTCACTTGATAATGGACGTCCTTTAGATACGTATAGTTTGCAAGTGTGTTGCCACCCCCGTAATCAATCGGGCGAATTCCTTTTGATTCCATTTGAATTGGTTTCATTATACGCAGCTCGTCTATAACAAAGATGATAGTAGGTTTCCAGTAAACAGACTCTGCAATCCCTTTCAAAGATTGATACGTAGGGACACTGTAAGAAAGCTTCTCACCTCCAATTTTAGTTAGTGGATCGGTAAACAACGCGTAATCACCAAAGAGTTCAAATTGAATTTCATTTTTATGTTTCATGGTTGGTTTTCACCTCCTTTAAAAGATATTATTCAATGAAAATTAAAGATGAAGAACATAATTTTACCTGAATTATTCATAGAAATTCCTTAATGACTTAAAAATGCTTATCTGCCAAGCTATCTAGCTAAGTTGGTCGTGCA
>NZ_JBISEP010000008.1:0-116009 GCF_044383835.1 Paraliobacillus sp. JSM ZJ581
TTAGCTACTTTAGGACGCGAACATAAAATAATTCAGTTGACTATTCTGACTCACCAACGTGATTTGACGTAGAACCAAAATAAAAAGAGCCACTTAGGCTCTTTTTTCAAAATGGACTTAAATCTTATTTTTATCGCTTATTGATCACGTACTAAACGATACGTTATTTCTCGCTCACTTATTATCAGTTCAACGATGATTTCATCCATAAAGAGCAGTCGAAATAATCGCTTTACTTTTTATGAAAGAATTGTGGCAAGTATTCCTTATGTGCATCTAGCATTTCATCAACAATTTGCTTTGCTACTGTATCGGATGCAACTAATGGATTAATTGTTAATGCTAGTATAGCAAGATCACGATCTCCTGTTACTGCGGCCTCGCAAGCAACACGTTCAAATGATTTAATTTGTTGTACAAGCCCACGTACAGGTACTGGTAAATCACCCATTGCGATTGGCTTCGGTCCTTCTTTTGTAATCACACAGCTAATTTCAACGGCAGAATCATTAGGAATGCTCGCGATTGCACCATTATTTCTCGTATTAACTGGTTGAATATCTCTTTTATCATTATAAATACTTGCAATCAATCGGACTGCTGCATCGGAATAATAAGCACCACCACGTTGCTCTAATTGTGGAGGTTTAATGTCTAAGTTAGGGTCTTTGTATAATTCAAAAAGATCTTTTTCCAGTTTATAAACCGTCTCCGCGCGTGTGCCTACCGTGTCTGCCTCTTGCTTCACTTTTTCGAATGCTTCTCTCATTTTATAATAATAGTTATGATAATAAGAAGGAATCGCTTTTAAGGATTTCAAGAGCTCAGGTTCCCATTCCATACCTTGCATGCTCTTTACATTACCTTCCTCGTCAAGCGATGTTAATGTGTCAATTAATTCATTCATTACACTAACACCATCTACTTTGATATCTAATCCATATACCATATGGTTTAATCCACCAAAATCAATTCGTACTCTAGAATGTTCCACACCTAGTAACTCTGCAGCCGCTCTTTCCATACCGATTGGCACATTACATAATCCTACAACTTTATCAATATTGGAATATCTTAAAACTGCCTCTGTTACCATCCCAGCAGGGTTTGTAAAGTTAATTAGCCATGCGTTTGGACACAACTCTTCCATCTCTTTACATATATCTAAAATAACCGGGATCGTTCGCAACCCTTTAAATAATCCACCAGGTCCATTTGTTTCTTGGCCTAATACACCGTATTTTAATGGGATTCGCTCATCTTTTCCACGCGCCTCCAACAAGCCTACACGTAATTGCGTAGTAACAAAATCAGCATCTTTTAATGCTTCTTTACGGTTTAAAGTTAGATGAACATCAATCGGTAATCCTGCTTTTTTGATCATACGTTTCGCAAGGTTACCTACAATATCTAATTTTTCTTTCCCCTCTTCTATATCGACTAACCAAATTTCTGATATTGGCAATTCATCATAACATTTAATAAACCCTTCAATTAATTCTGGTGTATAACTAGATCCACCACCAATTGTTGTAATTTTTATACCCTTTTTCACTAGATATCCCTCCTAAATAATTGTAAACATCATTCATGATCTATTTAAAATTAATTTTTGACTGCTTGCATTTTTTTGAAATGATAAAAAGCACCGAGCATACCCGCATCATTTTGATACTTGCATGGAACAACCGGTATTTCAAATTCGTGCCAGTAGTGATATTCTTTTAGCTGTCGATTAATTTCCTGAATTAAGTAAGGTTGTGCACTAACACCACCACCAATTAATATTTTTTCAGGGTTTAATGTCACACAAAGATTGAAGATACCTCTTGAAATATGCTCAATCCAACTATCAATCATTTTTTTAACATGCGGATCGGTTAATGCATCTTCAAAAATGTCTGCACCTTCTACCTCTTCGTTTGTTTGCTTATAGGTCTTGTAGTCTTTTACTAGATTAGAGAATCCTGCTGTTTGGTGCATATTTTTCTTGTAATCAGAAGCAAGGTGCGTAATCATCATGCCGTACTCGCCTGCTCGTAGACGAGAGCCTCGATAGATATCACCATTTAGATAAATACAACCACCTATTCCTGTTCCTATCGTCATACAGATAAAACTCTCACACCCTTGGGCATTACCGGTATTCCTTTCTGCTAAGGCTGCACAATTCCCGTCATTTTCCGTCTCGACTGGCAAAGAAACTTCCTTCTCTAGTAATTGTTTAATATTTTTCCCATCTAATGCCGTGATTGCACCTGCTCGTTCTGAATAACCTGTATGGACATCAATATAGCCAGGCATACTAATCGCAATACCACGAATGTCATAACTCGTTTGATAGGTACGTACAGTCGAAAATAAATGATTTAAAAATCGATCTAAATCATTTGTTTCCGTCTTGTAAGTAGATGCTGTAATTATGTTACCGCTTGCATTTACCAAGCCATGTTTTATCTTTGTGCCTCCGAAATCAAACACAATTACATTGCTCATTTAATCCCTCGCAATCTAATAAAAAGGATCATTACTTCATACTCTTGTAATGATCCAATTTAACATCGGAATATATCCAACTAGGAACCGAATCTTTTATACATCTCAATCATTTCTTTTACTAATTCCTTGATCGTTTCTGTATTCATCAGCTGGTCTTCAGCGTGCATTAGGAACAAGGAAAACCTAAGCTCCTCTCCAGCAGCCTCTTTTTGAATTAATGAAGCATGCGCTTTATGCCCTTCAACAAAAAAGCTTTGAGATTCCTGTAGTTTTTCTTCTGCTTGATCAAAATCCCCATTTTTCGCTGCATAAAGAGCTTCCATTACTAGGCTTTTTGCTGATCCAACGTTACTAATAATTTGAAATGGAATCATTTCCAAACTCTCTTCAGTCATTTACATTACACCTTTCAACTAACAGCCTAAATCTTGAATAAATCATCCCTGGTTTAAGCCTGATTTTACTTATTTTTTCATTTAACTCCTTATAATGCAAAGCAGTTAAATTATTTATTATCGATCATTGTCAAAGCTGTTGCTAATACTTTTTCACCATTCATTGTGCCATAATCTTGCATATTAATTGCGTCTACTGGAATACCCTTGCCACTTAATTCTTTTTCATATTGAGGCTTCATATATCGCACTTGTGGTCCTAGTAATAAAACATCGACATTTTTCTTTGCGAAAGCATCATTGGATTCTGAAGCAGAAACAGCAAAGATATCCGCTTCCAAACCTTGCGCTTCTGCTGCTTTTTGCATTTTTGATACCAATAAACTTGTACTCATTCCTGCTGAACAAACTAACATAATTGTTTTCATTGAAATTCTCCTCCATTTTTTATATCCTCATGAAGCATATGGATATGATATTAGTATTGAAAACATTCTCATTGTAAAGCAAATAGCCACTTCTTTCGAATGATTTCAATCAATAAATTGATAAACTTTTATCATTATATTTAATCCGAGCAAACATCTCTTTAAAAGATGAAATACCTGTTTATCCTTCTCGATAAAAGTTAGTTAAGCCAAAAGATTTGCTTTTTTCGGATGTGGCTTCAAATTCATACTGCTTTTGCATCTCGAATCATCTTTTAATGACAGAGACTTTGTCAATAGATAACACTTCTCCCCTCAATCACTATCCTTCAGCTTTGTTAAAGTAAGCTGCTTCTATTTGTTTAAGCATTTGCTTAAATCTCTTTTTCTTCATCGGAGACAAAAATAAACCAAAAATCGTATCATTCATGTTTTGAAGGAATCCGAATGATTTCATTGTTTCATTATAGTGTAATTCACAGCTTTCATTGTCTATCGGACGAATCTGATAGGATACTAAAAAATCATTTTTATTACTAGTTGTTCGATACGCATAGGATTCATTTTTTCTAGCTTCTTCAATTCGAAGCGTCGCTTTAGCATGCTTTGAAAAAGTCTTTGTGTATTCGAATCCTTCCAGCTGTTTTTCTGGTATTTTTTTTTCTGTTTGTGATTCAATGTCTGCTAAAACAGAATTGATAATCGTTTCATATAAAAATTCAGCTGGAACTTGCATTTTTTGAACTATTTCCATTAGATTCACCTAATCTTTTTTCGTTTTTTCTTTCCCCTAATCAAGATAAAGATACCAACTACAATAAGAAAGAGTGCAGTAGTCAAATTAAAAATATTGTATGTTCCTGTCTTAGCGTTAGCGCTGATTACGAATAACAGACAGCCCATACTAAGTAGAACCCATCCTGATTTATTCACATTCATCATCCTTTTTTATTCGGCAGGGGAAACACGGAAGTAAAGAACAGTACCCCAAGGCTGGCCTTTAATGACTTTCTTTACCAATTTCGATGCATCTTCTAAATTCTTCATATTTGTTTCGAAATAAAGGTTTATTCCCTTTTTTTCTTTATAGGAAAATTCAACACCATCTTCCTTGTAGTTGTTTAATAGATCAATAATTTTGTCTTGATGTACTGCAGAACTAATTTCAATCAATTTTACTTCTCCTTTCTTTAAACCTTAAGAAGGATAAGCCACTTCACCATGGAAGCGGCCTCCTTCAATTAAGCATTTAACCTTGTATTGAATTGTTATCACTTTCTGAATCTACAACTGGATCTTCTTTAGTCAAATCCGGATCCATTTTGTTTGCGGAAATAACAAACGGAAGCCAAATCAAGAATGACGCTACCATAGCTACCAATGTAACGATTGGGGCACGCCAGTCTGCACCTGTTGCCAAGTACGAGAATAAGAACGGCGGAGTAACCCAAGCTACTACTACTGATACTGGAGCAACTAACCCTAAAATTGTTGCAAAATAACCGATAGCAACAGATACCACTGGTGCAATCAAGAACGGAATGAACATGAGTGGGTTTAATACAATTGGTAAACCAAACATGATCGGTTCATTGATATTAAAAATACCAGGTCCTACTGACAAGTTCGCAATTGTACGGTAATCTTTACGTTTAGAGAATAGTAGAAGCGCGATGATTAAGATAATCGTTCCACCAGAACCACCATACCAAACATAAGCATCAAACGATCCACGCACCCACATGTAGCCACTTTCAAGAACTGCATCCATTCCACCTTGTTGGAACAGGTTCACGTTTTCTAGTTGTGCAACACCGAATACCCCTTCTAAAATTGGAGCAAGTACGTTCGGGCCGTGAATTCCAAAGAACCAGAACAATTGAACAAATAAGGTAACTAAGATAACTGCTCCAAACCCTTGTGATAGTCCGAGAAGCGGGAGAGCAATTGTTTCTTGTAGCCATTGTAAGAATGTCAAGTCAGGAACGAGCTTAGAGAATACATAATAGAAAAGACCAACAACATATAAAGCGACCGTAGCAGGGATAATCGCTGCAAACGCTTTAGAAATAGCTGGCGGAACAGATTCCGGCAACTTAATCGTAATGTCTTTCAACATTAATTTAACATAAATCATCGTAGCTACAAAACCAATAATCATTGCAGTAAAGAAGAAGTTAGCATCTAAGTTACTTAACGGAAGCCAGCCCCAACCCGCTGCTGTGATACCTTCACTAGTTGCTGCCCAACCAGCATTATTGATAGAATCAACTGTTTCTTGGTTTAAATTTAGTCCTGTAATGGAACCAGAGAATGAGAATGTTATACCAGCGATTGAAGCTGCTGTAGAAACAATCCCCCCAGATAATTCGTTTACACCATACGCTTTGGCAAGGTTAAAACCCCATGAAAATACGAAAATTAGACCGGCAATTGCAAGCGTTCCATTCCATATAAATCCATTGATTGCAATAATATCTTTAATTATTGGAATGGTATTTCCGTCATATCCATCAAAAAATTGCGGTGGTAAATCTCGCAAAAGCGCATTAAGCATAACCGCGACAGAACCAGCCATTGTTGCTGGAATCGTTCCAACAAATGCATCCCTCAAAGCAACAAGGTGCTTTTGTCCACCAATTTTACCTGCGATAGGTAGAAAATACTTTTCTAGCAATGTAATTAAAAAATTCATTAACGATACCCTCCCTTTAAGGAATAATAAAATAAGATCAATACTAACACGGTGTCACATCTTGGAGTATCTTGTTTCCTATAGCTTCTTTTCTTATTTCCTCTACACCACTCCCTTCAATCCTAGCCGTAAATGCTAATTTTTGATGACCCACTTCTTTGCAATATCGCTTTTGTCAAATCGATTGATAACTTACTTCTAAAATCACTAGCTGACAAAAGAAAGTCTATAAAACTTATATTGTTGACAACAACAGAATAGAACAATTTATTGAGCAATAACCCCTTGCTCTAGCTGTTGTTATAACCAAATCTTCAATTTAACCTGTTTTAAAATCGTAATTTTTTGTGTAGAAATAAGTGCTTGTGTTTTTTTATGTATAAGGTTTTATGGATAATTTTAATAACTAATTCCGCCACACACCTCACAATGTATAAGTGAAAATCAACAATTGCAAGCGCATTCATTTTGTGACTGCTACGTTTGTAATTATTACGAACAAACAGAAACTACATGTGACAAATCTTTTTATTGCTAATTATCTTAGAATATTGATTAAACTGACATTGGTGTACGAAGACAATATTCAATTTCATTACAACCATCTAGATTTGTTATAACAAAGATGTTCTTTCTAGTATTAAATGATATAAAATCAATTATTTACGTAACTTTTCTGTTTAGACTAAGAGGAGTACTGCCTGTTACATATGAACTATTTTTGTGACATAGCGGTGAACAATTGGACTAGATTCATATGGTTAAGTAATTCATTGTTCTTATATAATCAAGTGTCTCTATGTTTATAACTATTCTAATAATCTTAGAATATAACAACTCTTTTGAGCTTAATTTACTTGATTTACATTTATTATACTAATTCCAAACACATTTGTATACTGTTTTTTGTACTTTTTTTAAAAAGTATCTCAAAATGTTAATATTTTTGTTAACGTATTACTCATAAGCATACAATTAATACAATTGTTAATACAATAAAACATTTTAAAAATAAATACGTAGTCTTGTTTCAATCATTAGATTCGAGTCTCATACGGACATTAAAATCACCGAAAAATAGCAATTATCCTTTTATCTTAACAACAATAAAACAGCCGTCAATCCCATTCTACCATGGAATTTCGGCTGTTTGTTTATTGTATTAAACAATTGAAATGAAAAATGATTTTATTATTTTATTTCATTAAAATCTTTTAATAAAACGTTGTATATGTTTCATGTTTAAGAAGAGTAATTGTAAAATGAATACAGTTAAATAAAAATAGAACGCATTTAATTGTATCCGACTAATTCAGTACATACACAAGATAAACAGGAAAAACATTGTATCAATAAAAAATTGTAATTACAATTTAAACCATCCTATAAATTAACTGATTTGTTATTACTATTTAAAACAACTCCTTCGCCAATAATCGATATACATTTAAACGTTTTTCCTGTGAATGCGGAATACTACAAATCATTGCTTCATCGTAACCATAATAGTCCTTCTCTTCTTGTAGCGTCTTTGCAATTTCTTTTGCATCTCCAACTAAATGAATTTTACGATTTTCGTTTATTATCATGCGATCCATTTCTGTCAAAGGGTAGTCGCGTGCTTCCTCTGGTGTCATGACGCGCGTGATTTTCCCTCTCATAAATAACAAACGCCAAATATCTTGTGGCTTCGCTTCAAATTCAGCTTCTTCTTTTGTTTCAGCGACTGTTATCATATAAGAAACGTTTATTTCTGGTTTTTGCATAAAAGCAGAAGGTTGGAAATTCTTTTTATACGTATCTAAAATCTCTTTCGACATCTGACCATTGAAAAATTGTGCAAAAGAATAACCTACCCCTCTACGACCTGCCTCAACAGCACTATTACCGCTCGATCCTAACAACCATGCCTCTGGTAAAACAATTTGGTCTGGTGTGGCAATTGTTTTATGATATAAACGATCTTTAGGTACTTCGTCATGCATTAACTGCAATGCCGCATCAAATTTTTCATACATATTGTTTACCATAGGTTGCCGTCCTTCAGATAAAGCATATATTGCGTGATTATCCCCGCCAGGAGCTCGACCAACACCAAAGTCAACTCGCCCCGGCGCATAGGCACTCAAGGTTTTAAATACCTCAGCCAATTTCAATGGGGAATAATGCATCATCATCACTCCACCCGTTCCGATACGAATATTTTTTGTTTTTGCAGTTAAAAAGGCTGTCGAAATTTCTGGAGCAGAGCTTGCAAAAACATTCGTGTCTGAACCGGCATGATGTTCGGCCATCCACATGCGATGGTAGCCTAATTCATCTCCTAATATGGCTAGCTCTTCTGCCTTTTTTAACGCATCTGTCGCTTTGTTCCCTCTCGTAATAGGTGCTTGATCTAGAATACTTAATCTCATTTAGATAACATCCTTCCCATAAAAAATGAATCATTATTTTTCGATTTAGTGTAGAATATCTTGTTTCTGTTCTTCACGTAATTTATCAGGTGTTACATCATTACCAAGCGGATCAATGACCTTCACCCCAGAAAAAGTACTTATCATTTGTCCTCGAATTTCGCGCAAGTAATCCTCGCGTAACACTTGTTGTTCTACTCGTTCAGCATTTGTCAAACCTTCTTCGCGTTGCTTTTTCGCTAATTCATTAATACGCCCTAAACTTTTAATCATTTTGTTTTCTCACCACGCTTCTTATTCATTTTTTCTATAAAAACATACGAGCACTTATGTTGTTAATGCAAGGAAATGCGGTACGACATATTCACCCAATTCTTGAATTACTTCTGCTATCGGTCGATCCCTATTTTCCAAAACTAGAATGACATGATTCACCCCGATATTTTGTAATGCATAAAGGTAGTCAATCAAAAACTTGTGACCTGATGTAAAACCGACTTTTACTGGAATTGGATACGGTGCAGCCATTGGATTTTTCGATAAATTAATAACTAGAGGCTGTGTGAAAGGCTTGAACCTTCCTGACGCTTCTCGCCAACGCTCAATTAGCTCCTGCTGACGAAATGCCTCCTGCCCATAAAACATCCAGCCGTCTGTATTTTCTGCTAACCATTCTATCGTTTGCCCAGAAAATCCCGTCCCTAAAATGGGAATTGTGTTTAAAAGAGGTTTAGGAATCACATCCCCTTCCGTTAGCCCAACACGCTTGGACTGTATTTGTGGAAAGGCTTCTTTCCACACCTTCCGCATAATTGAAATAGACTCTCTGAACAATTCGGCCCGCTCCTCACGTTCTACTTTAAATGCAGGAAATTCAATCTTACGGTCTCCTGTTGCCACGCCAAACAAAAAACGTTGCTTAGACATATCATCTAAAGATGCAGCTGACTTCGCTACATGCAAAGGGTGTCGCAATGTAGTAACTACACTTGCAGTACCGAGTGCAATTTCTTCTGTATGTGCGCTGATGTATGTTAGTAGCAAGAATGGATCATACATCACGCCATTATCACCGAAATTTGGGTCATACAATGGGGAATCTCTTACGAACAAAGAGGAAAACCCTAGGCTTTCCGCTTGCTTTGCTAGCGTCACTTGTTCTGTTACATTTAATGACCAAGGACTACCGTTAGCAGCCTCCGTAGAAAAAGAAATTCCCAGCGTCAATTTATTTTCTTTAAATGTTCGAGCAAAACCATTATGGGATTGAAATTCTTTCATATATACTCCACCTAACAATGGCGCTTTTCGATTTTATAACACTTTCTTTTCCTGTACCCACGCCTGTAGCATTTCTGCTTTTTCTGGATAGTCTTTTTTAGTTTTCTCATACAAAGTTGCGATTGTTTCGCGTTTCAACACAGCTTTCCAAGATGACTCAGCTTCTTCCATTAAGCCTGTTAACAAGCAGCATTGATCTACTTCCTCCAATGCCAGCATGTCACACAATACACCGCTTGAACAATAAAGCGATTGTTTCCCCTCTATCGCAAGGTAAATATCATACACTCGAATATTTTCAGGTTTTTTCTTTAACTTAAATCCGCCTTTTACCCCTGGCACAGAAGTAATTAAATCCGCACTGACTAGCTTTCTCAACAGTTTTTGAAAATACGTTGATGAGGCACCTAGTTGTTGACTAATTGCTTCTCCTGGTAATACCGCTTTGTCCGGTAACATTTGTAGGATCAAAATGGCATATACGGATTGTTCCACTCCAGTTTTCATTTGCATGCTTCATCACCACCTTTATTCTACTGGCTTTAACTATGTTACAAATTAAATGTTACTAACGAGGATATATATTGTCCGCTTTAGTTTAATTTATGGATCTTTAAAAGTAAACTTATTTGCTCGTGTTATTTTTTTGGTTGTTTATATTGTTTCCATATTTATTAGCGTCACAACTAATCATTTTCTACTTGATAAATTAGAAGAAAACTAGTAAACTATTCTAGTGCTTATCAATTAAATTACCTGTATAACCTCAGAATATGGCTTGAGGGTCTCTACCAGGAACCTTAAAATCCTGATTACAGAAAATGAATCATTCATTTTTTGTAATCAGGATTTTTTATTTCCTAAAACACATACAACATAGTTATCTCAGAAAGGACGAAAAACAGCATATGAATGTAAAAGTTTTTATACTCGCATTATCAACAGTAGCAGTTGGACTAGTTGAATTAGTCATCGGAGGTATCCTACCAACTGTCGCCGCCGATTTAAACATCTCATTAAGCTCTGCAGGACAACTAATTTCGGTGTTCGCACTTATATATGCCATTGCCGGCCCTGTGTTACTAGTCTTAACTAGCAAGATGGAACGAAAAAAATTATACCTTATATCGTTGTTCGCTTTCTTCATCGGTAATGTTATGACTTATTTCAGTCCAAATTTCACCTTAATGATGGTCGCAAGGGTATTAACCGCAATGAGCACAGCACTGATCGTTGTATTATCCTTAACGATCGCATCAAAAATTGTAGCACCAGCACACCGAGCAAAAGCGCTAGGACTTATCTATATGGGGATTAGCTCATCACTTGTTATGGGTGTCCCACTCGGCATTCTAATTTCCGATCAATTTGGCTGGCGCATTATTTTTCTTGGCATTGCCATTGTATCGATCGGTTCCTTTATCCTAATCTCGATCTTTTTGGAGCAAATCCCTGGAGGAAGTACAGTGCCACTAAAACAACAATTGAAAGCTGTGAGTAGCTTTAAGTTAGGGAGCGCCCACCTTGCAACAATGTTTATGCTAGCAGGGCATTACACGTTATATGCGTACTTCACTCCATTTTTAGAGACGGAGCTTGGCCTAAGTTCGACTTGGATTAGCATTAGTTATCTGTTGTTTGGTGTTGCAGCAGTAAGCGGTGGCGCATTCGGCGGGATTCTTTCAGACCGAATCGGACCACCAAAAAGTATCATTGCCGTCATCGTAGCGTTTGCTGCCGTACTATTCATCCTGCCATTCACTACGTTTTCAATCGTGGTGTTCATACCGGTTATGATGATCTGGGCTGCATTAAGCTGGAGTCTAGCTCCACCACAGCAAAGCTATTTGATTCAAACAGATCCTGCAACATCTGATATTCAGCAAAGCTTTAACAACTCGGCATTACAAATCGGCATCTCACTTGGATCAGCCTATGGCGGTGTTGTATTGAATTTCTCCAGTTCCATTTCCAATATGGCTTGGTTCGGTGGAATCCTTGTGATTATTTCGTTGCTATGCGCAGTGTTTTCTTTGACGAGGAAAACGGCTGTGAAGAAGGATGCTAAGGTTGGATTGAACGTAGAGACAAATGGATAATTCAGGTTTGAAGAGCCGAAGACAGCACCACTCTTGGTTATTGAGTAGTGCTGTCTATATTCTAAAATTGAATTTTGTTATGTACAGTTCACAGCTACCAATCTAAATAAGATTTTTAAGGGTTTTTGATCTTCCGGATGGAGCAGAAGAGATTCCTAACAATTTTGCTTGATTTGTCACTTCATCAAGTTGTCTGTTGAAATCTACTTTAGCTAGCTGTTCTAAGTCGACTCTAATTCTAAGTAGAGTTCCCTTTATGTTACAATCATTAACATCTTGAATACCATTACTGAACGTAATAGACTTATCAGAAGTTGCTATACTTATAGTTCCACCTGCTTCAGTTATAATACTTCTTACCATTGCTAATCCAAACCCAGAGTTAAGGTAATTCGTTGGAGCATAGCTATGGTTACTACCAGCAGTAATCCCAGGCGTGAATGCTTTCTTTATCGCTTCTTCTGTTGTATCTTTATCAAACCATTTTTCTTCAATATCAAAGGGTATGGTTTCCTTTAATCCTATACCTCTGGCTGAAATAACTAATTCTACTTCATCATTTTTTGGTATATATTGTGAATCACTAGCGTCACATTAAAATATTTTCGTGTAATACCAAATACAGAATTTTCTGTATTTAGTATATTCCCATAAAAAAATCCTTTATAATGGTTGGTGGTAGTAACCTATCCAAATCCAATATAAAGGACAAAAGTCATGAATAAGTCTACACGAAAAACATCATTTACACAATGGTTAACGCCTATTAATCAAACTTTATTTGAAGAACAGGTGAAAACATATCAACTGAATCACTATACAAAAAAGCTACATATGGATTCATTTATGTCATTACTGCTTTATGCTCCACTTCATGAAACTGAAAGCTTACGAGCACTCAGTGATGCTGTTTTCTCAGATGATTTACAACAAGCAATTGGGTTAGAATCCATTAGTTTTTCACAGCTAGGAAGAAAGCTAAATCAGATGCCAACTGCTTTCTTTCAAACGATTTTTCTGGATTTAGTTGCTAAGATTCATGAAAAAACAAATTTTCAAAAACGAAGAAAAGGAACAACACCCTTAAAGATCATTGATTCTAGCACATTGCCATTAAATTTAACGAACCATCAATGGGGTGAATTTCGTAAAACAAAGTCAGGTGTCAAGCTACATTTACGACTTGTGTTTATGGAAAAGGGTCTTTCCTATCCAGATCAAGCGGTTCTTACCAATGCAATTGAACATGACCGTGGACAACTAGAGGTTTTGATCGACGACAAAGCCTGCATGTATGTTTTTGATCGTGGCTATATGGATTATGAGCGTTTTGATCGTATGACAGATGATGGTTGCTTTTTTGTTTCACGCTTGCGAAAGAACGAGGTAGTAAGAGTGCTTGAGACTTCTCGACTTCCATCAGTATCTAACGTATTATCAGACGAAATGGTTGTCATCGGAACATCGCAAAATCGTTCAGAAAACGTATTTCGTAGATTAAAACTATTAGATACAAAAGGAAATGAGCTAACTTTACTCACCAATCGCTTTGATTTAGACGCTGATGAAATAGCCGATATCTATCAATCAAGATGGGCAATTGAACTATTTTTTAAAATGAATGAAACAACATTTAAGTATTAAAAAGTTTTATGGACATAGCGAGCAAGCGGTTCATAATCAAGTGAACGTACTCGCTCAATTGAACACAAATAGTGACCGTAGTTACTTACAAATAAGTCGCCACTTAAAAGCATCCTTATGGAGACCATCATATATTTGGGTTCAGAAAATCAAAGGAAAAGGCGTCCCGTAAAGCTTCTAACTCACTGTTTCCCTTGCCATTAGCTATCGTAAAAAAATAGATGTTTACTACCTTAACTTAGGTGTTTCATTTTTTTGTTTTGTACCTAAACACGTAGTCAGAATATTCAAACGTTATTTATGCGACGATAGTGTGTTAATCAAATTATTAGACACAGAAAATAGAGATTTCTATAACCTAACACGGTGGTGCCCATTCATCACCGTGTTAGATCAAGCAAGCTAATCATGATAGAGGTTCTAAAAATATTCAACGTTTTGTGTGTCCAATATCTTGACATAAGTTCATTGATTACTCTAGACTATTGATAGTTCATCAACAAACAGCTTTTCAAACGTTGCCACGCTTAATTAATTAGGTTTTTTATTTGCTTATCAAAACGTTTACTTACTTAGATATATCTATAGGAGAGATAGGACAATGACAAATAAAGTTGAGATTTTAATGCATCCTGTAAGAGTAAAAATATCCCGAGCATTAATGAGGAACAAAGAAAATGGATTAAGCCCACGTGAAATGCTGGAAATTATTAAAGATGTTCCCCAAGCAACCCTTTATCGGCATATACAAGTGTTATTAGACGCAGGTATCATTCGTGTGGTAAAAGAAAAAAAAGTTAGATCTGTTTCTGAAAAGTACTACATTTTAAATGAAGAAAAGGTGCTTCTAAGCAGTGCTGATTGGAACAAAGCCTCCTTAGATGAAAAAATAAACTACTACTCTTATTACCAATTATCACTCTTAAATCAATATAAAAATTATCTAACTCATTTAGATAACGATGATTCAGCAGATGGATCAACATTCTCAATGGTAGAATTAAAGCTTGATGATGAAAGGTTCAAAGACTTTCAAACAGAACTTAATGATCTGATGGTGAAATATTACAATGATACAAGTAAAAATACCGAAAAAAATGCACCTATCCGAACAATTGGTATTACTATTATTCCAGATTCTTAAATTTATAAAAAACACACAAACAGACCCCACCTAAAATGTTACAAAAGCAAGGCATTCAAGTATTTTCTTTTTAAAGCAAAAGATAGAAGTATATTGTTAAGGTATATTTTTTGAAGATAATAACATATATTCAAAAAATCATCTATCTAACAACCTTTTCATTTTAAAATTGAATTTCTTACTAGGCTATCCCTAGCAACCGCGTGTGCCCTGTTAAAGTATACGACTTACCATTATCTCACAACGATAATCAATGCTTAAATTCTTTGTGCGTAATTCGTTGTACAGAAATGAGACTAACTCTATAAAGCCAATAGAAAAATTTAATACTCTGTATATTAGCTAGTCGGACATAACAAATAAGCTTGACGATTTTAAAATTAATCATCAAGCTATTTCTTGTCAATTCGGCTCTATTATATATGTTGGGTTATAAAATTTAAGCAAAATACAACACGCAAGCTTCTATATCCCTTACACTTTAATTAACTAGAAACAAACTAAAAAGATAGAAAAAAGCACTCCTACCCCAACATTTGATATAGCATATCGCTTCAAACAAAATATGACATTAAACCGAGGATTCAAATAATATCCGCTCAACACGAGGGACACTAAATTAACATTTTAAGTATGGGGACTAATGCGGAAAATATCGCTAAAAAGAGTAAAATAAAGCCTAATTCTCTATTTTCTTTTTTTATTAATTGAATACAGTAAATAACTATGAATGCCACTATTAAATAAGTAATCACAGTATTAAAAATGACATCTTTTATTTGAAAGATATACGATAATACTATGAAAATCACAATAGATAACGCTGATAAGAACTTTATTACATTCAATTTAATTATCCCTCCCTATATTATTTAAATTCTAATATGAATTCATTTAAAAACATCCAATATTAAATTCTTAAAATGCAGAAAAAATTTTAAATATTACATGTATACTTGAATGATCCATGTTTTGGAACAAAGGTATCACATGATATCAAATCGAATAAGTTTTAGCATTGGCAGGACTTATACCACAAGGACTTTGAAAAACAAAAAAAGAAGTTAACACCCAAATAGTATGACGAAAATATTAATTGAAGAAATAATAACTATATCTAAGAGACTATATAAAAAATGACCAGAGAAGAAATTGCTAACTGCAACTCATTCTTCTCCAGTCAAACGGTTCATATCATTTAACCAGGAAGACACAATCGCTCCTAGTTAAACGTCAATCAATTCTTACTCGCTTAAAAATAAATATCCTTTTATTCATGTCAGTAAAACAAAGCAAACAACGAGACGTCTTTCAGTCATTATTAGATAACTAACTTATAATTTTTCTCCATTGGTTGCAATTACTTCTTTGTACCAGTGGAACGAATCTTTTCTAACACGCTCCAAGCTTCCTTCACCTTGGTCATCTTGGTCTACGTAAATAAATCCGTAACGTTTACTCATTTGAGAAGTACCACAACTAACTAAGTCAATACATCCCCAAGTCGTATAACCCATCAATTCAACGCCGTCTTTAATCGCTTCTTTCATCTGAATAACATGCTTTTCTAAATAATCAATTCGGTAATCATCATGAACTTTGCCATCAGCTGTTAATTCATCTTTTGCTCCAAGTCCATTTTCACATACAAATAAAGGAATTTCATAGCGATCATAGAGCTTGATTAGTGAAATACGTAATCCAATTGAGTCAATCGGCCAATCCCATTGTGTCAACTCTAAGTGTTCATTTTTGATCGGACTATCAAAAGTACCAGCAAGCTTAGAAGCATCTTCTCTCGCTTCGGTCACATGAGACATGTAGTAACTAATTGCTACATAATCAACCTTTCCTGCTTTCAAAATGTCAGCATCGCCATCTTCCATTACAACGTTAATATTATTATCTTCAAAATAACGCGTCATATAAGAAGGATATTCTCCTCTTACCTGCACATCTGGATAGAAATAATTCAATTGATTCGATTTTAGAGCTTGTAGCTGATCTTCAGGCTTTGTTGTTAAGGCATAAGATTCGATTTGGTTAATCATACAACCAATCTTGCCATCTGGAATGATCTCTTTCATTGCTTTAACAGCTAATGCACTAGCTAAAAACTGGTTATGGGAAGCTTGATAAGCTGCCTCTAAAGGATCATCAACTAAATCAGCTAGTACACCCGCTCCAGTATATAAGCTATTTAGGTTCATATTCATTTCATTAAAAGTAATCCAATATTTCACTTTGTCCTTATAGCGATTTAAAATCACGCGAGCAAATTTTTCGAACAACGGAATTAATTGTCTACTAACCCAACCGTTGTATTTCTCTGTAAGAGTGATTGGCATCTCATAGTGTGACATCGTTACTAATGGTTCGATGCCGTATTTTTTACATTCATCAAATACCTTATCGTAAAATTCTAATCCCTGTTCATTTGGCTCATCTTCTAAACCCGTTGGAAAAATTCGTGCCCATGAAATAGAAAGTCTAAATGTTTTAAATCCCATCTCCGCAAATAAAGCAATATCCTCTTTATAACGATTATAAAAATCAATTCCCCAACGCTTTGGAAATAAATAATCACTTGGATTTTCTTTGTAAGCTTTGAGCTCCTCTGAGCTAACGTTAAATGTAAAGTTATCTACCTTTCCTTTTGCATACGGATCTTTATATGCCGCAAAATCTGATGTTGATAACCCCTTTCCATCTGTCAAGTATGCTCCTTCTATCTGGTTTGCTGCAGTTGCACCTCCCCAAAGAAAGTCCTGTGGAAAGCCTTTATTGTTTTTATTCATTTAAAATTCCTCCTATAATAATTGTAATAATGTATATTTATCTAAACTTACTTGATTAAAACAAGTAAATTTTGATCACAAGCATTAACTTCCTTTACACCACTAGGTAAAACTTCTAAATACTCAGGAGAGTTTGCTACAATAACAGGGGTTAGAGTAGAGATTCCCTCGCTTTTTAAATAATCTAAATCAAACTCAATTAACTTATCTCCCTTGGTCACTTGCTGATCTTTTTCTACAAGTACCTTAAAGCCTCGTCCTTTCAAGTCAACAGTATCAATGCCAACGTGAACAAGAAGCTCGGTTCCATTTTCAGAAAGTATTCCAACAGCATGATTAGTAGGTGGAATAGCAACGATTTTACCAGTAAAAGGTGAATAAATAACTCCTTCAGATGGCTGGATCGCTACTCCTTTTCCCACTGTTTCAGATGCAAATGTCTCATCTGGAACTTCGGATAAAGAAACTACTTCTCCTGACAAAGGAGATGAGATTTCAATTGGTTTCTTTTGTTGTTCCTCTGCATTTACTTCACTTTTATTTTGTAATGATTCTTTTTTTGAATCTTCATCATCGAAACCTAATACTATGGTGACTATTAGCGCCACAGTAAAACTTACAGCAACTCCAATTAATGCAAATATTAGATTATTCGTTCCGGAGATGATATACGTCGGCAATGACATGATGCCTGGTATTGTAAATGCAGTTGCTTTTACTGAAAGTGCGCCAAATAACGCACCACCAGTTGCACCTCCAATTAAACTAGCATAAAAAGGTTTTTTTAATCTTAATGTGACACCATATATGGCTGGCTCTGTAATTCCAAATACTGCAGGTATTAAAGAAGAAAATGAAATTTGTTTTGTTTTTTTATTTTTCGTCTTTAAAAGCACACCCGTTACAGCACCTGCCTGAGCAAGATTTGCTACTAAATTCATTGGTAAGAACATAACATCGTGTCCGTAACGCTCGAAACTAGCAAACGTACTTGGGAAGAAAGCATAGTGCATACCTGTGATTACAATAATTGGCATTAACCCTCCCATTAATAAGCCAGCAGCTAAACTAGAGAATGAGAACATAGCAGAGAAAATAGATTCTAAGTATGACCCTAAGTACATTCCCATTGGGGCTAAAATGACTAACATAATCGGAGCGGTAATTACCAAGCTAAGTAACGGTATAAAAATAATATTTAAAGATTTAGGAATAATCTTTCCTAACAATTTATTAACATAGCTCAGCAACCAGGTTGTCAAAATAATAGGTATAACAGAAGATGCATAGCTAGCCATCGGAACTGGGATACCCATAAATAGTAAGCTTTCTGTTCCTGTATTAGCATACTCAATGATCTGAGGATACATTAAGATACCTGCTAAGGATACTGCGATTGACGGATCAGCATTAAACTTTTTAGCAGATGAAAATGCTAATAAGAAAGGTAGAAAATAAAACGTTGCATCTGAAATAAAATGTAAAAGCTCATAGTTTGAAGATGCCGGGTCTAACAAACCTAACGCAACAAAAAGTGCTAAAAGACCTTTTAACAACCCAGCCCCAACAATGGCTGGTAAGATAGGAGTGAAAACACCTGAGATAACATCAAGAAGTCCTTCAAAAAAGTTCGCCTTGTTTTTTCTTTGCACATTTTGCTCATTATTATTGGTTAATACACTAACCTCTTTGTGAACATCTTCTACACCATGTCCAATAATGACTTGTAATTGACCACTTTTAAATTGAGCACCTAACACGCCGTCAATCTTTTGAATCTTATCTAGATTTACTTTTGATTCATCTTCTACATTGAATCTTAGTCTTGTAATACAGTGCCAATTTTGAATAATATTACTTATTCCTCCAGAAAATTTAACAATTTCCTCTGCAACTTGTTTCTTATTCATAACTCATTCCTCTCCTTTATTCTGTTTTATAATCCGATTACTTCGCTTCCATCTTTTAAATCAGCTGTTGGTCTAATGGCTGATTTAATCTATTGCAATAAAAAAACCTAAGCAATACGGCTTATTCGATGAAATAAGTCGTTTGCTTAGGTTAATGCCTATTGGTAACACACCTAAGTGAAAGATATTTTATTTTTTGTTTTCTCTTACAAGCCTTTCAATGTGTATAACAAGATACACAATCTCATCATCTGAGACTATCCAGTTATACTCTTTTTCAATCATATCCTTAATCATCAGTGCACAAGCATAGCTGCGCATGTATTGTGATTGAATTAGTTGACGAAAATTGCTATCCATTTCACCTAGCTGTTCAACTTTTTGCTTATTGTTGTTCCTTGCAATAAAATATCGCAAATGTGTAATAAACCTTGAATAAGTAATCTGTTGTTTGTTTAGATTAATATCAAATAAACGCTGAACAATGCCAACTATATTTTTAATAATACTTGTTACTTGAACTGTTTCTTCTATGGTGATGTTTTCTAGTTGCGCATTCACAATATGGAGCGCAATAAATGCAGCTTCCGCATCTGGAAGTGCTACTCCTAACTCTTTTTCAACAATGATTAGCGCTTTTTTTCCTATCTCATGTTCTGTATGATATAAATGCGGCACTTCCCATTGAAGAGGGTTTTCGCTATTAATTTGATCCGTATTTTTCACGGCAAAATCCAAGTGATCTGCTAAAGAGAATAATAATGACTGATTTAAATTTTTACCTATTTCAGCTTCAGACATTGTAATAATTTTTTGTGTTGCCGATAAAACATCCGGCATAATCCCTTCGATTCGTTCAGTCGTCTTCTCTTCATTAGATGGACGAAATACTTTTTGAGCTTGTTTCGGATCGATTGGTTCCCCTTGCTTTTTTTTGAAACCGATTCCAGTTCCAAACAAAATAAATTCTTCTCCACCATCATTTTCAGCTAATATGATATTGTTGTTTAGTGACTTTATAACTTGTAGCATCGTATTCACCCCTATAAAATCATAAAAAAAACACCAATATCAAAAGTAACCATGAAATGATAAGACTCAAATCCAGTTAAATTTGACTTGGTGGTGCCTGTGTTTAGACTCAGTTACACTCCTGCGTCAAATATTTAATTTCATTTTACAAATTAAATATCTCACGAACGAAGTGATTTGTCAATATTTTTTCTGTTGTTTTTTTCTGCCATTTTTCTTAAATTCATGATAATACTATGATCTCAAGGCTATTATCTCTAAATTTAGCTATTGTGTTTTCTTATCATATGTCATTATTGGTTTTGTTATGCATTTACCGTCTTCCTTATAATCTTTTTGATTACTGCCAAGGATATACGAATGTTTGTGCGTCTTATTTCAGTTTTTTAAAAGAACAGAAGATGTCTTTTCATAAAGATATATACACATCAAAGCTTATACTGTTGTAGTTATCATGAACAAAGTTATAGAACAATGGATTGATTAATTGTCTATCAAATTGGACACCAGTGTTTGTTCCAACTTCTCACAAGATTGCAAAGCACTTGTGATTTTATTCCTGTTATATTACAGGTAATTGCATACGGATACACATATTACGTTTCAATTTAGTTGAATGAGGAATTTCTCGAATCACTTCACACATATAATCACCGTCTATTCTTTTATTTTTCGATAGGATTTTTTCTCTAAATAAATAGAAAGATTCTTCTTCATCTTTAAAATCATGACAATAATCAATTGCATAGTACGCCTCAGGTAACATAATGACCTGTTCATGGTGCCTTAATGAGGCAGGACAAAAAACAAACATAGTATTAGAAACTAATACTTCTTTTAAGACATCTTCTTTTCTAGTGATTGAACCAACATGACTAAATTGAAATTCTGAGAAATTTTCTTTTGTTAAATGTTGTTTGAATTTCCTTAAGTACCGCTCATATTCCGCTTCAGTTAAATCGTAAATATTAGCAGGGATAGAGAAAGTATAAAGATAACGTTTAGGAAAATAATTTATTTCAAATGAGGTGTGTAATAAACTATCTTCATAAATAGCATTATTTTTTAGAAAGGAATGAACCTTTTTTACTTTTGTTTCTATGTTTTTTTGTTCGTTTAATAATTCTTCTGATTTTTCTTCTACTATTCTTTGTAAAGCAACATTAGGCGTTTTTTCAGCAAGCATAAGTTTGATGTCAACTAAAGAGAAATTGCAACTTTTTAAAAATTGAATACTATCGATAATTGGTGACTGTAAAATATGATAATACCGATAATTAGTAATTGGATCAACAAAATAGGGATCGAATAGGTTGATAGATTCGTAATATCTCAATGTTTGTACCGAAAGATTATTTAATTTAGCGAAATCACCAATTTTTATTAAATCACTCATGTTAAAAGCCTCCTTGACTCTATAGTTACTATAGACATTATACTATGTTTGTGAACAATTTAACATACAGGAGGGTATTAAAATGAGATTAGATAAAGTAAAAGTAATTCAGTATGGTTGTGGGAAAATGGGAGAAGTGATGGTGAACTATTTGGATCATCACGGTGCTGAAATAGTTGGAGCAATTGATAACAATCCTTCTTTAGTTGGTAAAGATGTAGGCGATTTCGCTAAATTGGGTAAAAAAACAGGTGTACTAATTTCTGATGATGCTGAAAAAGTATTAAGCGAGACAGATGCGGATATTGCTATTGTGACAATATTTAGTTATATGCCAGAAATGATGCCATTTTTCGAATTATGTTTAAAACATAATGTGAATGTTATCACTACTTGTGAAGAAGCAATTTATCCATGGCATACCTCTCCTGTAGAGACCAATTATTTAGATACGTTAGCAAAAAAGCATAATGTAACAATTACCGGAAGTGGCATGCAAGATATTTATTGGATTAATATGCCAACATTAATGATGGCTGGAATGAACAGTGTGAAGAAAATCAAAGGTGCGGTAAGCTATAACGTAGAAGATTATGGACTGGCATTAGCTGAAGCTCATGGTGCTGGGTATGATATGGAAAAATTCCAAAAAGAAGTGGCTGAAGCAGAAAGTCTCCCTTCATATATGTGGAATGCTGGAGAAGCAATCTGTTCTAAAATGAATTGGACGATTCAATCAATTTCTCAGAAGAATGTTCCTATTGTACTTGAGGAAGATATTTATTCAGCGACATTAGGACGAACGATCACTAAAGGAGATGCGACAGGTATGTCAGCTGTAACAACCATTCAAACGCATCAAGGTCCTGTGTTAGAAGTAGAGTGTATTGGTAAAGTTTATCGAGAAAACGATGGAGATATGTGTGATTGGGAAATTGAAGGAGAACCAAACATGGTATTTTCGTTAGAAAAACCAGATACAGTTGCACACACTTGCGGAACTGTAGTAAACCGTATACCATCCGTGTTAAAAGCAAAACCAGGATTTGTAACAGCAGAAATATTAGAGACTACAGAGCTAACAGTATATCCTTTACACATGTATATATAAAATCTTAATAGCCTTATTTTAAGTTTTTTTATCAAATAACATTGGTGACGCATTTTCGTCGATAACTATTTGATCACACTCCAAAGTATGTTTATGCTACTTTGGAGTGTTTTTTTATGTTCTGTTTCTTATCTTCACTTCAACAGGCTTTAACTTAAAATGAAGAAGGTCTTATTTTTACAGTTTGTAAAGTATTTCATGTTCTATATCGATTTATGACTTCTACATCTAACTAATGGTATTCATTAACTCATACTGGGACAATCTCAATTCAAACAAGGTTAGTGGATCACGATAAATTTCAGGCTTTTCGTGCATTTTTTGTATGACATTTGTATGGCTTTCAATATCCACTTCGACCTTCTCAATCTCCAATTCCAATATATCCTGTGGATTTGAGAAAAACCTATTGACGTCCCATTCTATGGAGTTCTCAAACAAATCCAATTGTTGCATGAAAGGGGTTATAATACCCTCTACCGTTTGACTATAATCCTCATTTTCTACATTGTTTATATATTTACTATAGAGCATGTCGTTATTCTTGGAAATAGAACCAATTAATTTTCCCGCCCCTTTTAAAAACAACTGGGAAGCTGTATTACGACGCAAAACATTCGTCTTTTCAATCCGTAGCAAGCCGCGAGATATCCGTTCCAGATCTCTTTGCCAATCATCGAGTACTTTAAAGTCACCCTTAAGGACAACCTTTTCTTCATCAAAGGGCATATTAATCGTCTGACTTAATTCATTACATGCTACTTGATGTTCTTTGAAATCACTTTTACATCCTTTAATCCACTGCTGTATCGCATGTTTAACATCATTGCTTGCAAATTTCTTCATAAAGCTGGCAATGCGTTTATTCATTTCTTCATTTAGGTCTTCATGGATCGTGGAGAAATCACTGTCTTCTTGAATAATACTAGAACTATCTTGTAATTGCTTAGGTAGTTCAGTCAACACACGTTGCGTTAAGGAATTTTTCATCTTACGGAAAGTATCTGTCATGACATAAGCCGCTTCTTTCTCCATCGTTCCAATCTGTTGGTGCGTATGCTGCAAGTTAGTTAGTAATGTTTCATTCCAATGGATATCTTCCTGTATGCCTTTCTCCAATTCAATTCTTTGTTCTAATAGAAATGTTATCGAAGCTTTAATCACTCTCTGAATTTTTGACGGACTAGCTGTTTCCATATTGGAGTCCGTTAGCATAGAGCCTATACACTCCGTTAAATCTTCTAACAAATCCTCTTCCTTTGCCCAAGCTTGGATAGCATCAAAAAGCTGTACGCCATCTTTTCTACCATTTCGATTGGGTGCTGCGTTTTCATACAGGTATGTCGCTTTGCTAATCAGATTTGAATTGAGTACGGAAGGAATCGTTTCGTCCCATGCAAGTATAGCAGTAGAAGAAACCAACGCATCCGATTCCGAGGTTATCTCTAACCAGTTCGCTAAATGAATCTGTATCAAGTCAGAGATATCTTGGATTAAAAATTCTCCGCTAATTAAGTCGAAGTATGCTTCTTGATACAAGTTCGGAAGCTTCTCCCACACAAAAGGTAGTTCATTTTGCAAATCGAAAAGAAGCCGGTTAATAACGCTTAGCCACTCTAAATAATGCGCACTTGATCGATAGCTATTCCATAATACTTCTGTAAAGCTTTCAAAACGGTCACGATCCATATGCAGTAAATCAATCAGTAGGCCATTAAAATAATCTGGTCTATGATTAACGTTTAACCCTTTTTGAGCATATCCCGATAACACTTCAACCCAATAGATTGATTGTGTTCGTATCGCCTCGTCAACTGCTAGTTCAATGGCGTTATTCCAATCGTTAATATCCTCTAAATACGCCTGGGCTATCTCTGTTAAACGAGGATAATCAGGATTTAACGTAACAGCTTCCTTAATTGTACTAACAGCCTTTATTTGATTACCTTGTTGTACATACAGAGACAACAGCTGCAACAAGACTTCCGATTGTAGGGCGAGTGAGGACGTGTTGACTTGCCTATAAAGTCCTTCTGCATCTTCCAGTAGTCCTAATTCCATCTGAGCATCTGCTATATTCTTCTGTGCCCATGGAATAAGCTCCTCTTCTAGCGGCTGCTGCCATTTGAAAATAGCTGCCTCATAATCCTGATTCAAATAATACACTTCTCCCTGAGCGAAGCGTATTGATGATAAGTTAGGCTGGTGTTTTTGCATTTCTTCTATGTACATGTCACCCAATATTTTGACTGCGTTTCCTTGTTTGTTACTTTCATTTATCATCGTCTGATAATAAGATTTGCTAATTCGTTCATTCTCTGTTGTCACGATAATCCCTCACATCTTGTTTTTTATAATTCTATGAAGCTGATTACTCCATCATACATCTATTCGTATTCACTTCATTTTTGTGCCATTCGTGAAATAGTGTTGTTTACATATACCTCACAAAAATTCATTTATATATAAAATACGAATGAGGGCTTGGATTTATGGGGATTGTTGTGCTATTTTTTATATTAAACAACAATGGTATTTGAACCGAAAGAAGAATTTAGTATCCTGTTTAAGAAACACGAAGGCAAGGCTATCTAAAGTGCGTTAAATTTAAACTTATATCCCGTTATGACTCCCACAAAGGAACGGTTGTAAAAGTCGTTAAAAATCGTTTAAATACGCTAACCCCTTTATAAAACTAGCTACAGAAATAATGAACCAATAAAACATAATTGGCTGGTTTAAGTCCAACACACTACTGAACTCAAACCAGCCATATAGCAGCATAAGAAAAACTCTAACTTTCAAGGGTCACTGTCTAATTATATTATACTAAGAATCTTTTTATTATTTATATAACTCTATTACATTATTCCAAGCCTTTAGCTCCATTAATATAACTTGGTAATTGATATGGAATAATCATTACACTGGTTGGCTTTGTAGCTTTACCTATAAAACAATAAGATTGCCAGACAATTTTCGAACAACATGTTGGATTTTTAGAAGTTATTTTACCACCAAATCCGTAACTGTAATTTTTCCCTTTGTAATTATTAATTGCCCAATTCCCCGCTGAATTACCAGTACTAGCAGAAACTCTATAAACTTTAGTTCGTGTCCTACCATCTTCTTGTCCCTTTATAAGACCATATTTTTTGTCCATGTTAATGCAGATATTACTGATGGCAGCTTACTAGGACCCTGAATATGCAAAATTCGGCTACTATTTATTGCTATTCCCGCATGTCCAGTAAGACCATAAGATGATGTTCCATTCGCAACTAGGATATCTCCTTTTTGTAAAAAAACCTCTAGCTGTCAACATAGATTTAGAGAAATAACCTGTGCTGCCTGGAGTTAAAATTATATTCGGCATAGGAATTTCTTCATCTAATTTTTCAAATAATGATTCATCATTTATTGCTAACCATTCTTCATAAGATACCTCTTTGGGTAAGTCCCCTTCATTAATCATTTGATTATAATTTTCTTTTGATAAATCAACGCTTTAGTCATTCTCTTTTTTGGAAAAAACTGTGTTATAATGAATAAATAGTGAACCAAACAAAAGATAAAACTATAAACATTTTTTTAACAAGATTATCACCTCTTCGTATTTTTTGGTTTTTACATGGGAATTAATACAAATTAAATATAAGGAGAATAACAGAATATGTCAATAGAAAATGGAAAATATTTAAAATTTTGGTAATGGTCATTTTAGTTACTATTTTACTTGCAGCAGGAATGATTTATATGCACTACTTTAATAAAAAAAAAGAGATAACTGATGTAATAGATACTTATATTACAGAAAACAACTATGAAGATAAGATAAAAGAAAAAGAAATTTCTTTTGATTGGAAACTAGGAACATATTATGCAAATATTATTTTCAAAGATGAAACAGAAAATTATTATGAATTTTATGTCAAAGATGATTCAAAAAAAGTTTATGTTATAGGGTACAGATATAATGGAAATGAAGAAATAACAAATGAAGAAGAAGCAAAATATATAGATAATTAAAAGATAAAATCAAAGAGCCCAATATTAGAAGCTCTTTGATTTTTTTTTTCGCTCTATTACTTATGTTGAGTATAAAAAAAATGAAGCAAAAAAAATAGCAAACTCCTACATCCTTTACACTTGGATTGACAAAAAACAAACCAAAGGATTAGAAGATGCGTGTATATGTAGCAATTATCTAATCCTAATTCCATACCAATCATCATCCAGCTTTATTAGATCATATTGAAGGTCATATTCAATATCCCGCTAATGTTTGCATCTACCTTTATCTTGCCTATGTAGGTCATCCTTATTTTTTAAAAAATTCTGGAACCCTTTTAATGGTAATGAAGTGACCTTCAGAAAGAAGTAATTGTTTAGGGTTTGTAATTTCATGAAGTAATATTTTAGATTTTTCCTTTACTTTGAATGTTGATTTGTTGGAGTTTAACAAATTCGCTATTTGAACAGTACAAACTTTATATAAAGCTGTCTGTTCTTTAATGTAATGAAGAAGCTTTTGCAATTCTTCTTCTCGTTCAACACCGTTAAAAACCTCAATTTGAATAGGGTAATCAAATCCTTTTATATGTTCTTCACTTTTTTCTAAGATTAAAGCTTTATCAAGTGAAATCGAGTTATTAAAAGTCAAATGGAATCCATCGTCAAAATAATATCCTTTTTATAATGGAATATCTGAAGCTAAATAATAATAAGTCAAATTATCACCATTCCAACTTTTTATCTTAATCTATAGTTCAACAAAACGCTTTAATATACCTCTATCTAAGTAATATTGTTTGTTAAGGAACTTGCTTAAAGTAAGCTGTACTATTTATAAGGCATAAGATAAAAATATATGAGTGAAATTATTAACTATTGAAAAAAATAAACTCCTACTCAATAGAGAGGTAGCATCTATAGAAAACCCTCACAAACGAATTTTTTACATTTACGAGGGTATTCAACATTATCTTATATAGCATTCAATATAGCTTCTGTAGTCACTTTCGCGTCCCCAAAACACATACTTGTATTTTCTTTAAAGAACAGTGGATTTTGGACACCAGCATAACCGACTCCCATAGAACGTTTCATTACGACAACATTTCTCGCTTTCCACACTTCAAGAACGGGCATACCAGCAATTGGGCCAGTTGGGTCATCTTGTGCTGCTGGATTTACCGTATCATTGGCACCGATAACGAGCACTGTGTCTGTTTCAGGGAAGTCATCATTGATCTCATCCATTTCCAACACAATGTCATATGGCACATTTGCTTCCGCCAAAAGTACGTTCATATGGCCAGGCAAACGACCCGCAACTGGATGAATTGCAAAACGAACAGTTACTCCTTGATCACGTAGTTTTTTTGTCATTTCTGCAATTGGATATTGTGCTTGAGCAACAGCCATTCCGTAGCCTGGTGTGATGACAACAGAGCTTGATTGCTTTAACATTTCTGCTACATCCTCTGCACTAATCTCACGGTGTTCACCCTGTTCTCCGGCAGATGTGGCACTCGTCGCTTGGTCTCCAAATCCACCTGCAATAACAGCAACGATCGATCGATTCATCCCTTTACACATGACATAAGATAAAATCCAACCAGACGAGCCTACTAAAGCACCCGTAATAATTAATAGGTCATTCGATAGCAAGAATCCCGCCGCTGCTGCCGCCCATCCAGATAGAGAGTTTAACACCGAGATAACAACTGGCATATCTGCTCCACCAATGGACATCACCATTTGCCAGCCTAAATACAGAGCTAACACGGTCATGATGATCAGATAAATAAGTGCGTTTAGCGACGTTCCCTCGACAAGAAATAAATAGAAAAGAACGACAGACCCAATTAGGAGTATGACATTCACGGCTCCCTTAAATGGATAAGAAAGGAGCTTTGATCCAATCATGCCATGCAATTTACCAAAAGCAACGATAGAACCCGTAAAGGTAATTGCGCCAATAAGCACACCAATATATACTTCGATTAATTCAATATTTAAATGCACATCACGGACTGACACATGTGTATATATTTTTATAAAACTATTATAACCGACTAATACGGCAGCCAAGCCTACAAAACTATTTAAAGCTGCAATCAGCTGTGGCATTTCCGTCATTTGTACCTTTGTTGCTGAAAAGACACCGATCAACGCACCCAGCAGCACCGCTACTATAACGTAAATCCACGCTTCCATATTAAGATCTATACTCAAAACAGTCGCCACTATCGCAATAACCATTCCGATCATGCCATAGATGTTCCCGTTTTTAGCTGTTTCTTGTTTCGATAGACCTGCTAAGCTGAGGATAAATAGGACACCCGCGATAATATATGCTACAGTTACTAATCCTTGAGATAATCCCATCCCTTACACCTCCCGATCCGTTCTAAACATCTTCAGCATACGGTGTGTAACCATAAAACCACCAAAAATATTAATAGATGCAATTAAAATACCAATAAACGCTAAAATTCTCACAGCCAGAATATCACTAGTAATCTGCAATAATGCTCCAACTATGATAATACCTGAGATCGCATTCGAAACAGACATCAACGGCGTGTGTAATGCTGCTGTCACTTTCCAAATCACGTAATAACCGACGACAATCGCAAGAAAAAAGACGGTGAAATGAGATAAAAATTCTGGCGGTGATACTTGCCCAATCCAACCGAATAAAAGTATCGCAGCTATGCCAAAACCATATTTCCAACCAGCACGGCTTTTAGGTTCTTCTTTTACACTTGGTTCTGTCACGGGTTGATTTTCTTCTTTCTTTACAGGCGCAGCAGAAACACTTATTTCAGGTGGCGGAAAGGTTATTTCCCCATCATGAGCAACCGCCATATTGCGTAGAATCACATCATCAAAATCAATCGTGATATTTCCGTCTTTTTCTTTACATAACAATTTTGTTAAATTGACTAAGTTAGTTGCAAACATATCGGAAGCTTGCCCTGGCATGCGACCCGGAAGATCGGTGTATCCAATAATTTTCACACCAGATTCTGTTACAACTAATTCATCAGGAACGGTGTATTCACAGTTACCACCTGTAAGAGCGGCCATGTCCACAATTACTGATCCAGGCTTCATACGATTGACCATTTCTTTCGTAATAAGCTTCGGTGCTGGCTTCCCTTGGATCAATGCAGTTGTGATAATAATATCTACTTCTTTCGCCTGCTCTGCTATTAAATCCATTTCCGCTTTGATAAAAGCTTCAGACATTTCTTTTGCATACCCAGAGTCGGTAGCTCCATCTTCATCGATGTCCACCCTTAAAAACTCTCCACCCATGGATTCAATTTGTTCCGCCACTTCTGAACGCGCATCAAACGCTCGAACAATTGCGCCAAGCGAACGACCTGTACCAATTGCAGCTAGTCCAGCTACGCCAGCCCCAATAACAAATACTTTCGCAGGTGGCACTTTACCCGCTGCAGTTATTTGGCCATTCAAAAAACGCCCAAACGTATGTGACGCCTCCATCACCGCGCGATATCCGCCAATGTTAGCCATCGAAGACAAGACATCAACAGACTGTGCACGCGAAATCCGTGGCACCATATCCATTGCTAATACGTTGATTTTCTTCTCATTGAGGCGATGAATTAATTCGTCGTTTTGACGCGGTAAAATCATACTAACTAACGTCGCACCTTCTTTCATCTTTACGATTTCTTCCTCGTTTGGCGGGTTTATTTTGTAAATGATGTCCGATTGCCAAACGTCAGTAGCACTTGCAGTAATGGCTCCCGCCTTTTCGTATTGCTCATCGGTAAAACTAGCTCGCTCCCCGGCTCCAGCTTCAACCAAAACATCAAAACCAAATTTACTTAGCTGTTCGACGGTTTTAGGAATCACAGCAACCCGGGTTTCACCGGCATGACTTTCCTTTGGTATACCTATATTCATTCCAATACTCCTTTCAAACGTTGTTGATTTGTGTCGTATTTCACATAAGTATGTATAGTAGGACGTGTGATGGCTTTTTGTGAGGTTATGGACACGTTTTTGCTTTACCATATTAGATCGGCATAAAAAATCTATAAATTCAGTATATTCAAATTTGTTGTGTATGTATATAGCTATTTTATGTTGGCGGTATAAAATATACCAAGAGTTTTATAAAAGATAGCCATGCGTAAGCTTGTAAATAGACTTCAGGCACCACAAATGGACAATTATCTTTTTGTACTTCCTAAAGTCTTAGTTCTTTTGTTTTTAATGAAATTGTTACGTATACTTTTAAAAACAAGGGTAACTATTGTATATTTTTATAACGTTACTTTTTTAGATTTTTCTTCTCAATAAATTGATCAAAATCATCATCCGACATGTGATTTATTCGATGTTGATTAAATTTTTATATTCCTGAGTGGCTATCTTATCTGCAACTACTATTGAAATTTTTCCGGTGTTTTCCATAATGGCACGAGCATTAAATTGAAGAAAAGCATTAAGTTTATTAATCTAATCATTCATATGCATTGGCTGTTGTCTTTCTTCTTGATCTTCAGCATAATCTAAGTACATGATAACAATACGATTAAGCGCTTTTAATTCTTTTTGGAATAAGTAATTTTCAGCAACCGTAACATCCGATTTACGAACTCTGTCACCTTCTCATAAAGCTAGTCCTATGTTTTCTTTCTCCGCTTTTGCTCTATCTACTATAAGTTCAGCAGCTGTTTGACCGTGAATGGCAAAGTGTAATTTATTCTGTACAGTTGCGAAAAATTCTTGTGTGATTTCTGCTTTAGGATTGTAGTCAACAGATGTAGCATAAATAGCTGTAATTTTTTGATAAAACCTTTTTTCTGAAGCACGAATCTCGCGTATTCGTTCCAGTAATTCATCGAAATAGTCTTGTCCAAAGTTACGTATTTCCTTCAAACGATCATCATCCATAGTAAAACCTTTAACAAGATATTCATTTAAGCGCTCTGTTGCCCATTGACGAAATTGTGTACCTCGATGCGAATGAATGCGGTATCCGATAGCGATAATCATTTGGAGATTGTAAATTGCTACTTAGAGTTCAACTTCTCTTTTGCCTTCAAATTGAACTATTCTGTTTTTCCGAATAGTTGCCGATTCTCGCAGTTCTCCTTCTACATATATATTCTTAATATGATCATTAATAGTATTTACTCCTTTTTGGTACAATTCAGCTATTGCCTTTTGCGTCATCCAAACCGTCTCATTTTCCAATCTAACATTTTAGTATTTCCGTCCTCTGTTTGATAGATTAGGATACCCGCTTCAATTTACTCCCTTTTAGTCAAATTTCATTACCGTCTTCAACGTCTGATATATACTATTATACCATTTAAAATTGAATAATTTAGCAAAAAAGAACATCCATTCCTTTTTCTACAATTTTATATTACTGCATAAAAACATACCCCCTCAAACTTTTGAAGCCTTCTAAGAGGGGGATTCATTTTATCATTTAATTTGTTCTACAATCTATCACTTTAATCAAACTCAATAATCATTCATTACATAGTTTCTGTCGTCATTAGCTTAATTAACTGTTTATAGTAAGTATGGTTTTCTTGAAGCTCCTCATGTTTTCCAGAACCCGTAATCCGCCCATCCTCAAACACTAGAATTTGATCGGCATGGGTAATTGTAGATAACCGATGTGCAATAATAACCGTTGTACGTCCTTTCATTCCTTGCTCAATTGCCTTTTGCACTTCTCTCTCTGAGTCATTATCAAGGTTAGAGGTGGCTTCATCTAATAATAATATCGCTGGATTTCGAAATAATGCACGTGCTATCGCAATGCGCTGTCTTTGTCCACCTGATAACTTCATTCCACTCTCGCCTACCTCTGTATCTATCCCTTGCTCTAATTGTTGGACAAAACCCCATGCATAAGCACTTTTTAATGCCCGTATTATATCTGATTCTACAATTTCACTTTCACCATAAGCTACATTGTCTCGGATTGTTCCATTCATGAGAGGTGCTTCCTGTGATACATAGCCAAATAAGCTACGCCACTGCTTTAAATCGATACTTTCAATAGGCTGTTTTCCAAATCGAATCGTACCATTTGTTACATCATAAAATCGTTCGATTAATGAAAAGATTGTCGTCTTTCCTCCTCCACTGGAGCTAACCAGCGCAGTTGTTTTTCCTGCTGGAATGGTAAAGGAAATATCTTTTAAAAGAGGTGTGTCATTATATTGAAATGCCACATTTTCAAAAACAATCGATTCACCAAGTGATACAATGGCAGTTTTTCCTTTCCCTTCAATTGGTTCGTTCAAAATATCTTGTAATCGTTCTGTTGCGCCCATTGCTTTTTGAAGTGCAGTGAAAAATGTTGCCATTTGCGTAAATGGAACAATGATTTGTACGAGGTAAATCATAATCGCCACCAATTCACCTGCCGAGATTGCACCTGTCGCTACTTTTGCACCGCCATATCCAAATAATAAAATGAGTACAACCATCATGATGAACGTCATAATTGGTGATAGCACAGCTAAAATTTTTGCTTCCTTCAAACCCAATTGATACAGATGATGAATTTTTTCTTCTCCATTATTCTGCTCAAAATATTCTGTTTGCGAAGTTTTCACTAATCGAATATTCGTTAACACACGGCCCAACTGACCAGTAAAACTAGCAAGCTCATCTTGATTTGCTATGGCAATCTTATGTATACGTTGTCCAAGAGGTAGGATCAATAAAATCGCTATCGGAACTACAATTAGCATAAGCAGCGTCATTTTCCAATCAATGATAATTAATATAATTACTGCCCCAACAATAGCAAACATGCCTGAAATGAAACTGATCAAATGATCTGTAATAAGCTCCTTCACTACATTGGAATCTTGGGTGATTCTACTCATTGTTTCTCCAGATTCATGTGCATCAAAGTATGGAATACGTAATTGTAAAACATGTCCCCATACCTTACCTCGCAGGTTAGCTACAATTCTTTCCCCAAGCTTACGCATCATATAAAACGTTAATCCACTCAGTAAAGCTTGGGAAATTAGAAATGCACCTACTAATAAAATTGACTGCACTGAAAAACCAATCGATGAGAAATTATTAATCATTCTCATCGTCACTAAAGGCACAGCCAACCCTATAAGTGTTTCAAAAATACTTAGTAAAAGTGTTCCTATCGTAAGTTTTTTCGACAATTGATTACTATTAACAAGTCGCCATATTCCTCTTACCGAATTATTCATCACCTGTACCTCCCAGCCCAAACCTTTCAGCCTGGGAAATTAACCACTCTTCCTCTTCCTTTGTAAAAGGCGAGGGAAACAACCATTCATCCATTTTAAGATCCTCATATTCTTTTAATACATCAACCAGCTCCACTACAATATCGTGTGGAATTAGTGAAAAAAACTGCTCGATTAATGACTTCAAATACGCATCTTTTACCGGTTGAATGTAAGCTTTCTTCAGCTGATTTGCTAACAATATGTATTGTTGATTTGATTCAATAACGTTCATTTCAAAAAAATCATATATGCGCTGGACTAGCTCTTCAGGTAAGATGCTTTTTAAATAATCCCTTTGCTCATCCTCTTTTAGCAAATTAAAAATTACCGATAAATAAAGCGATGTATCGATTACTTCACTGCGTTTTCCTATTTCAATCGCCTGAGCTAGACTGGCAATTACACGTTCAATCTGGTTGCGCTTCTTCTCTAGTTGGAGTTTTTGAAACATAAATGATTCTATTAACTGCTGTTCCCCATTACATACTATCTCTTCAATATCCTCAAGTGAGTAATCTAGATATTTCAATGTCACTATTTTTTGAATGGCTTCAATGCTATCATCATTGTAATAACGATGGCCTGCATCTGAAATAAAACATGGTTCTAGCAATCCCTTGTCACTATATAATCGTAACGCTCGTACGCTTAGCCCTGTCTTTTTTGAAAATTGTCCAATTGCATACATATTTTCACCCTCCTTTTCTTTAGTATAATATCTAACGTTACGTCAGATGCAACTACTTTTATACATTTTACAAATTAAAGCCACCTTTATGAACTGGTAGTTTGCTCTGTGACTGTAAGTCTTTGGTACGGTCCTTGGTCTTAAAGGTTCACTGAATGGTTTTCTCTCTTTAGGCTAACATAATAAAACGGGACAATAAAAAACACCTTCAACATGATCCTGAATGAAAAAGCGAAGAAGAAAAGAAAATGCATAAATAGATCATTTCTAGATGGAGATTGAAAGGTTAGAAAAGGATTTAGAAGTGAAAAAGGAGTAGAGAAAAAGGGCGTTTTGCGGCTGGTGGATAAATTTCGAGGGAAGTATACGGTAACGGCTATTCTATCTACTTTAGGAGTGGGAAAATCAACTTATTATCGCTGGACGAATGAGCCTATAAAACTAATGTCAGAAGCTGCAATAGCTATCATTATAACGAGGAACATATTCAAAAAAACCAGGCTGCCAACCCCATTTGAATTTAGAGGAATGGCAGCCTAAGAAGGTGTTTTATTATTAACTCAAGTCGTTATGCCAGTCTAGTAGCTGTGACTTTTCTCGTCTACTCACTATCAGCTAATGTTTCACCATCTGATGCAATAACACCTTGATACCAGTAAAAGCTTTTCTTGTTAATTCGTTCTAATGTTTTTATATCTGTGTCGTCTCGATCTATATATACAAGACCATAACGCTTACGGAAACCGCTGGAGGTACTTAGAAGATCCATAAATGACCAAACCGCATATCCCCATACATCTACACCATCTTTCATTGCCAAATGCAATTGGTTCAGATGATCACGCAAGAATTGAATGCGCTCCTCGTCATGTATTTCGTTGTTTTCCGTTAATTCATCAACCGTACCAAGTCCATTTTCCGTAATGATGATCGGGATTTCATAACGATCATATATATCGTTTAGCAAATAACGAAAGCCTTCAGCGTCGATTTCCCAATCCCATCGCGTTTTATCCGTGTATGGATTCGCCGCTCCTTCGTATAAACCTGGAATATTTTCAAACTGCGTATCATCATCTTCTCCATCATAATTTAATTTTAATTCCTTCTCCTCGATATGGGATGGAATGTACTTGACTACACGAGATTGGTAATAATTGATGCCTAAAAAATCAGGCTTTGCTGATTTTATACATTCCATGTCACCAGATTCAATCGTCGGTTCTACTCCTCGATGAATCATATAATTCCATACCGATTGCTTGTACGAACCTTTCATATATAAATCCATAAATAAATACGTTCTTAAATCATCTGCATGTTTTGCCGCTAAAATATCCGCAGGTTTAGGAGATGCAGGATAATTCGGAATAATACCTAAAGCTGGGCCAATTTTTGCGTTTGGATTTGCTTTTCGTAACCGATGAATCGCTTTGGAATGAGCTAATGTCATAATATGGTTCATTTCAAATTTCTGCTTTTCTAACGGGAGATTCTCATTAAACTCCATTAAATATGGCAATTGAAACATGTTACTCTGCTCATTAATCGTAATCCAATATTTTACGTCTTGACCAAAGTTGTCAAATAACACCTGGCAGTACTCCTCGAAATCTGGAATAACCTTTCTAGATGACCACCCTCCATATTCTTCTTGCAAGCATTGTGGCAGGTCAAAATGATAGATGGTAACGATAGGTTCTATCTCGTATTCTTTTAATTTCGTAATTAAATTGCTATAAAAGTCAATTCCTTCTTGATTGACCTCTCCTCTACCTTTTGGGAGGACACGTGGCCAGGAGATAGAAAATCGATAAGCTTTCAATCCTAATTCTTTCATCAGCTCCACATCTTTTTCCCAAAACTCATAATGCCCTGATGCAACACTAGGATCTGCATATTTATGATTCATATTTTTCTCTACAACAGAGAGCGTTTTTCCATGTATAAGGTGTGCGCCCTCACATTGATATGCTGATGTTCCTGCTGACCAAAGGAAGTCCTTTGGGAACGATGGCTTCCCTGAATAAAACATGCTATAACCTCCAATAATTATTTGTTCTCAAGCTCCGAAATCCGTTGATCCAGCGAGCGAAAAACAGTTAACAAATTTTTTGCTGTTTGATGTTCACTAATTACAGTCATGAGATGATCTTGTGCATGAGTAAATAATAAGGAAAATGGAATAACTTCTCCTCTGGCCTCACCTTGAATCGTTTCTGTTTGTGCCGTATGTGCCTCTGAAATATATTCTTTTGCTTGCGCCAAATGTTCTTCTACAGCGGCAAAATCAAATGCTCCCATCCCAACCATTGCAGATTGTATTTGTTCACGTGCATTGCCTGCCGCTAAAATGATTTTCATCGCTGTTTCAAGCATTCGATTTGTTTCGTTTTCCATTAATAACGCCTCCTACAATTACTGATTAGCCTCTTCTTGAACTTTTTGGTTATCGTACACTTTAAAAAATGGATACCAAATGATAAAAGATACTACTAAGAGGAGGGCTAACAAAATTAATCCTCTAAAATCGGTGTTAACTAAAAATGTGGAGATGCCAATCGGCAAATACCATAGTTGTAAAACTTCAGATGGAATGGTAACCATGCCTAAGTTCATGACAAAATACGTAATAGCTGGCATAGCAATCCCATTTAACCACATTGGCACCATCAAAATCGGATTAAATGCAATCGGTGAACCAAAAATCACTGGCTCGTTAATATTGAAAATGGACGGTGCAATCGTCACCCTACCCATCGCTTTTAAATGGTTTGATTTTGCTAAGAATAGCATTAAAATGACTAATGGAAGGGTCGTCCCCATACCGCCAATCCAAATCCACCCCATCAAAGTTTCAAATACGTGAATATTTTCTGGTTGCAATCCTTGACTGACCTGCACGGCATTTTCTTCAACTCCTGACACCCAAATCGGAAAAATAATCGGGTACAGTGCCCACGGGCTAATGCCAAATGTATATAAAAACACACAAATAAAAGTAATAATAACAAAACCAGCAAAGCTATGACCAATTAAGTTTAAAGGCTCAAAAAGACTTATAATGCCACTATATAAATCAAAATTCCATTGAAACGTAAATAACCAACCAGCTAATAGAATCAATGTAATTGGAATAATTGTGTCAAACCATACAATAATGAAATCTGGCAAGGAACTAGAACTTTTAAAAAATGAAAACTTACTAAATTGATAGAACACAACACCAACTAACAACCCTACAAACAAAGATACAAACATCCCGTTTGCTCCTAATCGTTCAAAAGCAAAGGAAATTGCACCTTCATCGGTAAACTCTGGTGACAGTAACATAAGAAACATTGCTGCCCCTGTTAGCCCTGCAACCAGCCTGCGATCATTTTTCTTTAATTTATCCATAATATAATATGGTGTTAAAAATGCAATGAACAAACTCATAAGCCCGAATGAAAAATCACTGATTGGCTGCAAATTAGGCATTCCGGAAATATACTCATTTAAAATAGAGATAAGCGTAATAAGTGATCCTACCAAAATAAGTGGTAGAACACCCATAATTGATTCCTGAATAGCTGATACCCAAGGATTACGCGTGATTTTATTCATTTTAGGTGCAAATGACTCATTCATCCACTGAATAAACTTTTTCATTATCTTTCACCCTCTGTTCGTATTTTTTATTAACTCAATTGCTCTAAAATCATGTCCAATCCTTTTTCCCCATCTAGCAAACCATAGGTAGATTGGTCAATTAAGGTACAAGGAATATTACTACCTTCTAATTGCTTTTCAATATCCTCCCGTACATAACTAAGATGTGGAGCAATGAGTACAACGTCAATTTGATCCATATATTCTCTTAACTCGGACTCTCCTCTAGCAATTACCTCTATTTCCATGCTTCGCTTCTTAGCTGCTTTTCGAATATTTTGCGCCAAGAATCCACTGGATGCCCCACCACTACAAATTAAAAGTGCTGTTTGTTTCATTTTAGATCCTCCTCGTTTTGTTGTTATACGCTTATTATTACGTGTTCTCTTTCTTTTTACCAATCAAGCATTTGCCTAAGGGTAGGCAACATCACGATTATTAAAAAACGAATAAATGAGCTAAAATAGAATAGAAAGAAATAGGAGGGGTTCGGATTGAGTAAATCAAAGAGGGAAGTACTTGTTCATTATTTACAGCAGCAACAAGATTGGGTGAACACAACAACACTTACCGAGTTATTAGGTGTCTCCCCAAGAACGTTGAGAAATTATATTTCACAAGTGAATAAGGCTTCACCCAAAAAAATCATTGAATCCTCTCACCTCGGTTATCGTTGGACTGGCGTGAAAAAAGAGTCTGAAAAGATGAAGAAAACGTATCATTCATTTATGAAAACGCCATCACAACGGATGTATTACCTGTTACAACAGCTTGTACTGCAATCAGAGGGACTGGATGTATTCGATTTAAGTGATGAGCTGGATGTTAGTGTCCCTACAATAGAAAAAGACCTTCAACACAGTAGGTCTATATTAAAAAATTTTGACTTGCAACTTTTGCGTCATAAAGATCAATTGACGTTAACGGGATTGGAGCGTAATAAGCGAAAGTTAATGAGTGCAATTTATTTTAAAGAATATAATACAACCTTCTACAATATCGTCGATTTAGAGGAAAGCTTTGGTTATGATTTGCATACGTTTAGAGACAAACTGTTACGCATTTTAAATCACCATGGGTTAGATATTAACGAATACACGATAGGTAATATCCTTTATCATATCGTCATTTCAATTGAACGTATGAAAGATGAACAATTCATCGAGAAATACAGCTATGAATTAGATAACTCTATTCTAGCCAATAGCGCAACAGATGAGGTCAAACAGTTGATTGAAAGCTATTTTCAGGTGTCCTTACGCACTTCAGAAATGAACTATTTACAATCTTTATTAGCAAGTAAAACAACAATACATCTGCAAGACAACACATCTTCTCACACAAATAGTTTTATTGACGAAAAATATATCGCTTTGGTGGAAAAACTAATCGCTAGAGTAAATGAAAGCTATCTCGTTGATTTAAATGATGCGGAGTTTATAACTAAATTTGCCTTGCATATAAAAAATATGACAGTAAGATCAGCTAGTGGATTTTTATCAAAAAATCCTTTGACTCAAACGATAAAAACATCTTCACCACTAATTTACGACCTTGCCGTTTTTATATCTAACATCATTATGGAAGAAGAAAACTTGCAATTTGCAGAGGATGAAATTACGTATATCGCCTTACATGTTGGGAGTTGTTTAGAATTAAAGCAGCATACGAGTACCAAAATAAAAGCGATTCTAGTTTCTCCAGAATACTATGATGTACATCTAGAAATAAAACAGAAATTACTAACACATGTTGGAAATCAGTTAGTCATTGAGCAGGTTATTACACAAATAGATCATAAATTAGAAACATTAGCGGAAGATATGGAAGCGGATATAATGATTACAACGCTTCCCCTATCCCTTTCTATTGAAAATCCTATTGTTACGATTAGCCCTTTTGTTTCTGAAAAAGATGTGAAAAAAATCAATCAAGAAGTAGATCGGGTTAAACAAATGAAAGCAAACACGAAAATAAAACAGCAGCTATTTGCACTATTTGATGAACGACTATTTATTCGTGGTAAATCATTTGCCAATGAAACAGAAGTAATCACCTATTTAGGGGGGAAATTCCTACAATATGAAATTGTGCCAAACAGCTTTATTAAAGATGTGATGAAGCGTGAAAGCATGTCATCAACGGCATTTAATAATATAGTCGCTGTCCCACATGCCATGAACATGAATGCTTTTCAAACAGCTATCGCTATCTTAATTCCCGAACAACCAATTTCATGGGGTGCAAATGATAATATTCGAATTGTTTCTATGATCGCTATGAGTCAAAAAGAAAGAAAGGTTTACCGCGAAATATATGATGCATATATTAAAGTGTTAACAGATCCAAAAAATGTTTCCATCTTATCAAAGGCGCCAAACTTTCAAACGTTTATTGATCAATTATCTAATTTATTAATGAAAAACCAAGATTGATATACAATGATATCATCAAACATACTCATGTCATCCGTTTTCTGTAAGATTTTTATCCTGGATATAAGATCTCACTTCAAGATTGGGAAAATCGATCTGGACAAGTCTAAGTGAGAGATGCACCTAAATCCTCTTTCATAAGAAGACTTTAGATTTACCTTTGGGCTACTAACGATCCGTCGACAATGGGAGATAATCCGTGCTGCTGGAATATCCATTTTACTTAGAAAGCTATTGTTTTCTTCTTATCCTATAGAAACTCACTAGCTGTGCATTAAATTTTTAAGTAAAAGACCCAAAAGTTAGAGTTTTGATTATGCAGCTGATTGGCTGGATAATCAAAACTCTAACTTTTACGGGTAACCACCTATGCTTTTATTTGCTCTTCTGTTAAACCTGAACCCGCAGCTCCATAAGTAATAGCATCCAAGCCTAATAAAACTGCCACATAAATAGCTTCTGCTCCACCTAAAGAATGACCAGTAGTCGATATATTATATCCTGAGTACTTTAATTGAACTTCTTTAGCGTAATTTAATGCTGATTGAAATGCTCCTTCAGAATGTTTTTCATTTTTAGCTATTTCACGAAAATTTGTTTTCCAATCTTTCCAAGTCTTAGTTCCAGCATAAGCAATAGTTAGATCTTTTTTTATAATCGATTCAGGATAGCCAGAAATTTATTTTAATTTATCATTTCCTATATTTTTATGCTTTGAGTCCAAGAGATAAACATTAAAACTAAGATCTTTGTATGTTAATTTAGATGCCATTATACTTCTCCCCCTTTACCATTAGAATAGGTAACCTTTACGTTTTTCGTAGTTTTACCTTTAGATTGAACACTATTTTTATCAACAACTTTAAAACTCATTATATTTTTATCGCCTTTAGAATAGGAGTAACGAAACTCTGCTTTTTTACCATTCATGTTAATCAAATTAATAGTCATGAAATATCCTCCAACCAACTCTTCATAAGTAGTGTTCTTAAATTCCACAGCCTTTATATTTTCAAAAGTATTTTTTAACGCTTCCACAGACATCCTTTCCGCTTCAATCTTTTCCTCTTCCTTATGTTCTGCTTTTTTATCCATATACACTTTCCCTCCCACTCCAATTATTAAAATAATCAATAAAACACCAATAATCGTACTGCTCTTTTTCTTCATATCACTAGTCCTTTCTTTATTTTATCTAGGATAAATCGCATTAAAATTTCTGTTGTTTCACTATCTTTTATGTTCTATTTATTAAGCTACTTTACTTACGTGAAAAATGTTCAGAATATTTAGTTTATTTTTTGTTAAAATGCTTTAGGTTTATGCCGGATATGCAATCACAATTTCTGACGTATCTACTTGACCATTATTCACTGGAGCAACAGCCATTGCTTGCATACCGTTATCAGTGTTGTTTTCAACCCGTATAACTTCATATCTCTTCCCTTCAATCTTAATCTTTTTCCCGTCTTTAATCGAAGGTTCATAGTTTTTATACTTTTTATCCACCCTATATACCGTTCCACTAACTTTATTGTATCCTACTATTGTTAATGACACTAAACTTCACCCTTTTTTTGGTTTGAATAAATTACGTGTACCTTATTTGTTGTCACCCCATCTATTTGGACCTCTTCATTCTCTATCACACTACTTTCAATTTTTTCTTTTCCTTGCACGTAAATATACATAAAATGAACAAATTCATTTTTATGGTTAGTCATTTTTACTATGAATGTGTATGAGCCAGTTATTTCATTATATTCACTTTCATTAAATTCAATAGATTTTATATCTTGAAACTCCTTTTTTAAAGCCTTCACAGACATCCTTTCCGCTTCAATCTTTTCCGCTTCCTTATGTTCTGCTTTTTTATCCATAAACACTTTCCCTCCCACTCCAATTATTAAAATAATCAATAAAATACCAATAATGATGCTGCTCTTTTCCTTCATATCACTAGTCCTTTCTTTATTTTATGTAGGATAAATCGCATTCAAATTTCTGTTGTTTCAGTATCTTTTATGTTCTATTTATTAAGCTACTTTACTTATGTGAAAATGTTCAGAATATTTAGTTTGTTTTTCGTTAAAATGCTTTAGGTTTATGCCGGCATACGCAACCACAATTTCTGACGTATCTACTTAACCATTATTCACTGGAACAACAGCCATTGCTTGCGCCCCCTCAGCAGATTTGTCTTCAGTTTTGGGGAATTAATATTTTTTACCTTCAACGCTCCTTACCTCTCCAATTTCTGAATAGTTGTGATTTTATATTTTTGATCTAAACGGTATATATAATCGAAAGGAGATGAAAATAAGTCGTATCCGATTTGAGAATAAGTATATCACTGTTTAAGAACTTCATCAGAATGAGGGGAAAGCAATTGTTTACTTTATGAAAGTGGCTGGATTACGCTGTTAAGAAGAAGCAATATAATTGCTCTACACCTCAACATGCTGCAGACAATATATTAAATTGTGCATTTACAGTCGATAACCAAATGAAAAATGGGTAATGGACGTTACAGAATTTAAGTATGCTCAGTCATAAAAGACTTATTTAAGTGCGATTCATAATCTTTAGGACGATCCATTATCAGTTATGTTCTAGGACACTCCAATAATAGTGAGCTTGTTTTCAAGCCATGGTACTATCGAATGAAGAACATCCTTTTATCCATAGCGACCGTGAATTCCATATACCTCCAAAGGGTCAAACGCAAGATAGAAGTAGCTGAAATGACACAAAGCATGTCACGAATTGGTCGGTGTATTGATAATGGAACAATGGAATCTTTTTTGGGCACACTGAAATGCGAGAAGTATTATTTACATAAATATAAGCCATTTAAAAAATGTACTACCGCGATAGAGGAGTAAAATCATATTTATAATCATGAAAGATAGAAAAAAACGATTAAGCGGCCTCAGCCCTTTGGAATATAGAGCTAAAGCCGCTTAAATCAATTTAATTATTTCCACTGTCTACTTGACAGGGTCAGACCAAATCATATGTCTAGACTATTTGACGTTTACCAAAAGAGATCTAGAAAATAATAACTTCCTAGATCTTCATTTTTATTTTTTTACTATCAACAATAGTGATTAACAAAAAACGCTATCTAAAACCTAATCCAATCATATTAGTTCTAGTTATTATAGAACAGCTTCAACCATCTGGTTCATACTAGATATTTTGATTACTTACTCCTTTATTAATCTCCAAACTGCATCGTTTTGTAGCTTAGAATAGATTCTTATAACTTACTAGCTGCATCAGCATCAATAATTAAAGTTAAATTTGGATGTAGCATTAATATACTAGCAGGTATCTCCTCATCTACAGGGCCATCTAACAGTCGTTTAATAATATCCGATTTTTCTTTTCCAGTTGCTATCATTATTAAATTTTGGATAGCCATTATGCTTTTAGGACCCATTGTTAAATAATAATCTGGAAGATGCGACTCTATATAATCAAACTCCGGCAAAATGTGTTTTTTTGATTTCTCTTTAATTGTAACTTTAGAAGTCATATCGCCAAATTTAGTTGTTCCAGGTAAATTTCCGCAATAATGCCCATCAGATCCAACACCTAAAAGAACGACATCTAATCCTCCATCTTTTTTTATAATCTCATCATACTTTGAATAATTATATTGATCTAATACATGAATATTCTCTCTACTTATATTAGCAGGAGTCAAATACAATTCTCGCAATTTAGAAATTGTTACGCCTTCTCTATCCTCTTGTCTATAAGGAACTTCATCAAAATTATAATAGTGAACATTTGAAAAATATAATTTATTTTTAACTTGTGGAATTAACGTATTATATGTTCCTACCGGAGAGCTTCCAGCAGTGATCGCCATATTTACACGCCTGTCTTGGTACATATACCCTAATAAATGTTGTGCTGCTATATTACTCATTTCTTTTTCATCTTTAGCTATAATTAATCGCATAACGATCCTCCTAATATTTTCACTTCATATACTTACTTGTATTCCAATGAGTCACCATTTGTTTCTATCACTTTTTTATACCACTCAAAGCTTTTCTTTTTATATCTCTCCATAGTTCCACTGCCATCATCATTTCGATCAACATATATGAAACCATACCTCTTTTTAATTTCAGCGGTTGTAAAACTTACTAAATCAATGCACCCCCATGATGTGTATCCCATGATATCAACACCATCTTCAATAGCTTCGCTTACTTGGACTAAATGATCATTCATATAGTTAATTCGATAGTCATCAATGACTGTCTTAGTTCCATCTTCTAAAGTAACAAGCGTATCAATTGCCCCTAATCCATTTTCGACTATAAACAGTGGTTTTTGATATCTATCATACAATTCATTCAAATAAATGCGTAAGCCTAATGGGTCTATCTGCCATCCCCATTCACTTGATTCTAAGTACGGATTTGGTATCCCCCCTATGATATTTCCTTTACCAGATTTTTTAGTTGGATCTGTAGACGCACATACACTCATATAATAACTAAATGAAACAAAATCAACAGTATTTTTTAAATCAATTCTATCTTGTTCAGTAATTTCTAACTCAATATCATTTTCTTTAAAAAAGCGTTTCGTATAACTAGGGTAATATCCTCTAACTTGGATATCTGAAAAATAGTAATTTTCACGTTCCGATTCAATCGATTTCCATACATCTTTTGGCTTAGGTGTTAGTGGGTATACTGGAATCCCTAAAATCATACATCCTATTTGTGCATTAGGTATCATTTCATGACATTTCTTAACAGCCCTTGCACTTGCAACTAGTTCATGATGAATTGCTTGATAAATATCTTTTTTAGTCAACTCCGTTTTTCGAGTATTAATACCTCCACTCAGAAAAGGAACATGTGTAATTGAATTAATCTCATTAAATGTTAACCAATATTTTACTTTGTTTTTATATCGTTTAAAAACTACTTCTACATATTTTTCAAAAAAATCAATAACTTTTCGATTTCTCCACCCGTCATATTTTTTAGTTAAATGTAGAGGTGTCTCATAATGAGACAGTGTGACTAGTGGTTCTATTCCATATTTCAAACACGTATCAAATACATCATCATAAAATTTTAAGCCATCTTCATTTGGTGTATTTTCATCACCATTAGGAAATATTCTTGGCCAAGATATAGACAAACGAAAAACTTTAAAACCCATTTCTGCAAATAATTTGATATCCTCTTTATACCTATGATAAAAATCAATTCCTTTAAGTTTCAAATTATCTTCAGTTGGAAATTCTTGCGGCTTCTCCAGCCAACCTTTTCTAGTTACATCTTGTACGGATAATCCTTTCCCCCCTTCAGTATATGCGCCTTCAGCTTGATTTGCTGCAATAGCTCCACCCCATAAAAAATTATCTGGGAAACCTATCATTTATACTCCTCCTAATTAAATTGTATATAAGATAGCATCTTCATTTGTTATATTACCGGAATCATTTGACACAACTACATCTATATAATCAGAAGTATTTGTAACAATTACTGGTGTCGTAATATCATAACCTGCTTCTTGAATTTTCTTTGTTTCAACGTTGATTAATTTTTGACCTTTTTTAATCGTATCTCCTGTTTGAACGAAAGATTCAAAATACTCCCCATTTAGTTCAACTGTATTAATACCTATATGTATCAATAGTTCAATACCTGAATCACTTGTCAAACCTATTGCATGATTCGTTGGAAATACTGCTGATACTGTTCCAGAGAACGGAGCCAAGATATCACCTTTTTGTGGAATAACAGCTATACCATCGCCCATTATTTTTTCAGAAAACGTTGGATCATTCACTTTTTCTAAAGCAATTAACTCGCCTGTAATTGGAGAATATACTTTTTTAAGATCATTGCTAACACCAATATTTTTTGACTCAACTGATTTTTTTTGTACTACTGACATACCTTTCTCTTCGAATCCATAAACCAATGTAAAAACAAATGATAATGCAAAAGATCCAACTGCGACAATAATCGCATTAATAATATTAGAATTACCACTTTCAGCTATAAATTGTGGTAATGATATAAATGATGGTACCGCAAAGGAATAAGATTCTAAATGAACAAATCCAGCAAATACTCCCATTATTCCAGAGGCTAACATGGATGCATATAAAGGTTTCTTAAATCTCAATGCTATCCCATATAACCCCGGCTCTGTCACGCCTGCAATCAAAGCAGATAAACTTGCCGCTAAAGCAGTTTGTTTTGTATTCTTGTTTCTTGATTTGAAAGAAACCGCTAAGAAAGAAGCTCCCTGAGCAATATTTGATGCCAACATTGCTGGTAATATAAGCATATCTGGATTTTTAATTGAAGCTACTAAAAAAATAGGTGCAAATGCCCAATGCATCCCTGTCATAACAATTAAAGGTGAAAATGCAGACATTACTCCTAGCGCTAGCCACCCAGCTTTATCTTGAAGCCAGATCATAATAACAGACAATCCTTCTCCTACAAATGTGCCTAATGGACCAATAGCAACTAATGCTAAAACGCCTGAAACAATAATTACTAAAAGTGGTTTTGCAAAACTTTGAATGATAGTTGGAATAATTTTATCAAAGAATTTCTCTATATAGCTCATTAACCATACAACTATCAAGATTGGGATAACTGATGAACCATACGAAGCTAACGTTATAGGTAACCCAAAAACATTTAGCGCATCTCCTTCAGCTACAAGTGCTACAAAATTTGGGTGAAGCATTATCCCTGCGACTGTAACAGCCAACATTGGTGTTACTTTAAATTTTTGTGCGGCTGTATAAGCTAACATAATTGGAATAAAATAAAATGGTGTATCTCCAAAAAAGGATAATATAGCAAACGTCTGTGATTCTTTACTTAAAACATTAATCATAGGTAAAATAATCAGTAAAACTTTAATCATTCCACCACCAATTAATGCCGGAATTAACGGCGACATACAACTTGTTATGACGTCAACTAATGTATTTAATATTGTCGGTTTTTCTGTTGATTCATTACTACTATCTGTTTCAAAATTTCCTAATTTTACAAATTCTTTATAATACTTATTTACACCATTACCTAGAATAATTTGATATTGTCCACCCTTATTCATCAATCCCATAACACCATCGATATTCTCTATTGCTTCATTATCTACGCTGTTAACATCTTTGAGTTTTACTCTTAAACGAGTCATGCAGTGCGTAACTGATAGAATATTTTTTTCTTCTCCTAAAGCTTTATAAATGTCTTTTGATGTTTTTTTATAATCCATTTTTTTCCCTCCAAAAATAATAAAAGCATGATCTAAAACTAGAATAATTCTAGTAATAGGTCATGCTCTGTTAAGATAACAATCCTATAATTAACTTAAATTTTTCGTTATTCTTCTAATATGTGCGGTTAAATAAACTAGTTCAGTTGCACTTAACTCGTATTGATAGTCTTTAATAATATAGTCTCTAATTTTTAATGAACAATCATACTCTTTCTTATACTTGTTTTTTAAAGTCTCTAATAACTCATCGTCTTCATCATCATAATGCTCTTTAGCATGTAACCTTTGCGCAAAAAATTTTACATGAGTGATAAAACGATAATAGTCCAAAGAAGATTCATCAAATTCTGTATTATAATGATCCTTAACAATTTCATCAATCATTTTAGTTATGTTAGTAATCTCATAAGCGTAATCATTGCTTCTACTATACGAGGCATTAATAAAATGCAGTGTGATAAATGCCGCTTCATCAACCTCTAAGTCAATATTTAAATCAGACTTAATAATACTAAGTGCTTTTTTTCCAACAGAATACTCATCTGGATAAAATCTTGCTATATCTAAAACTAATGGATTTCTCAGTACGATGCCATCTTGATATCTTTCAATCGTAGAATGGATATGGTCTGTTAAATTGATATATATAATTTCATTCAACGCTTTACCCAACTTTATTTTTCCAAAGTTGATAATTTTTTCAGATACTAACACATATTCCATAGGCACATTGATTAATAGTTCTGTAAATTTATTTTGATTTTGTTTATCCTGTAGCACAAAAGTTTTTTCTACACTTTCCATATCTACTTTGGAACCTCTTTTTTTCCCAAATGCAATACCTTTTCCCATTAACAGTATATCCATACCCTTGCTATTTGAAGAAATAACCGTATTATTATTTAATACTCGTTCTATGATCACTGTATATCTCCCTATTCAAGCAAAAAAATCCCATTTAATCATCTTAATAATGATATAAATAGGTCTCAGCTCACTAGTGTGATAACTTCCATATTATAAAAATGTGTAAACCATTCAAAAATGCTTACCCTAAGTAATAACATAATGAATTCAATTATAGATTAGCACTATAATAAAGCGTTGTCAATCTTTTTTTTAAATACATTTTCTAGATTGTAAAATTAAACGAGACACTAAAAAGACCTATCATGATACACATCTATCATCTACTAAAGTTAAGGTGAGTCTATCTGCCATTTCCTACACCCAACCTTCCCTACCAGAATTGGTATCCTAGTAGAATAGCATGCATTAGGTGCTTCCGGTCACAAAATTGCTGATAATTTGAATTATGGTCATGAAGTTGTTTATCGTGTTATTAAATAACTGAAAAAAGTACTTACTGTGATAGATGTTTATCTTCAATATCAAGCGAACAAAGCTAAATATGACCGTAAAAAACACAATTAACTCCTGATGAAAAAGTCCATGATGGCTAGATTCCTGATGTAATAATCGGACAAAATGAAAGACCTCTTTCCTCCAACATGCAGACTCTTTATCGAAAGTTTCAAACAAATGCATGTAATAAAAAAGATTTGCCCTTGCAAGAAAAATGAAAACCAAATAGTCACCTGTAGAAAAGCATTTTCCAATTAGAAATCCAGCAGCAATAAACAGGTTCTATATATTTATTTTGTATATCCTACAAAACTATCCCGAGGGTTGCTGAATGAGCATTCCAATGGGCTTATAAGAAAGAAAGAATGAACTGTCGCACCGTCGTGTCACAAGCGTATATTTCTGAGGTTACACTTAAACGAAGCAATATACCAAATAAATACATTGATTATAAAACAATGATTAAGTTTTTCATGGGTTATGTCGATCGGAATTTTGATAAAAGCAAGTTGTATCGCTTCATTTGACAAACCAAATGATTAATCGTTCCACTTATAGGCACGTATATAAATCCACTATCATGTATGATTGTAACTCTTTCGCCATTTATTAATAACCTGAAATTCGACTATTTGTCTAAATGCTTCGTACATTATATGTAGTAAGACATAGCTTAAAAAAGCTCCTCTACAGAATTAAAGCAATTAAGCATAAGTTTTATAGAAGAGCTTCTTCAAAACTAATTTTACTAAATATAGATTGTATTTTATTCCATGTTTAAATATTCTCTTAATTACGTTTTATAAACAGCTGCTTTATTTCCATAAATAATTTGAATGCCAGAAGGCACATTAACCGTTCCATTAGCTTTCAGTGTTGTCTTAAAAAACTCACTGTCTTCAACCTTTTTAGGGTCCTCTAAAGTTAAACGAAGACGAGTAAAACAAGCTTCAACTTTGGTTATATTTTCTTTTCCTCCTACTGCTAACACAAGGGTTTCAAGAAAGTCATCTTCATTATTTTCTATTGATTCTGTTGAATCGTTGATTACTTCTTTTTCACGTCCAGGAGTTTTTAAATCCCATTTAACAATCGCAAACTTGAATATAAAGTAATAACTAAAGAAATATAAAGCACCCAAAGGAAATACCCATAACCAACTTGATCCTTTATCTGCCCCAAGTATTCCATTAAAAATGAGAGACATAAATGGACCGCCAAAAGATGCTGACCCCACAACATTAAAGGAAACAATATAAGTTAAAAAATAAGCTAAACCAGATAGTATGGCATGGATTCCAAATAATGCTGGAGCAACAAATAAAAAGCTATATTCTAAAGGTTCACTAATCCCCATTAAAGCACATGGAATCACTGCAGCAATCATTAAAGAAGCGACTCTTTTCCTGTTTTCTGGTAAAGATGTTTTATGCATAGCTAAAGCAGCTCCAGGCAAGCCAAACATCGCAAAGATAACTTTACCATTCATTAAGAATCGACTGACACTTATATCGAATTGTGCACCAGGAGTATTTAAAATTGCATTGTAAATATTTACAGCACCTTCAACCACTTGCCCACCAATTTCTTCAGTTCCTCCTAAACTCGTGAAGAAAAACGGTAAGTAAATGAAATGATGTAGTCCAAATGGTAATAACAATCTTTCCATAGTCCCGTAAGCAAATGAGCCTAATGAGCCAGTAGCTACAATAAATTCTGAAGATAAATTCAAAGCGTTTTGAATTGGCGGAAAGATAAACGCCATTGCTAGTCCTACAAAAGATGATACTAAAATAGTAATAGCTGGAATAAATCTTGTTCCATTAAATAAAGATATAACCGACGGTAGTTCAATTTTATAATATTTATTATGCAAATAACTCACAATCAACCCAATAATAATTCCTCCAAACACACCTGTATCTAAAGTTAAAATCCCTAAGATACTTCGTTGTCCTATTAACAATTCTTCAGGTGTAATTGTTCCTAATAATGTTAAAAACGAACCCATTACCGCATTCATTGTCATATAACCTAAAAATCCAGATAATGCTGCTGTTCCTTTCTCTGATTTAGCAAATCCATAAGCAATAGAAATAGCAAATATCACAGGTATATGATTATTAACAACGTTTCCAGCATCTTTCATAATAGTAAATAAATAAACAAATAAATTACTTCCTAGAAAAGGTACTGCTTTTATCAAATTAGGATTAGAAAATGCACTTCCTACACCAACTAATATTCCAGAAATAGGTAAAATTAACACAGGAGCCATAAGTACTTTCCCTAATTTTTGAAATGTTTCTAACATTTTTTCTTTTTTCACAAGTTTCCCTCCAAAAAAAACGGTTTCATTACTGTCTGAAAAAGTAAGAGAGAATGTTCTCTCTTACGGTATTTAGTTTAATTTTGGCCAATAGTCTTTATTTTCAAAAATCAACGCATCAAGTACTTTTCGAGCTTTTTTAGCGTCAACAATTGTACGGTTTAATGTTAGAGCTTGTAAGGCTTTAGTGTAAGAATTTTCAAGATAAGCTTCACAAGTTAATTTTTCATAAGCATACTGGCCTTCAATCAAACCTTTATAGAATGTACCGATTTCACCAACAGCATATGGTTTAGGACCATTCGCTCCAAGTGATGCTGCAACTTCAATCATTAAATCATTAGATAGATTTGATACAATTCCATTATTCGGAACAATAACGATAAATGTTTTTCCTAAATTACCATAAATAGAAGCAGCAACCTCGACAATCATGTCTCCATGAGCATCATTATGAACAATATGAGAATCTTTAGCCGTTCCTTTTTCAGCAATTTTACGACACTCTTCAAATACTCGTTTTTCTCGCCCATCCATAACCTCATTAGCTCGAGTATAGTTAGGGTCAAGTGTTGATAATTTATATTCAGGATACAAGTAATATTGTAGATAAGTATTTGGTAAATAATCAGGAAAATCATTCAACATATTTTCTACCATCGCATAAGTATCCAACCATGATTGATCACGTTGTTCTGCATCGACAGGTAAGAAACCATTTTTCAACGTATAATCTTTAATTTCAGGAAGTAAATCATTGCCTTCTTTATCATATATATGGGTAAACCAACCAAAATGATTTAACCCAAAATAAGTCGGTTCAAATTCATTGTAATCTCTATTAATCAGACGACCAAATGAACGTAGTAAGTTTACTGGCTGATCACAAATATTTAAAATACGCTTATCATCTGGAAACACCATATTAAGTGCATGTGCTACAATAGCAGCTGGATTAGTATAATTTAAAATCCATGCATTTGGGCTTAACCTACGAACGTCTTCTACTAATTCAATCATATCTCTAATAGAGCGCATCCCATAAGCAAATCCTCCAGGACCACATGTTTCTTGCCCAATTAAATCCATAGATAATGGTATTTTTTCATCTTTTTCACGCATAGGATAGCCACCAGTACGCATTTGACAAAAAACAAAATCCACATCAGTAAAAGCTGCTGTTTTATCTGTTGTATAGGAAAATTCGATATTTGGAGTTTCTTCTTTAAAAAGTATCTTACCAAATTCTCCAATCACTTCTTGTCTTTCTTTATCAATGTCATAAAGAGTTATTTTGTTAAACGGGAAAATGTCTTGATGTTTTGTTAAAGCTTTCAAAATACCAGGTGACCATGTTGATCCGCCACCAACAATAACGATATTATTTTTTTTCATTTTCATCACTCCTGCTTTACTTGATGAATTCATTTTAAAACATTTATTTTGAAAAGTACGGTATTTTTCCAAGTCTATATCAGTAACACGCAGGTTAAAAAGAAACACATCTAGGTGTTTATAAACACCTAGATGTGAGCGTTTCAAATATATGATTTAGAATAAAGTGAATACCTATTCGAGAGGAAACGTCCATTTCAGCATAAGTTAATCTATCATAGAATGTAAATAATGAAATATCTGCTAATTGAGAAATAGAGTTTTGAGAAAAACCTGTAATTGAGATAATACATGCTTGAGATAACTTAGCTATTTTGGCGGCTTCCAAAGGCGTTTTTGTTTCTCCGCTTAAACTGACAATAAACACAACATCTTTTTTATCTAATTGTTTAGCTCTTTGATTCATGACATGTGGTTCAAAGTATAAAGAGGTATTAATACCAAGTATTCTTAAACGCTCTTTCATTTCTTCACAAGGAAATTTGGAAGGGCCACAACTAAAAAAAAGACCTGATTAGCTTCCAATAACTTTTGAGTCGTCGCCTCAATTAATTCAGATGTTAGTAATTTATCAGTTTGTTTTATTTGATCGTACAAAGACAAGTTTTTTTCTTTATTTAATGTTTTGGCTTGACTGTTCTCTATCTCAATCGCTATTTTAAGTTCAGTGTACCCCCTAAACTCTAATTTTTTTGCCATTCTAACAATTGTATTAGGTGATACGTATAGCTCATTAGAAACCGTTTTAAGTGTTTTAGTCTTAATATCGTTAATATTATCCATTAAGTAAGACAACAACTTTGATTCTTGCTCATTTAATAAGTGTTGGTTTTCTTGAAAATGTTTAAATAGACTCATAATGTCTCCCCTTAACATAATTCTAAATTGTCTTATTCATTTATATTTTGCACTAATGAACAAAGTATAGAATGGTGTGTCAACACTAAACTAACCAAATTTTTAAAGAAACATCCATTCTAAATTGCAATATTAAATGCAACACCCTCCAAGAAAATCTCTCTTAGTATTATTCAATAAACCTGATTGTCCAGAGTAAAAGACATAATTCGCCATTAATCCGCCTCAATTTTATAAAATTGCATACATTTATTATGTTATTATAATTTTATTTCATTTACTAGAGTCAATTTCATAATTGCTCTTTTTTAAAATCCAGAGAGATACAGGATTTTAAAAAACAGAAATTATACCGTTTGTTGCTGATCCAACTGTGCATTTATACAACCTGCTGCTTGTTTTGAAGCATTATAAACAAGTGTTACCATGTCAAAATGGACCTTCGCACGTTCACCAGTGCGATATCGGACATTATTGAGCTGAAAAAAACTCCTTTAGATAGGCGTTCACACGTTCCACATCCGTACGGCGTTTGAAAATGTTTTTCCAAGCTATTGAACCACGGGCAGGCGCTGTGTATTACCTTAGATCTTGGCTTATTTTCACTTTGTAAACCTTTTGACAGATACCTTCGTTGGCTAAAGGACAGTCACTACATTCCTTTGGTCTTGTATATTTTAACGTTTCGTATTTAGGGTCGAAACTATCGTAACGATAGGAGTGCTCGCGAAAACAGGTGGGAGCACAGTGTTTGTCCTATCCAAGAAGTTCTCCTTCATTTCGCTTGTTGTATGCAATCACAGATTGATGCCCCATTCGATGCACTTGTTCGTAGATTGGCTCGTAATCTTATCCAACATCCATGGTGTGATAACGTAAGGATAAGAAGCCTAAGCGTTCTTGTGCAGTTTTCAGTAATGGGATGGAGGAGGTACTTCTTTTTTAGTCTCTTAAACTCGTTGTAGGACAAGGGCTAAGAATTATGAAATTCATTCAATTGGTAATTTAAAATAACGTTTTTACAAGACTTTATCTAACCACTCTCTATTAATAACAATTTCCTCTTTTTGCTTTACCACTATTTATGGTACGGTTCACCGTGGTGTATCTAAATGAGGTTTTTTAAAATTTATTCTCCCCATTTATATATGCTTCCAACAAACCATATCCACTGAACATCGATTGACTATTCAAATCTCCAACTAATTGGTTTAATGATTCTTTAAATATCTCTTTGTCCCCTTCGCATATCTCCAGAACTGACCACTGCTCATTTGAATAGCCATTTATTAAAAATTGAATCAAGTGGTTTCTATCATCCTTTAATCCAAATCTACCGCTAAAGTAACCGCTATGACCTAAAGAGCGACTCTTAATACTCCGTAAAAATTCAAAGATATCATAATAAATTGTATATTCCTCATCGTTGAACACTAGTTGGCTTTCTAAAAATACCTCTTTCATATACGGATAAATTAATACTTCTTCCATAGGTAAATGGAATCTACGTTCAGATTTAATGTAATCAAATAAACCATGAAGACCTCTACTTGGAGAAGTAAAACTTAAGAAATCTAATCTATTTTTAAAACTATCTCTGACCCTAGGTAATTTAAATACCTTTTCCAATAATTTATAATTCCCACTTTTCACCAAAGAGATTCCAATACTATAAAAAGCTATTTGTAAAGGAATTTGTGGTAAGCACAATAATAATACATTACCACTGTGCTTATTTGTCGAAGTTAACCTCTCTAGTGTTTCAATAAGTAATTGGTCTTGTTCGGTTGTCTTTGCATAATAAGAAAGTAAAGCAAGTAAAATAGCAAGCTGCTTGGATTTTTCTTTAATTTCATCCACCTTTTGGTCTACATATTCTTTAGAAACTTCAGCATTTGTATTAACTTTATTAACATATTCCGCTACCTTTAATGTTTCATCAGTAATCATTTCTCTAATTTCAATTTCATCATTATTGGCTATATAGCGTTTTAATCGTTTTAATTTTACTTGAAGGTTATCAAGATTCACTTTCTTTACTTCGGAGATGCTAATTACATTTGCACTTAATTCTCTAAAGAAGTGGTCTGCACCCGAACTATCAATTATGACAGAAGCATCTCTAAAATTTATTAACTCTTGAGCCTTCTCACCAACCTCTTTTGAAAATGAATGCCAATACCAAGAATATCTCCGTCCTTTTACGCTTTTAATAGTATCTCTTAAGGCTGTATCCCATTCAGCAGACCACCCCGATATTATCAATCCGTACTCATCAAATATTCTTTTTAGAATGTCAGTTAAAGAATCTGAATAACTCTCCAATTCATCTGTGATATTCTTAAATCTTGTATCTCTATAATCACCATGAATTTTTAAAACCGTACAATCAGCATGTGCTAATGGCTTCATTCCTTCTATGTCTGAATCATGGTAAAGTGTTTGGTACTGTATATTCAATTCATCTAATGCTTGTTCAATTAATCGGTCAAAGTTTGTGGTAACAATTACTTTTATATAACCCTGTTTTACTAATTCCGCTATTGCTTTATGTGCGTCCGTAGGAACTTTTCTTCCTTCCTCAATTTCTTCTTCAGTAGGCTCAAAAAATTCTTTTAATAATCCATTCCGCTCCGAAGAAGTCTTTGCTAACATACCTATTAGCTCGTCATATAAAGGCGCTTTACCAAAATTATCTTCATACCATTTAATTTCATCTTGTTCTTCCGCTCCATTTAATAACATGATTCTTCTGCATAGTTCTTTTAACACACCCCACCCTGTAGGTATACTTGCAGAATATGATATACCCGAACCAAGCAATAAAGCATAAACACCTTTATTTGCTTCGACTGAAAACGACATTGACATTAATTTTTCATCCATCATAACGCCCTCCTAATCTATAATTTACGGTTAATCATATATTGGGATTACTTTTTACCATATAGTAAAGTTGTACATCTTCATCACTAAGTATTCCTATTCTTAAAGCAATGAAACTTTCAAGCTTAACTTCCTCTGTAAATTCCAATTTAAAGTGGTTACTTACGAGTTTATTCAATTCTTCCTTTCCCTCCAATAATATCATAGCTTGATAGGATTCAAGTAAAAATTCATCCTCCAAATACTTAATAAATTCATCTGGTAGTTCTTGATCTAATGCTAATAATTCCTTTATATTTTGAATTCTTTTCATTTAATTTTCCTCCATTTATTTTTGGGTATATTCCGTAACCACACAGACAACTATTCCAACAACAGTACCTAATAAGAAATATGGCAATATAATTACCCCCTTCATTTTTTCAGCCCTCCAAAAGCTTTTAGGCTCGAAATCTATCATCTTTAAATCCTTTTTTAGCCAATGCATAAATAGATATCCCAAATGCAACCCCTGCCTTAAATAAATCAATTGGTGACATAACATCACCTCCTTTCTTAATCAAACACAAATAAACTGCAACTATCATAGTCCCGGTTAGAAATTTCCTATTGAGTTTTTCAGTTATACTATTTAGTATTCTTGTAACATACTCAAATAAAGCTTATAGGGTTTACTAACTCACCATTCTTTAAAAGACCAATTCCAAAATCCTTTACACCCCTTTTGTCCTGTAACAAACACACGATGTTATTTAGACCACTATCATAATAAAATAACCAACATGTTATAGGTTCAGTAATTTCTTTCGGGATGATAGCCTTAAGGTGTTCATTTGGAATATCCTGCACTGATACTAGTCTTACATCGACTTTCCAATCATTATGCGCTAAGTGTGGATGATGTTTGGCCATATAGTTTCTAAATACATTAATAACACTCATAAATTTTACGCTCCTTTTTATAGGTCAATTAAAATAGAAAAAGGAGGAGCAAATTCATCCGTTAATTGTGAAGTGTTATGCTACTTCTTTATTTAGTTGTATTTGTATGCTATCAATCTTTCTATCTTCTGAAATAGTAATTTTGTGAATCAGGAGATGCAACAACTTTTTACGTTGTTCTGGTGTTAAAGCATTCCTATATACAGTCATAAAGTTCTGCATGATTTCTTTAACTACTTCATGATTAACATTTGGAATACCGCCATGTCCTATTTGTTCTTCAATAGGAGATAGCCGTTCTTCCAGACGTTCCCTTTCGTTATCAAGATTAGTTAATTGACTAGTAAGGTCACCTTTACTAATCACTTCATCTACATATAACCTTAAGTATTTATCTTTTTTAGATTGGATAGCAGAAAGTGATTTTTTCAGCATTTCATATTCTTTCTGTCGCGGTAATATGCCATCCTCATTCTTTTGATTAATTCTCTCTACAATTTGTTCAATCAGCACATCATTACTGGCTAAATTTGCTAACCTTTGAAGAACATATTCATCAGCATACTCTGTTCTTACACCATTTGATCGACACACTGCTGCTCCTTTATTTTTCCATGCCCCACAAACATAGTATTCGAGTACACGCTTCCTTCCATCTTTGTTTCGATTGGTCGTTCTCCCCAATACCATGCCCGAGCCACATACTGGACATTTTAAGATACCTGTCAGTGGAAATTCACCGCTATGAATTCTATTTGGTTTACCAGTACGGCTTTTCATAATACTTTTAGTCTGTTCCCAAATATTATCCGATATAATTGGTTCATGTTGACCTTTTACAATGACTGGATTCGGATTTATATTATTTCTTCTCTTTTCACTCCAGTCCCGTCTGACGTTGTACCTGATAAATCCAGCATATAAAGGATTACATAGAATGGTTTTAATACCGTTTATAGAAAATGCTTTATTTTTCTTAGTTTTATAACCCTCTTTATTTAGACGGTTTGCAATGGACTTATATCCGTTTCCCTGGACATACAATTCAAATATCTTTCGCACTACAATTGCTTCTTCTTCATTGATTATGAGTTTAGATATTTTTCTTTTTCGATTATCACTAGGGAAACTTACTACGTCATATCCAAGGACTTGTCCACCATTCCAAGAACCTTCCTTAGCCCTTGCAATTATCGACAATAGTGAGAAGGTCAACACTTTTTCTTGAGAGTCGATTCATTTTCCACACTAACACAATATCAAAGCACTTCTGATTAGCGTCATACAGTAGTTGCTGAATGGCTGGTCTGCCCTTAATATTCTTACCTCTTATTCCTCTATCAATATATTCGTTATAGATTGTATATCCTTCTCGCTCACACCATTCTCTTAAAACATTTATCTGCTCGTCAATACTGTAACCTTCTTCAGCTTGTTCTACAGTAGATACACGAGCATACAGAGCGACACGTTTCTATGTTCCATTTTGGTTATTTAGCTCAAGCTGGTCTAGTGGATTAATTAGTTGATTCACCCTTTTTCTCCCCCTCATTTTGCGTTGATTGATTAGTCAAATAGCTTTTGACCATTTCTGCTAATATGTCTACAAGAGTTTGATATTTGTATTCTTGTGTATCTTCCATATTCATGCTAATTTCATCACCTCCCTAGGATGTACTATACTGGCGTTTAGGCTTCCAATGTGGCATACATTAATCGATACTGGTTGGTTCTTCGTATCAAGTGAGGCTACAATGAAATGCTCACGGTCTTTATCAGCAAGGAGCAATTTCATTAATCGGTAACCATCTTCAGGTGACCTTACTGAACGTTCCTTGTACAGAAGACTTGATTCCTTCACTAGCTATAAAGAGACGATATTTACTCGTTTTGCAGGAATTTTAAAGCTTTTAAGCTCATTTAGTTTTTCACTCATTTTTGACCTCCGTTTTTACCAGTTATGATTTAAATCAAGTAAATAATATATATTTATAAATTTTCTAGTTACGGATAATGGGGTAATAGAAAAGGCAAAATAAAATATTCTTTTATAGAAGTTTATGGTATAATAAGAACAAGCGTTCCCTGCAGTTCCAAAAATATACACCCTTATTAAATATATATTATTTTCCTAATAGTTAATAAGGGGGGGAGCTTTGTCTAATGATAATAATTTCTCATTAATTTTGTCTGTAAAAATGATATAATATTAAATTGGTACCTAAACAAGGAGGTTTCATAAATGGAACAATTGTCGTTTACCGACCTTGATGAAATTCAAAGTGATAATAAACTTTCAAGTTTTTCCTTACAAAATCCATCAATTCTTGAAGACTTTCCTTTTGATGAGATATATGAAGTTTCTCGTAAGGAGGCAAGTAGGAAAAAACCTATATTTTTTATTCATAAATACTTCGCTAGAAGAACAACTTGTAATTTTAGATTGGCACTTCTAAGTCTTCTATTTGAAGGAGAAACTGATATTTGGAGTAAGTTCTATGATTCAAATCAGCTTTCTAAAGAAGATAGCCTTACAATTTTAGACCCTTTTATGGGTGGGGGAACAACTATTTTTGAATCTCTTAGGATTGGTGCTAATGTGATTGGTAATGATTTACAACCTCTTTCTAGGTTAGTAACAGAAGCTGAGGTGCGTCCTTTAGATGAAAAAAGGCTGAAAAGGCAACTTGACATATTGGATAAAAGAGTAGGGAAAAAAATAAAATCCTACTTTAAAACAGACTGTCCACAATGTGATAAAGAAGCGGATGTTATGTATAACTTCCACGTAAAACAGGCTCTATCACCCACTTCAGGCAGAATTCATGACCTTTATTCAAGTTTTATAATTGTATCTAAAAAGGGAACTTATACTTTGTGTTGTCCTAAATGTAACTCGCTCTTTAAGAATGATTTTCAAAATGGACAGGCAGATTGCCCTAACTGTAATTATAAAATTGATTCTCCTAATGACGGTTTTGTAAAAAGAGGAGAATATACATGTCCTGAGACTGGGGAAAGCTTTATGTTAAGAGATTTAGACAGCTCAACTGGTTATCCAAAGAAAACCAAACTTATTGCACAAGAATATTATTGCACTCACTGTAAAAGCCATGACTATAAAGAAGTTACCGAAAAGGACTTAAGTATACATGAATCTGCATTGAGGGATTTCCAAGAACTAGAGAAGGATTTAATTCTTCCTGAACAGGAAATACCTGCTGGTTACAACACTAACCAAATGATAAATCATGGTTATGGGAAATTTAGGGATTTATTTACTGATAAGCAATTATTATGTTTGGGGTTACTTTTAAAAGAGATTGACTCTCTGGAAGATGAGGAATCAAAGTTTTGGCTTATGGTAGCTTTCTCAGCTCAACTAGAGATGAATAATACATTTTGTAGATATCAACATAATGCCTCTAAGATATCTAACATATTTTTCAATCATGCATATGTTCCAATTAGTATGCCTGTTGAAAATAATATTTGGGGAACTAAATTAGGCACTGGAACTTTCATAAAAGGAGTAAATAAAATAATAAAAGGTAAAGCTTTTAATAACAACATATATGATATTTCCGTTTCTAATGGGAAATCTGGAAAGATTTTTTCAAAAGATAAGGTCAATGCAATTCCAGTAACTAATTATAAAAAGCTTGATAAAGGAAATCCATTAATTACAAATGTAGATTCCAGAAATCTAGAGCATATTCCTTCTAATTCCGTTGATGTTATTCTTACAGACCCTCCATATGGTAGTAATGTAATGTACTCTGAATTAATAGACTTTTTTCATGTGTGGATTAGTTCTACAGACTTTGGAAAGGATAATGGATTTATTACTCCTACTTCACCAAAAACAGAGGAAGTCATAGTTAATAATGTTCAAAAGAAAACTTATGACGACTATGCGGACGGATTAACGGAAATCTTCCAAGAAGGCAATAGAACACTTAAGGATGAGGGATACTTAATGTTTACCTTCCATGACAACAGTCTTAATGGATGGATTTCAGTAATTAAGTCCCTAATCCAATCAAATTTTGAATTGGTAGCAGCCTATCCAATCCACTCTGAGACAAGAACTGGGGCTCATACATCAGCAAAAAATTCTATTGCATTTGATATCTTTTTAGTTTGTAGAAAAAAACATAATATTCCTGAAAGTGACTTCTCATTTTCTACAATTGAAGCTAATGCTTTAAAAATTACTAACAACTTTGTTGAAAGGCTTAATAATATTAATGCAGAAATAACTATAAGGGATATTGAAAATATTTTCATATCACAATTCTTCGTAAGTTGTTTCTCATATCATTTTTCTAGTTGGGATACATTGGACAATATTATTATTCAAATAAAATCTATACTGAAACAACTTGATGAAGTTTTTAATGACTATAATATTGTAGAAAAAAGAACTGGCTGGTGGTCTAACACTCAAGGAAAGGTATTTTTACAATCACTTTTAAATGCGAAATAATTTTTAAAATCACTCTATAAATGGGTGGTTTTTTTTTTGAACTTTAAACAACATAGTTATTTCCATGTTACAATTGACTATAAAACAATGGAAAGGAACTATTTTATTATGAAGTCACCTTATGAAGAGCAACCTATAGAAGCATGGGTTGATATAACTAAAGAAATTGTCAATGAGCATCCGCTAGATTTTGATGTAATTACTAGTGTTGTTTTAGAAGCCTGGGAGAGAATCCTAGATACTAAAATCGGAGGGGAACTGGAAATTGGAAAAGATGTATTTCCAAGTCCTCAGATTATGGGGAATTACCTTCATGAGTTAATACCTGCTTTGCTTAGTAGAAAGTATCCTGAAAAGTGGAGAAAAGAAATAATTAAAGAGGATAAGGATGTAGTATATATTCCAGACACTGACTATTCTGTTGAAATTAAAACGTCCTCTAATGCGTATAATGTTTTTGGAAATAGAAGTTATGGACAAGAAAACAGTAAAAATAACTCTGGAAAGTCTAAATCAGGTTACTATATCACCGTTAATTTTGAAAAGTTTAATAATAGTAAGCCCGATTACAAACCAAAAATTAAAAAAATACGATTCGGTTGGATTGACCATACCGATTGGAAAGCTCAAAAATCAGCAACTGGTCAAGCAGCTCCTTTATCAAAAGAAGCTCGGGAGAATAAGCTAATCCTTTTGTATGAAAGTAAGTAAAAAACAAAGGCACTTAAAAAGTGCCTTATCTTAATAAAAAATCTCATTTACTTATGGTACGGTTCACCCCGATTAATCCGAAAACTTCGATACACCTGTTCCACCAACACCAATCGCATTAACTGATGTGGCAAGGTCATCTTAGAAAAAGATAAGGCAAAGTCGCTGCGTTTCCGTACCGCTTCACTCAGTCCAAGTGATCCACCAATCACAAATGTCACCTTGCTTTTTCCGTGTGTAGCTAATTGGTCTAGATGCTGTGCCAATCCTTCTGATGTTAGTTGTTTACCTTGAATCTCTAAGGTTACGACATGGCTATCGGCATTGATTTTGGCAAGGATTCGTTCTCCTTCTTTATCCTTTACTTCTGTCATTTGTGCTTCACTTAAATTTTCTGGTGCTTTTTCATCTGCTACTTCGACTAATTGAACCGTTGCATAACTTCGAAGTCGTTTGACATATTCCTCAATGCCTTGTTTTAAGTATTTTTCTTTCAATTTCCCGACACTTAATATTGTAATGTTCATTGGCTTGTCCTCCGATGATTGCTTCGAAATTCCTCTTTAATTATTACTTTTCCCTTTGTAATCGATAGGTAAGAAACATCACTCTATCGTTACGACCACTTATCAATAGCTTTTGGCTGATAATTCTTCAATCGTTCGATCAATGCCTCAGAGTCAGCCTCTACCACAACCAGCTCTTTATAACCTTCTTTCACAAAGCCTTGTTCAGTCATATGATCAAACAATGTCATGATCGGTTGGTAATATTGATTAATGTTAAGCAGAGCGCAAGGCTTCTGATGATAACCAATTTGCGCCCAGGTGAATACTTCAAACCATTCATCTAACGTGCCTGTTCCTCCGGGTAATGCAATAAAACCATCTACAAAGTCAGCCATCATTGCTTTTCGTTCATGCATGGTTTTAACGATATGTAATTCTGTCAGCTTTTCATGGGCAATTTCCACGCTTTGCAGCTTTTCCGGGAGCACCCCAATCACTTTTCCTCCCTTTTCTAACACACCATCTGCTACAGCACCCATTAGACCAACATTGGCACCTCCATATACGAGCTCAATGTTTGCATCGGCTAGACAGTTGCCTAATTTGCGCGCTTCCTTCATATAGATCGGATCGTTACCTTCACTAGACCCACAATAAACTGCTAAACGTTTCATCTCTTTCCCCTCACTTATTAATTTATTTATGATTAACAATTATCTTTCTATATGCTAAACATTTTTTCATATTCACTCATACTTTAAAATGAATTAAAACATAATAACTTTAGGATAGCATACTTTTGCACACCCTAATTATGGGCTTTTCTACTCTTACTACAATTGAATAACTTTCCTAAAAGTCCCTTTTTCCGTATGTTATACCTGTTTCTTCAACTAAATAAGTATTAAATTTTACAAAACACGAACATTATGTCTATTTTCCAAACATAAAGTTCGAAAATAGGTTGACGAACTTTGTCGAAAAATGATATAAATAATACTATTAGTCTAAAAAATATATTTTACATACAACGAGGTGACGCTAATGGATTCCACAAAGCAATATGATGCAATTAAGCAAATAGCTGACAAGATCTATGCCAACCCTGAATTAGGTTATAAAGAAACAAAAACGAAAGAAACGATTATCAATTATTTAAAACAAGTAAATCCTAACATTGAACTAACTGATTTCAGTACGACTGGGTTCCGAACGACTTTAGGTAGCGAAGAGAAACCCCTACATATTGCGTTCATCGCAGAGCTTGATGCGGTATATGCACCGTCTCATTTCCGTGCAGATCCTGAGAATGGCGCAGCACATAACTGTGGGCACTACACACAAGTTGCCATTGCACTCGCATTATATCAACAGCTGTTTGAAAGTAAGGAATATGAGCATTTTGATTACAATCTTTCCTTTATCTTTGTACCAGCAGAAGAATATTTAGATTTACCGTATAGAGAACAGCTTCGTGAAGCAGGAACAATTGAACATTACGGCGGTAAGCCTGAAGCAATGCGTTTAGGTGTATTCGATGATATTGACTTGGCGATTTGTGTCCATGCGATTGGTGGAGAATTCGACAAACGAACGATTGAGATCAATTGTGATTTGGCTGGATTTTTATATAAAAAATATCACTTTAAAGGCAAAGCAACACATGCCGGATTTGATCCTTTTTCTTCAGTGAATGCGTACAATATTTCTACTTTGTTTAATACAGCAGTAGGACTTTCTCGTCAACAGCTTGATGAAAAAGAGCAAGTACGGATTAATCCGATTGTGATGGATTCAGATATGTCTACGAATGTGATTCCGAATCATATTACCGTTGGGACGGATCTTCGTACACAGTCTGTTAATTATATGAAAGAAGTAGCAAAACGTTTGGATGCCGCTGCGACTGGTTCTGCTCATGCATTAATGGGTGAGGTTGACATCAATACACAAATGGGATACTTACCTTTTAAACAGGATCATTATTTATCTACATTCGTGGCAGCTGCTTTTGATAAAAACAACACGATTGATGAGATGATGAACAACAATGCTATCAGTGCAGCTGGAGATATCGGGGATTTATCTTATATGATTCCGTGTATCCAAATTGGTTATAGCGGTTTTACTGGCACGATTCATGGTGATGATTTTATTGATGTAGATCCAACTTTTATTTACAACCAATTTCCTGCATTTTTAGCAGAAGTTTTTAACGAAATGAATGGAGAGATCGACAAAGAAAAATTATACCGTAGAACCTATCAAGATTACGTAGATCTAATTACTTCTATTACAGACCAACATGAGAATTAGGAGGTTAAGAAAATGAAGAAAAATTTTATTTTATTATTAGTCTTTGCAGTATTTGTCATTTCGGTTGCTGAGTGGATTGGGTTTCAAACAATTTCTATCGGTTCAGTTTCCATCACTTTGCTACCACTAGTTTTTGCCATTTTAATTACGATGTTTTTAGCTATGAAGGTGTTTCGCGTTGGATTAATGAAAAAAATCTACAGCAAAGAGAATGTTAGCTTTGCTAGTAAATATCTTATTTTCATCATGCTTCCACTTATGGCGAGATACGGTGCTGATGTTGCACCTCAGATTAAAGAAATTTTACAAGTGGGTTGGGTATTTATCATTCAAGAACTTGGGAACTTAGGTACTGTCTTGATTGGTTTACCAATTGCGATTTGGATTGGGTTACGTCGTGAAGCGATTGGTGCGACACTTGGTATTGGGCGCGAAGGTGAATTGGCTTATATTTCTGAAAAATATACATTGGAGTCAAAAGAGGGGCGCGGTGTATTGTCCTTATACATTATCGGAACATTATTTGGTGCGTTATTTTTCAGTGTATTTGCACCAATTTTACTCGATATGGGGCTACGTCCAGAAGCACTAGCGATGGCAGCTGGTGTCGGATCAAGTAGTATGATGACTGGAGCTGCTTCTACATTAGTTGCTCGATTACCTGAAATGGAAAGTACGATTTTATCCTATGCAGCTGCTAGTCAACTATTAACGAGCTTTTTGGGCACCTTCACGATGATCTTCTTAGCGGTGCCGTTACAACAATTCATGTACAAACTTTTGGTAAGAGGTGATCGATAATGGAGAAAGGCTTAAACCAATACGTTAAATATGCACTTGTACTTCTACTTAGTGTCGGATTAATTCTATTTACACAAGAACTTAAAGTATTAAAATATCCAGATAGCACACCAATTACTGGTATGACTATTGCTGGTCTTGCTAGCCTATGGTTATTCTCAATGATTGGTATCGGTATTTCTGGTTTATTAAGTAAATCAAAGATTAGCTTTATTCGAAATTTCCCTATTCTTGGTTGGGTATCGATTACATCATTGATTATGTGTTTGCTGTTTGACTTTTTTGTTACAGCGATTCAAGCAGTAGATTTCCTTTCGATTACAACGCCAATCTTAACGTTTGCTGGTATTTCTGTTGCAGACCGGTTAGTTGATTTACGAAAAACCTCTTGGAAAGTTGCGATTGTTGCCGTATTCGTCTTTGTCGGTACGTATGCCGGCAGTGCGTTATTAGCACAATTTGGACTAACGCTTGCAGGAAAATAATGCACCTGCGTCAAACAGTGGGGTAAGAAGAGTTAACTAAACCATTCCAAAAGATATGTCATGGTTTTTGGAATGGTTTATTGGAGGCTAAGTTACCGCTGAGGGCAATTATAGCTGTTAGAGGGTAATTAAGATCGGTTTAGGTTACCGATTGAGGTGATTTTTCCTGTGAATGGGCACTTAAAAGCAGTTTACGTTACCCTTTAAGATGATTTTCCCTACGTTCGGGCACTTAAAACTGCTTTAAGTTACCGTCCAGATCGGCAAGTAGACAAAACGGTAATTTAAACACAATGAAATAATAATAAAGCGAATCAATTGCATTGTGATTACATTTTTTGATGCACTTGTTTTCTAAGGGATAAATGGTTACAGCATCCATACTTATAATGTTCACCGTTATCCTTGCAAAATGCTCTTTGCCTACATTACTTGATTATGCAGTAAATATAACAACTATAAATTAGAACGCACACAATATAGAGTCACTATGTTGTGTGCGTTTTTTCCGTATGTATAGCAAACAATATATGGTAACATAAGAATTAACAAAACAACGGAAAGGTGATTATTATCGAACAAATAACGATAGGAGTATTGGAAACAGAAGAAGAACTTCGTGAAGCTTTTCCAATTATGAATGAACTTCGCAGGCATTTGGATGAGCACACCTATTTAGCGTTAGTACAGGAATCGCAAGTGAAAAACCAATATAAACTGTTCGCACTTTATGATAAAGGAAAAGTTGCTGCCGTTATTGGTTTTCAGCCAATGATTACACTCTATTATGGTCGATTTGTTTGGGTTTGTGATTTAGTTACGACGGTGGACGAGCGCTCTAAAGGGTATGGTAATCAATTGTTACGTTATGTAGAGGATTGGGCCAAGGAACACAATTATCAAGCAATAGCCTTGTCATCTGGGTTACAACGAACCGATGCACATCGTTTTTATGAAAAGAAGATGGGATATGATTCAGTTAGCTACGTATTTAAAAAGAATTTAGACGAGAAGTAGATCACTATTGATAAAAATGCAGTAAATCGCTGCATCTATGCCACTGTTGCTGTGTTAAATCATTGTTATGTACCTATGCATAATCATTACTAACATGTCATTTCCCGGGAAATAAACACGCAATATGTCGGGAAATTTCAAATCCTTTCTTAAAGGTAGTATACTAGATTGTAAATATAGTTATAAATAAAGGAGGACTAGAATGAATCATATTATTTTTATAGAAACTGGCGTTGGTATTGATACACACGGGCAAAATATAACAAAAGCAGCCGTCCGAGCAGTAGAAAATGCGATTCATTATAATTCAATGCCTGGATTAAAAGACTATTTGCCTGGCAAGTCGTTAGACAATATGAAGGTGAATGTAAAGTTAGCTGTTCCAGCTGATAAAGAACTTGTTGATATCGACGCAATCCGTAAAGAAATTCCATATGGCACAGTAACTGTAGAACTCGTGGATGGTGGGATGGCAACAACAAGTGGAATTATCCTAAAAGAGCAAGATGATAAAAATGACCTGATGTATATTGTTAATGCCGCCGTTGAAGTTGGCTATTAATGCTCCATCACGTAACCTTCTTTATTTTAGTGAAATAAAGAAGGTTCTTGTTTCATTTAATACATTTGATAGTTGCTAAAAAGTGTTGTTGGCTAAAAATGCATACAATCATGCTAAGCACTCTAATTTTAAATATTGTATCAACCGAAGAACATTTAAATTCTGCTTTATGTCAATTATTCGATCCTGTCTTTTTCTATCACATAATTATCTTTTCTTAGATTTTTCACTTCGCTAATTTCTGTTGATTCATCATGTTACACCGAATTTTATTTCCCAACCAAAAAAACTACGTCTAGACGTAGTTTTTAAGCTGATGCTATGCTGTGGGATAAGAAACAAGAAATTCTGCTTTTCCGCTTAAGTGAAAATCATTAATCGTTGCAGGAATGATAAAATGATCTCCTTTTTTAATATCATATGTTTTACCATCAATAGTCAGGGTTGCTTGTCCTTCAACTAAACTGACTTGTAAGAAATCTACTGTGCGTGTTTGGTTCACTTCACCATCTAGATTCCAATGATAAACAGTAAAATATTTTTCTGTTACTAAACGCTTTGTAGTTAGTCCTTCTATCTCTTCTACATTCTGATCATAAGCTGGTGTTTTATGTGGGACAGTTGTTACTTCGACTGCAGCATCGAGATGTAATTCCCGTGTATTTCCTTCTGCATCTGTTCGATCGTAATCATATACACGATACGTAATATCTGAACTTTGTTGTGTCTCTAGAATAACTAAACCTTTTCCAATCGCATGAATCGTGCCACTAGGGACATATATAAAATCACCAGCTTTGACTGGAACTCGACGCAAAAGATCCTCCCAATTTCCATCTGCGACCATCTTTTTCAGTTCATCTCTTGTTTGTGCATGATGTCCACAAATAATCTCTGCATCTTCATCCGCTGATAGCACGTACCAGCATTCTGTTTTACCATAAGGTTGTTTTTCTACCTCACGGGCATATGTATCATCAGGATGTACTTGGACAGACAAATCAGTAGCAGCATCTAATATTTTTATTAATAATGGATAAGCTTCATTGTTATTTGCTGGTTTATTAAAAAGTTGTCCTTGGTGTTCCCACGCATCTAATAACGTTTTACCAGCTAGTTCACCATTTTTGATTTGACTTGGGCCATTTGGATGCGCAGATATTACCCACGCTTCTCCCGTATGTTTATATGGAATTTCATAGTTAAACGCTGTGCTTAGCTTCTGACCGCCCCAAATGCGTTCTTTAAAAACAGGTTGTAAAAATAATGGCTCTTGATACATATATCAGTATATCTCCTTTACTATTTTGTCTTTCTTATATATTTTATCATAGCAAAATATTTATGCACGATTAAATACTCACTCTCTAAACTAAAAAACTGTCCACATGTTTATTCACAATTTATGTTTTAAATACATTATCAACAGGTTATGCACAGGTTTTTCACGATTTTTGGTATCATTCGATTTTGTCTATTGTATATTTTGTATAAGAATAATTGTTCGCTACTAAATATAGAGAGTTATCCTCAGGGTTATGCACAACCTGTGAATAACTCAGATGACTTATCCACTATTCTTAGTAAAATCCCTTATTTTCATTTGTTTTTAGCAGCTAACGACCTGTGAACAACTTTTTTCATTCTTGGCTTAGCATTAAAAACGAGCGGTAGCCAACCTAACCGCTCGTTACTTTATTGTTCTTGTGCTGTTAATGTTACCGTTACTTTCTGTTTATTACCATCACGATAAAACGTAACAACCATTTGATCTCCTGGCTTTTTTTTCTGATACAGATGTTTTCGCAAGTCAATAATATTCTTAATCGGCTCTCCATCTAATGCGATGATGACATCATAGGTTGCCAAACCGGCTTCTGATGCTGGTGATCTAGGTTCAACACTTTGTAAATAGATTCCACTAGTAACATCAGTAGGTAAGCTTAAACTTCTTGTCCATTCTACTTGTGCGACATCCTCTAGTGAATAGGCTTCAACTCCTAAAAAAGCACGTGACATTTGGCCATTCTTTTCTAATTCTTCTATTACAGGGATAGCGTCGTTTATCGGGATAGAGAATCCAATCCCTTCCACAGATGATTGCGCTATTTTCATCGAGTTAATTCCAATTAGCTGTCCGTCCATATTAATTAGTGCGCCACCACTATTACCTGGATTAATCGCAGCATCGGTTTGAATTACTTCTGCTTGCCAATCGGCTCGCCCATCTCCATTAAAATCTTGTGGAATTGCTCGCCGCTTTCCACTAATAATTCCTTGCGTTACCGAACCAGATAAATCCAGTCCAAGTGGATTACCGATAGCAATAGCTGGTTCGCCAACTTTCACATGATCGGAGTCACCTAATGCTGCTACATGTTCGATTGCATCTCTATCCATTTCAAGAACTGCCAAATCCATAAATAGATCACTACCTCGTAATTTCGCAGGTAAACGAGAATCATCGGACAAAATAACTTCAATTTGATCAGCACCATCTACGACATGATAGTTAGTTACTACAAATGCTTTATCCCCTTGAAGCTTATAGATCACACCTGAACCCGTCCCTGACTCTTTTCCTGCTTCTTCTGTAAAAATCGATGCAGATTGAATATTTTCAATCCCTACAACGGTCGGTGCTACTTTTTTAACGATTTCTGTAATCTGAGTAGAAATATCTACGCTCATAGGCTTTACTATGGAAGAGACATTATCATCTGACGTTGTATGATCTTGTTGGTGGGCCGATTCTGGTAGCATAATCTGATAAGGTAAAATATCATACCGAATTAAACTTGGTAAAACTGCCGCAAATAATATAACACCTATCACCATACCTAATATACTTGGCACAATCCAAGATTTACTTTTGTATTTCTTTTGATCGGTATTGTTTTGCTGATACTGATCATCATATCTCACGGATAACGCTTCCTCTCTATACTATCTCATATATTGATAGTGTGCCTCATCGAGGAAATTTTAAACGACTTCGTATACAGGTGTTGGAGCATTTGGATCGGTATCATGGATTTCAATTCGATCACCTATCGGAAATCCCTGCTCCATTAAATGGTTTTCCACAGACATACGCGCTAATTCTTTCATATTATTATCTTTACTTAAGTGAGCTAAATAAATTCTTTTCGTATGATCACCGATAATATCTGATAATGCTAATGCAGCATCTTCATTAGAAACATGTCCGGTGTCACCAAGAATACGACGCTTTACATTCCACGGATAACGCCCCATTTGTAGCATCGATACATCATGATTCGCCTCAAAAATTAGCGCATCAGCATCTTCTACCGTCTTTTTTATTCTTTCTGACACATAACCTAGGTCAGTGACAATAGCTACTTTTTTTCCGTTATGATGAAACGTGTAAAACATTGGTTCAGCAGCATCATGAGATACCCCAAATGATGTCACATCGATATCACTAAAAACTTTGGTTTCTTCCATGTTAAATGTGAACTTTTGGTCTAATGTTAACTTACCTATGGAACCTTCCATTGCTTTCCACGTTTTTTCATTCGCATAAATAGGCAGATTGTACTTTCTTGCCACAATGCCTAGTCCTTTAATATGGTCACTATGCTCATGTGTGACGAGTATTTTAGAAAGTGTTCCTGGATCAATTTCCGCTTCTGTTAGTAAACGCTCTATTTGTTTGCCACTCAATCCCGCATCAACTAGAATATTTTCTTTATCTGTGCCAATATAGAATGCATTTCCCGTACTTCCCGATGCTAATACTGAAAAACGTAACGTCATTCATTCCCCACTCCAATTGTTGTATTGACGATGTTTAATAAGCTTTTTTTTATTGATTTGTACAATGCCTCTTCTTCCTTTTCATCTTTGGTTTGAAGATATAAAAAGGTACTTGCGTCTGTTGCATCTATTTCTTTGATAAATTCATTATAGGTTGTATCAATGAAGTCTGTATTACTTGGATAATTATGTCCTTCAATGGCATTTACAAAGTAATCATCTGTTTCATTTACTTGCACGTTCCAAGTTGGGTTTAATACTTGCTCCCCATTAGGAAGTGAAATTAAATTATGATAACCTAAATTAACCTCCGTTACTGTATCGCCAGTCTTCAATAAATTTTCTTTTAAAAATAACGTTGAAATAGCATTCATTTGTGAATTTAATTTCTCTGGTTCTTGTGATTCACTTTCTTCCTTCTCCATCATCGTTTGAACATATTGAACCATCTCCCCATCATCATTTACTTGAATGAATAACAGGGCATTTTTATTATAAAAAACAGGTAATTCTATTCGTTGGAAAAAAACTAAAATATTTTTATCTGAATCTTTTCCCCAAAAAGTATATTCCGTGTTGTTTAGTATCAAATTATCCAATTTATCTTGATAGGATTCTTCTTCTACATTGATTGGTACTGGCTCTTTAAAACGACCAATTAGTAGATAATCATTAACGATTAATTGTTGTTGATTATCTAGTTGTTCCAGCTTATCAATATCAGCTTCAGAATACGATTTATTCATTGCATAAATCAATGGTGCTTTAAAAGACTTTTCAGAAACATTTTCCTCTAAACCTTTAATATTCGAAGAAATTTCCTGTTCTGTTGAGGATTCTTCACTATATTTATATTCTTCTTTCGTTAGTAATTGTTGGATAAGAAATATATCAAGGACGAGGAAGCAAATAATAAACAATAATTTAGTTTGGTTCCACTGCATTATGTTCTCCCCCTATCCTTTGTTTCGGAACATCTAATTCTTCCCAGTCATCAATTCCTTTTACATACCATGTTGGTGTTAATTTATACAACTGTCTTCCACTTTGTTGCTCCAACTTATAACCGATCGTTACATCATGCACCGAGCGATTTGCATAACTTTCACCTTGTAGAATAGACACTACGGAAGATGGATTCAGCACATTGGATTGTTGACCAGGCCCACGAATATCTAATAATTGAATATTAGGGTGTATATATTTGTGGACTTTTTGATCATGCCATTGCACTGATATTTTAGTGAGTGAATCAATTTGATAAACTGGGCGTCCATTAAAACTTAAACTGTAATCCACGACATTCGTATTGGCTGTTGAAGCCAAACCAGTTAAGATAAAACGAAATGGAGCTGTGGCAGTAAAGCCTAAGTGCGTGTTCATAAAGTTATTATGCACTTGGTCTAATAATTGATAATCATCAATTGTTTGATTTTCTACTGTCGTTGCATTTGTTGGATCAGTAAAGCTAATATGGTTAGTATCCCGAGTTAATTCTCTTGTTCCATCTGTATAAATAATTGCGCCTCCTTTTAAAAAGGAGCTCTTTACAGAAGATGGCGTCTTGAATAATAAGTTAATAAACGGATTTACTTCTATTTCTTTATAGGAAGATAAATAGGATGAGACATTTACTTTTTGTGGTAAATATATATTTACATCCTCACTATTTTTAAATACAATATGATTGGATGTCGTGTTATTATCTCGATAGTTATTCAGATATCTCACTACTTGACTATAGTTTTGCACACTAGCTCGAATCGCAGTGTCTGTATTTACATTTAAGAATATTAACTGTGTCTCACCTTGCTTGTCTGACAGTCTAATGTACATTCGATCAAAACTACCCTCTGGAATAACTTCTTCATCAACAATAAATAAATCGCGCACTATTTCATTCGGTAATGCTGTTGGAAAAATAATCTCTGTTAGATTTTGCTCCTTATTTATAGCTTGGTAATCTATTTCTGTCTTAGCAAAATCAAAAATAGGCCATGTTTGTATTTCCTCGTATAACGCAGATTCATCTTCTTTTTTCTCAAATCCTACTGGTTGGCCTTCTACATGATAAATAATTTGTGAAGGCTGAATGGTTTCTTTTTTTGTTTGGGATTCTCCTGCTAATTGCGCCTCAATCAAATCCTCATTATTTGTCAAATCATCATTACTTGGTTGATAATTCCAAATAGCTATAGTCAATAATAAACTTAGTGCAACTAAGAGGATTAAAATGATTGTCGTCCATGAGTTTGATTTCATGCTTTCCCACCCCGCTTTCGATTAATAAGCGGTAATGTAAATACAATCGTTGTCCCTTTACCCTCGACACTGTCAGCCCATATTTGTCCATGGTGAGTAATAATAATTTCTTTCGCAATCGCAAGTCCTAATCCTGTACCCCCAAGTTGTCTAGACCTTGCTCTATCCGCTCGATAAAAACGGTCAAAAATACGATCCAACTTATCTCGCGCAATACCGGGACCTTGATCGGCTATACTTACCTTAATTCGTTGTCTTTCTTTCATGACTCGAAAGATAATTGTTCCATTCGTAGGTGAATATTTGATAGCATTAGAAATAATATTGTCCATGACTTGAATGATTTTATCCTTATCAATCCATAAAAATAAACTATCTTTCGGAATATGTCGTTCGATTAAAATCGATGCTTGTTTATTCATTTCAAAACGATCCAATAAATGATGGAAAAAAGGAACAATATTCACTCGTTCTTTATGCATTGGTTGTTCTTTGTGATCCATTTTCGATAGTTGCAGCAGATCATTAACTAATCGAATCATTCTTTCTGTTTCATTTTGTGTTACTTCTAAAAACTGTGGAGCGATCGTTTTATCTTCCCATGCACCGTCTGTTAATGCTTCTAAATAACTTCGCATCGTAGTTAACGGTGTGCGCAGTTCATGCGAAACATTGGAAACAAATTCACGACGTTCTTTTTCCACTTTTTCCTGTTCTGTTACATCACTTATCACGGTAATTAAACCCGTAAATTGGCCTTGTTCATCTTGTACGACTGAAAAATTTGCTTTAATTAGGAAGATTTGTTCGTCATCACTAAAATCAATCGTTATTGATCCAGCATCTTGAAACGCTAATAAATCAATAGTGTAATCCTCTAATTGCAATACATCAATAATTGATTCATCCTTCACTTCTTCAAATGATCGATCAATGAGAATCGATGCTGGCTCATTCATTAGTGTTATTTGACCAAACTCGTTTGTAGCTATTACTCCATCTGACATATTCGATAGGACGGTACTTAATTTCCTTCGCTCCTCTTCGGTCTTATGGTTAGCTAACCTAATCTTACTACTCATATCATTAAAAGTCGTAGCTAGTTGTCCAATTTCATCATTGCCATAGACATTTACCTTTTTTGTGAAGTCACCTTGCGCCATAATCATTGCCTGTCGACGCATTTCAGTAATCGGTTTTGTAATCGATCTAGCAACCAGCACGCCTATCACAGCACTGATTATAATCGCAATCAATGTTCCATTTAAAAAAATATTATTAATATTATCTAGCTGTGCATACACGTCTTTTTCCATGGAAGCTTTTAAATAAATAACTCCTAAAGACTGATCTTGTTCATAAATAGGTACTACTCGAACTAGCTGACGATCACCTGTATGCGCATCTCGTTGGACAGTTTCTGTATCAACTTCATATAAAATTGCATTACGAATAGCCGTATTCTCACTCGTAATGATCTTGCCAATATCTTCTTGTTCTGTATTTGCACCAATAATCCGAAATTGACGATCGATTACTTGAAGTGTGGAGTACGATTCACTTCTCCCGTATAAATCGACAATGTTTTGAACTTCTTGCTGCAAAGCATTACCATTTTCCTCTTCTGGTCTCTCTTCTTGTAATGCTTCTTTTATATTGTAAGTTAACACGTCTAAACGCTCTTCAATATTGTTAATGAAATTTTCCTCTAAATCATCCTGCAATTCCTTAGCAAAATATGCACCAATTACTTGGAATGCTAGCAAAAGTAATAAAATCATAATCATAATGATTTTCCATTGAATCGATTGTGTGATTTTAACCTTTTTCATATTTACTTGCTACTCCTGTTCAGGGTTACGTAAATAATAGCCAACACCTCTTCTAGTAACGATCCATAACGGATTACTTGGATTATCTTCAATTTTTTCGCGCAGGCGCCTAACCGTTACATCAACGGTTCGTACATCACCATAGTAATCATATCCCCAAACCGTTTCTAATAAATGTTCACGTGTCATCACTTGACCTATATGTCGTGCTAAATAATGTAATAACTCGAATTCTCTATGTGTTAATTCCACATATGTACCATCTCTTGTCACCGTATATGCATCCGGATGAATTACTAATGAACCAATCTGTATATCCTTGTTTGACCTTGTATGATCTGCTGGTATTTGTTTCTGTCTTCTTAGGTTAGCTTTTACTCTAGCAATGACTTCTCTATTACTAAACGGTTTTGTTACATAATCATCTGCTCCTAATTCTAGTCCAAGTACTTTATCAATTTCGGAATCTTTAGCTGTAAGCATTATTATTGGCATATTGTGTTCTTTACGAATTTCTCGGCATACTTCATTGCCATCTCGATTTGGCAGCATAATATCTAATAGGAGTAAATCTGGCTTTTCTTGATCCGTTAAACGTATCGCTTCATCTCCATCATAGGCACAAATTACTTCATATCCTTCTTTTTCTAAATTAAATTTTAATATATCTGCAATTGGCTTTTCATCATCGACTACTAATATTTTTTGACTCATTTGTTATTGCCTCCTTTGACATACATGGATTACTTATATTTTATCGTACTTTAGCATAAATGTCTTTTTTATTAGATGAATTGTTTACATAAGATATCCTTTGCTACTTTTTATTATATGCATAAGACCCTTGCTGCTTCTATACAACAAGGGTCTTCTTCTGTATTGTAATCTATCTAATTAAAATACGCTAGCTGGATTGATCAGCGCACCGTTTTTATATACTTCAATGTGTAAGTGTACACCTGTTGAATTTCCTGTAGTGCCCATAACGCCAATTTTTGAACCTCTAGTTACTGTTTGTCCAGGTCTAACACTGATTGAAGATAAGTGTGCATAAATTGTTTTGTACCCATTGTTATGGTTAATAACAATTTTATTTCCATATCCTCCGTTATCCCAACCTGCAGATACTACGGTACCATTATCAGCTGCTAAAATTGCAGGGTTACTTGGACGCGCAATATCCATTCCTTTGTGCAAAGAACCCCAGCGAGATCCCATTTGACTGGAAACATATCCACCAATGGTTGGCCACGCAAAATCGCCCGATCCTCTAGAAGACATTACTTTTGTTCCTTTCACCACAATTTCTTTTACTGGCTCTTTTGTAATTTCTTCGGAAACAACTTCTTTATTGGTTACTTTACCGTTAACTAGTTCTAATGCATAATGTACTTCTTTTTTACCGTCTTGTCCTTCTTGCTCTACTTTTGAGTCACCTTTATACATATCGGATGACTCCTTAACTTCTTTTTCATAAGCCATTTTCTCTTCAGCTTTTTCTTCCTTTTTCACAATAACATTTACAAAAGGAGCATACGCTGTGACGTTAAGTTCTTGTCCAATTTGCAAAACGACATCTTCCGATAGATCGGAGTTCAATTCTAACAATTTTGCTGTATCTATATCATATTGCCGAGCGATCGAACCAAGTACATCGCCTTCTTCAACTTTATGCTTTTTATCTTCCAGAGTGCCTTTTTCAAGCAACTTAACACCTTGCTCTACTGTTAATACTTCTTTTTCTTCCACTTTTTTTGTTTGAACGGAAACTTCTTCTGATAAAGTTACGTCTAATATAGTAGAGTCACCTACGGATAATACAGGTTTCTGTTCAGTTGATTGCTCTTTATCCTCTACTTCTTTTTTATCTTTCTGTTCTTGTTTAAATTGATCTAATATCTTTTTATCAACATATTTTGCTTTATATTCATAAAGTGCTTGTTTGGCTGTTTCTTCATCCTTGTAATAGCCTGCTGTATTGCCACCAATTTGTAATTCATAAGCATTTACGTGGATGGCAATTTCATCTTCAATCGCGTCTAATGCTTTTTGATTGTTTGATCTAAGGTTAAATGTGCGTTCTGAAACATAAGAAATCTCTTGTTTTACCGCATAAGAATAAGCATCGTTTGCCTTTTCCTTTTCTTCGATACGCTCATCTATGTAGGAAGTAATAATGTTTTTGTTATCAACTGATCCAATATGTTGTCCATCTAAATAGACATGATAGACTGTATCAAGTTCCTTTTCTGCACTGACAACGTTTAGCGTTAACCCAACACCGAGTATTGTTGTAATAGCTGTCTTTTTCAATAGACTAAGCGATTTTGTTTCTTTACTACTTACTACTGCTTCATACTTAGGCATTTTCCTAGTCCTCCTACAACGAACTATTATTCCCGTTCTATTAATTTCAAACCTATTACAGGCTATCACATAGTAGATATGCTTTTAAACCCTTTTAAACAAACTGTAATAAAACTGTATTATCAATTCCAAAATTATACTAATTGTAACCCTTTTCTGTGATTTTCATCACGATAAAACATATGTTTTACCACAAATATCCTGTAATGTTACAGTGAAAAAGACAAAAGGATGCATAACAAAAGACCTATTTTTCATCATAGGTCTTTTGTAAAATTTTTTATATGAAATTAACTATACACGCTTCTTACCTCGTTTGTTTGTGTTCGATCTGGACCAACAGAAAAGATCGATAGTGGTATTTGTGTCAGTTGAGAAATGCGTTCAATATAATGACGTGCATTCTCTGGCAGCTCACTCAAACTTGTAACTCCAGTTATATCCTCATTCCACCCTGGTAACTCTTCATAAACTGGTTCGCAAGCTGCAAGGACTTTTAGACTGGCAGGAAATTCTTCCATAATTTTTCCGTTGTACTTATAAGCGACACAAATCTTTAATGTCTCGATACCTGTTAATACATCAACTGAATTCAAGGATAGGTCGGTTATACCACTTACACGACGTGCATGACGAACGACGACACTATCAAACCAGCCAACACGGCGCGGGCGTCCAGTAGTGGTTCCATACTCCTTACCTACTTCACGAATTTGATCGCCAATTGCATCATTTAATTCAGTAGGGAATGGTCCATCACCAACACGTGTTGTATAAGCTTTAGAAACACCTACAACATGATCAATTTTTGAAGGACCTACTCCAGAACCGATAGTAACACCACCTGCAATTGGGTTAGAGGATGTTACGAAAGGATAAGTTCCTTGATCAATATCAAGCATGACACCTTGTGCACCTTCAAACAAAATACGACGACCTTGATCAAGTGCATCATTTAATACAACAGATGTATCTGTTACATACTTAGCTATTTCTTGCCCATATTCGTAATATTCCTCTAATATATCTTCTACTTTTAATTCTTCTGTTTCATATACTTTCGTAAATAGACGATTTTTTTCAGCTAGATTTTGTTCCAATTTTTCACGAAATACTTCTTTATCTAAAAGATCAGCAATTCGAATACCAGTTCTCGCTGCTTTATCCATGTATGCTGGTCCAATTCCTTTTTTGGTTGTGCCAATTTTATTAATCCCTTTATCTTCTTCTTGTAATAAATCTAGTTTAATATGGTAGGGCAAAATAACATGTGCACGATTGCTAACGCGAAGCTTATCTGTTTTGACACCTTTATCATGGAGATATTTTAATTCCTCAATCATTGCTTTTGGGTCAATCACCATCCCGTTACCTAATACACTTGTCTTTTCTTGAAAAAAGATACCGGATGGGATTAAATGTAGCTTGTACGTTTCTCCGTCAAATTTTATCGTATGACCAGCATTATTTCCGCCTTGATAACGTGCTACTACTTCTGCATTTTGCGATAAGAAGTCGGTAATTTTCCCTTTTCCTTCATCGCCCCATTGTGTTCCAACCACTACTACTGATGACATATTTATTACCTCCATTTATCTTACTTACTATCTACCATTTATTTTATACTTTTTTTCTGATGAAATACCCAAATAAGTGTACCAAGAGGAAGGTAGGTTGTCAATAAATAAGCGAACATTATTGTTGTTTTTATTTTTTTTGTTCGACTTTAGGGGCGTTTTGTTTGTTTTCTTCTTATACTAACTACATTTTTTACACAAAAAAATTCCACCTCAAGTTTAACACTCGAAGTGGATATATTATCCTCCTGCACCAACTGGAGGAATATCTTCCGCTTGATAACGATGATCTAGATCCACAAACTTATTGTATTCTTTTACAAAAGCTAATTCCACTGTTCCTACTGGTCCATTACGTTGTTTTGCTAAAATAATCTCAATAATGTTTTGCTTCTCAGATTCTTTATCATAATAATCATCACGATATAAGAAACCTACAATATCGGCATCTTGCTCGATACTACCTGATTCACGTAAATCAGACATCATCGGCCGTTTATCTTGTCTTGATTCCACTCCACGAGATAACTGAGATAGTGCAATTAGTGGAACGTTCAATTCCCTTGCAAGCCCTTTGAGAGAGCGAGAAATCTCTGACACTTCTTGTTGTCTATTTTCTCTAGAATTAGCGCTACCTTGAATCAATTGTAAATAATCAATTAAGATCATCCCTAATCCATGTTCCTGTTTTAAACGACGACATTTAGACCTTATTTCATTAACACGTATCCCTGGTGTATCATCAATAAAAATTCCAGCATTCGATAAACTCCCCATTGCCATTGTAAGCTTGCCCCAGTCTTCCGCTTCTAAATGGCCCGTTCTTAATCGTTGTGCATCAATATTACCTTCTGCACAAAGCATACGATTAACTAACTGTTCTGCCCCCATCTCCAAACTAAAAATCGCAACATTTTCATCTGTTTTTATTGCTACATTTTGTGCAATGTTTAATGCAAATGCAGTCTTACCAACGGAAGGACGTGCGGCGACAATGATTAAGTCATTTCGCTGAAAACCAGATGTTATTTTATCTAAGTCACGGAAACCAGTTGGAATACCCGTTACTTCCGCATCATTTTGATGGAGCTGTTCAATATTATCAAATACTTCGATTAGGACATCTTTAATGTTTTTAAAGGCGCTACTATTCTTACGGTTAGAAACTTCCAAAATATTCTTTTCCGCTTCACTTAATACTTCTTCTACATCGTCCTCTTTAGAAAAACTTTCTGTGACAATATCTGTAGCGGTACGAATTAATCTCCGTAATAACGCCTTCTCCTCAACAATTTTTGTATAATATCCTATGTTAGCGGCTGTTGGAACAGCGTTAGCTAGATCACTAAGAAAGGAAACACCACCAATATCATCTAACAACTTTGCATTAGACAAAGCCGTTGTTACCGTGACTAAATCAATCGGTTCTCCCTTATCAGATAGCTGCATCATGACTTGGAAAATACGTTGATGACTTGCACGATAAAAATCTGATGGTACTAATAATTCTGAAGCAGTCGACATCGCTTCTGGTTCTAAAAATATAGCACCTAATACAGCTTGCTCTGCCTCCATATTATGTGGCGGTGTCCGTTGTTCTTCCCAAGACTCACTCACACGTATTCCCCCTTTACATACAACAAACCAGTAAGGAAAGTAGCGCAGCCCTTCCTGATCACTTTTTCCATAAATAAAATCAACCTATTAGACGCTACTGCTGGTTATCATAACATGAATAAAAATAGTTTTTGACAGTTTTATGCCTCTTTTACATGGACTTTAATTGTCCCTGTCACATCGGGATGAATTTTTACAGGTACATTAGTATAACCGAGTGCACGAATTGGGCTAGCTAATTCAATTTTACGTTTATCCATTTTAATTTTATGTGTTTTTTTCAACTCTTCAGCAATTTGCTTACTTGTTATGGAGCCAAACAGTCGACCGTTTTCCCCTGATTTTGCTTTTAGTTCTACTTCCATATTTGCTAGCTTTTCTTTCAGTTTTTTTGCTTCTTCTACTTCCTCTTGTTCTAATTGTTGTTCTTTATTTTGTTTTGCTTCCAAGGCTTTCATGTTTCCTGGTGTCGCTTCAATTGCTAAATTATTTTTTAACAGATAGTTTCTTGCGTAACCATCAGAAACATTCTTTACTTCGCCTTTCTTCCCTTTTCCTTTTACATCTTTCTGAAATATCACTTTCATGATCTATTCTCCTCCTTCAAGATAATTATCAATAATTTCTTTTAATTGTTCATACGCGTCTTGTATGGATGCATTATCTAATTGCGTAGCTGCATTTGTTAAATGACCGCCACCATTCATGCTTTCCATAATTAATTGCACATTAACATCCCCAAGCGAGCGTGCACTAATTCCGATCCGTCCATCTTCTCTTTCAGATATAACAAAAGAAGCACCTATTCCACTCATCGTCAGCAATGTATCTGCTGCTTGTGCAATAATGACCGGTCCAAATGTTTGCCCTCTATCACCAAGCGCAATTGCAATGTTATCACGGTAAATCATTGTATTTTCTATTAAATGACTTCTTCTAATATAATTATCTAGATCTTCTTTCATAAAACGTTGCACTAAGATCGTATCTGCACCTTTTGAGCGCAAGTAAGATGCTGCATCAAACGTTCGTGATCCGGTTCTGAGAGTAAAACTATTTGTGTCTACAATAATTCCTGCAAGCAGCGCAGTTGATTCAAGTCGATTCAGCTTTAAAGTGCTTGGCTGATATTCTAACAACTCTGTTACTAGCTCTGCTGTTGAAGAAGCATACGGCTCCATATAAACAAGTGTTGGTCGTGCAATAAATTCTTCAGCTCGTCGGTGATGATCAATCACGATGACATGCTCTGTCTTGCTCAACAGCTTTTCTTCAACAACGAGAGAAGGTTTGTGTGTGTCTACAACAACAACCAATGTATTTTTAGTGATTAGATCGTTCGCTTCAACAGGAGATACAAAATTAGACCATAAATCTTCATCTTCTTTTATTTCTTCCATTAACCGTTGCACACCAATATCAATATCATCCTCATCAACCACAACAAAGCCATTTACACCGTTAGCCTGTGCGATTTTCGATATACCTATTGCTGCTCCAATAGCATCCATGTCCGGTGACTTATGCCCCATAATTAACACTTGGTCGCTTTCTTGAACAAGCTGTTTTAACGCATGGGAAATGACTCGTGCCCTTACTCTTGTTCGTTTCTCCATTGGATTTGTTTTTCCACCATAGAAACGAACCTTTCCTAATTCATCTTTTATTACTACTTGATCACCACCACGTCCTAATGCTAAGTCAACACTTGATTGTGCTGATTCACCTAAGTCTGGTAATGAGGCACCACCGAAACCAATTCCTATACTTAAGGTCAGCGGTACGTTTTTATCTGATACTAATTCTCTTACTTTATCTAAAATTTCAAATTTAGAATGCTCTAACTCTTGTAAAATCGCTTGGTTCATCACCGCTAAAAAACGTTCTTGTGAGATCCTTTTTAAATAAATCCCATATTCGTTTGACCACTCATTAAGAGTAGATGTGACATTTGAGTTGATTTGACTTCTTGAAGCATCATCCATTGCTTGCGTGATTTCCTCGTAATTGTCTAAGAAAATAATACCAAGTACGGTTTTTTCATTATGATATAAATTTTGAATTTCAGTTTGTTTTGTTCGATCGAAAAAGTAAAGCAATCGTTCTTCTCTTTTTACCATTACTTTAAATTCTATTTCACCTAAATGAATCCAAATATCTTCTTTTTCCTCTTTAATCATTGGTACTAAGTCTTCTGAAACTCGTTCAAGCGATTGACCTACAAACGTTTCATTTTCAGAAAACTTATTCATATATGGATTTGTCCATTCTATTTGATAGTCTTCGCTATACAAGACAATACCAATTGGCATTTCTAATAACGCTTCTTCTCCTACCTTTTTTACGCGGTAAGACAACGTAGATATATATTCCTCTGTTTCACTCAAAATATGCTTTTCTGATCGAACACTATAATACAAGGAAGCCACTAATATAACAGTCATTACAATTCCTAGTTTCCATTGAAAAAACCAAATAAATCCTAACAATAAAAACGACAAAGAATAGATAACCCATAAATGCACACTTAAGGTTGGCTTCTTAAATAAATCTGGCATCTTTTTTTCAGCTCCTACGCCCAGATCTGAGCTCACTTTGTTTGTTTCATTCTTCCCCTTACACCAAAGCCTATATCAATTATACCTAAGATTCTTGTTAGATAAATACCGATTGGAAGAAAAATAATACATGACAGAATAATTAATATAGGGTATGCAATAGATAGCCGTTTTTGATGACAATAAAATAATATAAAAGAAATGCCTTGTAAAGAAAATAACCCCCCAATTAAATTAGTTGTATTTAAGACAACTGCCGCTAAGCTTCCTGTCTCCTCTATAGGGAACATTGCCAAGAGAATCGCTATTAAATAAATCCAAATGACACCTTTAGGAAATTGAAAGGTTCGGAATGCTGGAAAAGACAAGCGTTTTTTGTTTCGAAAAGAAATGATCTTATAGCTTGTCCACTGAATAATAAATGCTATCCCAATTGAAATGAGTACTAATATAGATGGGAAAAGGGTAATCATTTGATTCATCTGTTGCTTTATTAAGTCTAAATCGTCTTTCGCTAATTGAAATCCGGTTGTCTCTGTCATTGATTTCGTTATCTCTATTGATTCGTCAATAACTGATTGATATTGCTCAATTAAATCTACCTCTGAAAATACTTGAATCATTACAAAAATGATTAGTAAACCGATTGTCACTCCTACCGACCCTAGTGCCCATGTTTCATAAGAATGTCGTTTTTGAAATATTGCATGCCCAATAAACGCACCAGCACTTATCGCTAATAATGTTAATGGTATTGCTCCTATAAACAGGAATAAGGATAAAATCACTGAAAAGCCAAGGACAATTCCACCCAATAAAAGTGTAGAACGGTAGCCATAACGTGAAGCATAAAGAACAAAAGGTACAGGTAGTACAAACAATGCTATTAATTCACTTCCTGGTATAAAAACAACTATAAGTAATAACAGGCCAAAAAGCGATCCCATCGTTAATCCTTCTTTTAATTTTTGTATATCATTCATCACTTTCACACCTCTACTAATTGCTAGCTTAGAAAAAGCACAGCTACCATGTGCTGTGCCTAAGTACTAGCTTTTCTCTTTTTATATAATTGATTTGCTTTTTTTGCTTTAAAATCTATAACCTCAAGTATAAACCATACGGTGGAATGATGACAAATAATATTTAGTTATGCAACGATCCAATGATTAATCTGTTGATAATCGTGAATAAATATAATGGTCTTCGTATTTTCCGTTTATTTTAAGTTCATCACGTAATGTACCTTCTCTAATAAATCTACAATTTTCTAAAACATGAATCGATCCTGTATTTCTTGGCATTACCCCTGCTTCAATACGATGAAATCCTGCTTCTTCAAAAGCAAATGTAACGGCCAATTGAACCGACTCAGTCATATAACCGTGTCCAGTATATCTATGATCAAGTGCATATCCAATCATACATTTATCTCCAACTTCACGTTCAACAAAGAAAAGGTTAATCGTTCCGACTAATTTATCTGCTTCTTTTATAAAAATACCAAAACCATATTCTCTATCCTCTGACCAATTTTTTTGCTTAGCTTCTATCATCTCTTCATGATTCTTTAATGTAAAAAATGACTCTTCTTGATCAACAGGAGAATATCGATTAAATATTTCTCTGTTCTCCTTATTGATTTCTAACAATGCAGCTGCATCTTCTTTTTGTAATTGACGAATGTATATCTTTTTTCCAATCCATTTGCTTTTCAATACCTTCCACTCCTTACCTTGCACTTCTTTTCTATATTGTAATCGAACAAAAGTAACTTTGCCTCATTTTTTATGACATATTAATATTCCCTGTCATTTAAATTGCGCTGTGCTTCATTTCATAATGTATTCCTTATCCAGTGAAGAGAATGGGACTAGATCTCTCATTTAGAGAATAGCTGAAAAAATGTAGTCAGCTATGTAACTGGTTTGCCTATTCCTTATCAAACGAAAGCGTAAAGAAAATAGCAAAGAAGTAAAACTCCTGTTATGATAATGATAAAAATGGTGCAGAGGGAGTTAGAACATGATTAAAACTATACTATTTGACCTGGATGATACATTACTATGGGATAAAAAGAGCGTAGAAACTGCTTTTCAAAAAACTTGTGCAGTAGCAGAAGAAGTACATGGATTAGATCCTATTAAATTAGAAGAAAGCGTCCGAGAAGCAGCAAGTGAACTATATGCATCTTACGAGACATATGCATTTACACAATTAATTGGAATCAATCCTTTTGAAGGTTTATGGGGGACTTTTGATGATGAAACAGACGATTTTAAGAAAATGTACGATATTATTCCTACTTATCGAAAAAAAGCTTGGGAACATGGTTTAACTAAGCTAGGAATAGCAGACGAAACCTTTGCAAATGATTTAGCAGAGCGGTTTATTAAAGAAAGAGTGAAGCACCCTTTTGTATATGAAGAAACCTACACAACATTAGATGAATTGCATAAAAACTACCAGCTGATTTTATTAACAAATGGTGCACCTTCTTTACAAGAAAAAAAGCTGACTATAACACCTGAGCTACGAGCCTATTTTGATCATATCATTATCTCAGGTGCATTCGGCAAAGGTAAACCAGATCCTGGAATTTTCGATCATGCTATTGAATTAGCAAAAGTAGAGAAAGAGGAAGCAATTATGGTCGGTGACAACTTAATGACAGATATATTAGGATCTAACCGCGCTGGTATTCGCAATGTTTGGATCAATAGAGTAAATAAAAAACTCACTGATGTTAAACCAACCTATGAAATTAACCACCTTAATGAACTCATTCCTTTAATTGAAAAGCTGTAATGCATTATGTCAATCAATTATTTCTTAAAGTTACCTGATTAAGGGTAACTTTTTTATCTGAAATTTGTTGCTACCGCTTCGATACTTTGCTATGATATGTTGACGACCGTTCGTAAGGGAGAGTTTTTATGTCTTATATTGCAATTAAAGATGCTGCATTGAATCTATTTGCCACTCATGGCTATGAAGGAACATCACTTGCAAATATCGCAAAACAAGTTGGGATAAAAAAGCAGTCCATCTATGCACATTTCAAAGGAAAAGATGATTTGTTTTTACAAGTATTAAAAGAAACTTTCACTATTGAGTTAAAAAGAGAAGAAGATTATTTAAAAACAAATTTTGATAAACCACTAAAGATTTTTTTATGGGATGCGTTGCAAAGCTATATGTATCGCTTTAGCAATGATAACCGGTTGAATCTATGGTTGCGGAATTCCTTTCTTCCGCCTAGTCATTTATATGATGAAGTAATTGATGCTTTATATGCATACATTGATCAAGTCGATCAATTGTATTTGGAACGTTTTCAACATGCTGCTAATCAAGGGGAAATAAACCAACCTCCCTCTACAGCGTCTCTGGCATTTTCCGCTTTATTAGACGCAATTGGCATGGAAATGGTATACGGTGAAAATAAGCGTACCAACCAAAAACCAGACGCTGCCTGGCAAATTTTTTGGCTTGGTATTTCTAACACAGACAAGACAACTTCGTATTAGGGGGGAATTTAGTTGTATCATGCACATACATTAAAAGAAAAAATTCGTTTGTTCTTAACTATTGTCTGGCCAATTATGATTACACAAATTAGTTTATCTGCTATGAACCTAGTTGACACAATGATGGCAGGACGAGTCGGAACGGATGATCTAGCGGGGGTAGCAATTGGCTCGAGTCTTTGGTCTCCTATATTTACAGGCATGAATGGAATCATGTTAGCAATCACCCCTATCATTGCGCAAATGTTGGGAGCAAATGAACGGCATAAAATTCATTACACGGTTAACCAAGCATTATATCTCGCCGTTGGTATTGGGGCAGGTATTATTTTGCTAGGATCTATTGCACTAGATCCCATTTTAACATTTATGGATCTTGAACCAAAAGTACAACATATTGCTCTTCATTACTTAATTGGGCTTTCTATTGGTATTATTCCATTATTTCTATCAAATGTGACTCGAAATTTCTTTGATGCTCAAGGGTACACACGTATAACTATGTTTATTACTACCTTGGCCGTCCCTTTTAATATTTTGTTAAACTACAGTTTGATTTTTGGAAATTTTGGTATGCCAAGGTTAGGCGGCATTGGTGCAGGATATGCAACAGGAATTACTTTCTGGATTATTTTTATTACTGGTGCAATGATGACATTCAAAGTTACATTAGTTAGAGAGTACAAGCTTTTTGTTAAATGGGTAAAACCTTCTATTCTTGCGTGGAAGGAACAAATGTCGATTGGGATTCCAATGGGTTTATCCATCTTTTTTGAAGCAAGTATATTCTCTGTTGTAACACTATTTATAGGCATCATGTTTTCAACCAGTGTAATTGCAGCAAACCAAATTGTTATTAGTTTTACTACTTTATTATTTATGATTCCATTAAGTATATCGATGGCAATAACGATAGTAGTTGGTTTTTCAATTGGCGGTAAGCAATTAGAAGCTGCTAAACAATACGCCTACATTGGTGTGTTTAGTGCGATTGGCTTTTTGTCCCTAGGCTCAGTGACTTTACTTTTCTTTAAAGAACCGATTGCATACCTCTACACTACAGATCCTGCGGTCGTCCATATTGCAGCACAATTATTTACGATAGCGATTATTTATCAACTATCTGATGCTTCTCAAGCCAGTCTTCAAGGTGTGCTTCGAGGCTATAAAGATGTAAAACTACCTTTCTATATTGCTTTTGTTTCATATTGGTTGATTGGTATCCCTGCAGGTTTCGTACTAGCAGCATATACTTCGCTTGGCCCTGCTGGTTTTTGGGTTGGAATTACATTAGGTTTAACAGGAGCAGCCATTGGTTTCTTTATTCGTTTAAGAATTGTATATCGAAGAGAACGTGCGAAGCTGATTAACGTGGGCACATAAAATATTGCAAAATTTAATATGTAACTTATTTACTTTAAACCGTAAGGAAGCGATGGTATCACCGCTTCCTTACGGTTTAATTGTTGTTGTCTTTTTTTGTTTCTTCTGCTAATTCCTCAAATGATTTTATCTTACCATGAGGATCTTGTGATTGTTTTCTATTGTTCCACTCACGTTCTCTACGACTTTTTGATTTAGACATATACGTTTTACTCCTCTTAGCTGGTTGGCTTATTTTTATTTTTAGACATTCTTATTTTTTTGGCTTTTTGTTTATGAGCACGATTTGCTGCTGCACTCCCTAGCTCCTCGGAGAATTCAGAATCTGTTTTACTGGAATCAAAACCTTGTTTGTTTTTTTGTTGTGGATCGTTTTTCTTTGTACGCTTAGCCATAATTTTCACTCCTTTTTGGTTTAGTATGTAAACTGAGCAAGTAAATATTCGTGAAAAGGGGTATTAGGGAGTTACGGACAAACTAAAAATATTTTACCTTTGAATTTTGGAGACGTATTTGACTTATCTTAAACGTCAAATTACGCTTGTTTTGGATTTTGGTTTGGGTTACAGGGGGAACTGTTAGCTACTTAATTCATTCGATAGTAGTATATCAAGCTGATGGTTGAGAAAGCCTAAAATGAAGTGAATCCTATGTGAATAGATACTAATATAATCAACGGGCTTTATCTTGATCTGGGCTTTTTATAAAGACCGTTGATTTTTAATATCACAAACTAACTTATGATTGTAAGGAATATTGAATAGCTTTACCAAGAATTTTCAATACAGTAGTTGTACCGGACTTCATTGGATTTATCCGTAAACTATACTCTTTCAAATGTGGCTGCGATTCAATAAAACTTCCTGAAACACGATAAATTAAAGGAAGTATTTCATATTTTGATTCTGCCCCCACAGGATGTGTAGCTGCCCCAAATCGATTACTCAGCATAATAACTTTTTCTGCAATTGGTTGTTTAAGCTCTACAATTACATTTTTTGATTGAGCATTTGTAATATAGGCAGACTCTATTTCTTCTATTGCCCCTGCATTTATTCTTTTACATATTTCTTCTACTTGTTCATTCTGTGTAGCTGAAGAAACGGGGACAAATGTCATCATACGTAAAAGCTCCATTGCTTCATAACCCTGTACTTGACCACCGCCTGAATAATTATTTGCTTGTGCAATTTTTATCGCTTGCTCTTTTCCAACAATTAGTCCAACACCTTCTGGCCCAAGTAATTTGAATCCTGAAAAAGTAGAATAATCTGCACCATACTCCACTCCAATACCAGGTGTTTTCATCACACAATAATTATCATCCACAACAATAGTCAAATTGGGATTATTAATTTTTACAGTTTCGATCACTTCTTTCAAATCATACATATCCGTTGGTTGTTGCCTAGCATGTTGGATATAGAATACTTTACTCTTCACATCTCCTTTTACTATTGTTGCTAATGATGAAATATCATTATAATCTACAACTTTTGTTTTTATTCCTAGCGTCCTAATTGTATCCTGTGTAGTCATATAAACAGGAGCTTGATGAATATACATTACCTCTCCGGGTTTGATCAATGTACTTAGAATCGTTCGAATTGCTCCTGTACCAGCACCTCGAACAAGCATTGCACGTTCAACACCAAAAAAGTCAGCCAATACACACTCTACTTTCGCTGTCTGAGTCGGCTTTTTATAACGTGATGCTACACCTAAATCACCCATTGTTAAAAACGTATCTCCTGTAAATTGTTTGCTTATACTCTCCACTAATTTAAACTGTACTTGTTGCGCTTGTTTTACCGTTAATGCAGGTAAAACAGAATCAGCATATTTAAGTGTTAGTAGATTATTGTTTTTCATCTTTATCCTCCTGTTAGAGTAAAATAGTATGTGAAAGGGGACCTATTGTAATTTTACTGACTATTTTTTAACTGATGTGTTTACGTTATCTGTTAGTAAATTTCCAAAAGTATCGTAAATACCTATTAGTCTTGGAGAATTTTTCAGATTTTCTATAATTGCAATTTGAGCATTTGTAACAAACATTTGTGTACGAAAGGCAAATATTGCAGTATCACCAACATTTACTTCACTCGTATCTAGTCCCCCATAATAATCAATACTAGAAGGCTCATTCTCTATAGCAGAGACTTTTTTCATCTGTTGAAAATTAGAACCTACTAAAGCATGCTTCATGTGGGAACGAGGATAAAAACCTCCACCAAAAACATATGATTTATTATTATATACATGGGAAACCTCAGAAACATAAACCATGGCTGGTTTTTCTTTTAATGATTTGATAGCATGAATTGGTGTAGTGCCTGTTAAAGCATGACCAGGCTCTCCTTGTGTTGCACCTAATTGTTTTAATAATTCTAAAGAAGCAGTAGAAGTTGCACTCGGCATATTCATTTCTAAATCATGATGCCCTCTTTTTATAAGAAATTGCTTCGCTTTTTGCATCGATTTTACATTGGAAGTCGCAATAGGTTGACTATTTTGTATTAGTAAACATGGAAAACTAGTTAAACCAGCAATTTGAATCCCTTGTAGTTGCTCTATTTTTTTAACATTATCTTTTAAACTTTTTAAAGAAAACCCACCCTCTTGACCGTTGTATATATAATCATCATCATTTGCGATACGCAAATAAACTTTTTGGATTTTACCTAACCTAATAGCTGTATCACTGATATTTTTTGCATTCTCATAGCTAAAAACAGTGATGTAATCTGGATTAAGATTTAATATAGTAGGTATCATTTTTTTTGGTATCTGAACAATATGACCTACATGACCAATTTGGATATTGGCATTGCTTAATGTAATGGCCTCCCAAGGATCAACCGCCACTGCCTTTTGTATTCCAGCTTCGACAATTGCATTAGCCACAACAGGATTACGTCCAAATTGTTTTGTCATGAACAATAATTCAATATCCTGTTTTTTGGCTTCTTCGTCTAAAAGCATTGCATTATTTTTCACAGTATCCAGATCTAATACATACGTATTTGGAGATATAACTCCTTGTTGATGTAGATCAGTAGAGACTTCTATTAATTTATGATTTCTTTCTTTTGTCATTTCTAAAAACATTTAACCCTCTCCAATCACACTACCCACATTAGTTAAAAAAGATATGCCATTCTCTGGTGCTTCCAGCTTCAAATAATCCGCTGCAGTTGCAGCTATATCAGATAATGTTTGCCTCTCTCCAATAGCTACTGGTTTCCATTCTTTATGGTAGGCAAGCAAGAATGTTTTTTCTCGCGTATGTTGACTATGGCCGATTGTTGGATCATTTCCATGATCTGCACTGACAATCAACAAGTCTTCCTTCGTCATTGAATCTACTATTTCTGTAAGAAAGCCGTCTACTAACTCTATACGATTAGCATAACGTGTTACATCTTGTGCATGCCCTGCTAAATCTGTTTCTTGAACCGTTGCCGCAATTACTCCATTTTCTACATGATTCATTTCTTGTAATATATTCTCCATCACTTGTTTCGTATCTACACCTGGAAATTTCCTAGCACCTTTACAATAGATAACATCTTGCATTTTTCCGATTAGTGAAACATCTAATTCTGCTTTCTTCGCTATTGTCGGTAGCTGATTATCAGGAGATATGCCATACCCTAAATGTCGTACTTGATACCCTTGTTTATATACATTTGATTTTGGTGAATTTACTCCAACTAGTCCATCACTACGTTTCTCAACCGATTGCTGTAATTGCTCAGGCGTAATGTTCTCTCCACCTAGTGCAATCACTCGATTCACTTTTACATGTTGACGAACACAATTTCCAATACGTAAAACTTCTTCAAACGAAATATAATCTAAAGGAGCACTAACGTTATAGATCTGTCCATAATCGGTTTCAATGTTATCTGCAACAATTACTAAATCGTTTACTAATAGATAAGGTAGTTCCTTATTAGGAATAGCTATTTTATACCCTGCTTCTTCTAGCGCGTGTTTCACTGTCTCCATATTTTCAACAAATGGCGCTAAATACGCTTTTTTAGGTTTTGATCCCATAATTTCGTTATGCCCTTCAAAACTATCTGCACCTTGATGCATTAGATTTAATACACCGTAACTTGCTAAATAATCTGCTGTCTGTATCGCAGGGTAATTTAAAATTTTATTAATTCCCAATCTTTTGAAATTTGGTATGTTAGGACTTGCTACTTCTAATATATGATAAAACGTGTTTGCTCCAATATCTTGTGGATGGTAATCTTCTACATCATCCATACTTCCAACACCTAAACTATCTATAATTAATATAATCACTCTTTTGCTCATAAGGTTCTCCTTCTTTTCTAATGATTATCTATTCATAAATTCAATAGGATTTTTAACTAACATTTTTTCAATTGATTCATCTGTGATACCATATGATTGCATTAAGGGAACAAAAGAATCTAACAAAAAGCTATATCCTATTCCACCTTTATATTCCAAATGTGATTTTCTAGTAATATCCATCGAGAGAAAGACTCGCTCTATATAGCCTGCATCCTGTATTTTCTTTAGTATTTCCGCTCTCGTACGATCGGGCATATAGCTTTCCTTACCAACTGTATCGAATGCAACATACACACCATCTCTTAACATTTTCAAAATATAATCTGCATCTCCTGTTAGATCTACATGACCGATGATTACTCTATCAAGAGCAACCTGTTTCCCCTTAAAAAAATCAACTTGTTCCTGGCCTAAAGTACCAATTGACGTATGGGTTGTAATTGGCTTATTCGTCTCTTTATGAGCAATCACTACAGCTTCAAATACTTTTTTTTCCGTTTCGGTCCATTTATTGAAGCTAGTACCAATTTCTCCTATAATATCTGCCGTAATATGTGTTCCTTTGATTCCTTCTGTTATGTCTTTTATCATTCTTTCGGCTAGTTGTTCTCTTGTTTCTCTAAACACCTGAATCGGGTAGAAATCCTCTTGATAAAAACCAGTAGCGTAAATGATATTCATTCCACTAGCTTTAGTAACCTTTTCAACAAAAGGAATATTTCTGCCCATTCCAAAATTAGTAACATCTATTATGTTTTTAACACCTTTCTTGTATAATTTCTTATACTCTTCCACGGTTTCAGAAAACACATCCAACTGACAATCTTCCGTATTCTTTACTTCAGATAGATCAAGTGTTGTATGTTCATGCATATATGTCATTCCATCAATTAACATGTTTTTCGCCTTCCTTTATCAATTATCAGATTTTAATAATCCTTTAAAATGAAAACCTCTCCGGTCTAGATGATATTAATTGGAGAGGTTATTTTGTATGTTTTAAAAAATTACCACAAACCAATAAGATGAAGCATATTTGCTAAGATACCTAAAGCTATTACAGCTACAGGACCAACAGCCAGCTCTACAAGTGGTTTCTTTGCCATTCTATTAATTAGATAAAATCCTAAGATCCAAAAGAATCCAATACCAGGTGCTATTTGCTCAGATGCCATAGCACTGCCTATAAGTATTGCCATGCCAAGTACATCGGCTAAAGATGTTCGAATATGTTCACCCATTTCTCTAACACCAGGAAGTTTATCCATCCCTTTTGTAACTACAGATAACAACATTACTTCAGCATACATAACAGCAGCACCTACTACGAATGCTAATAATGGGATATCTCTAAATATTAGCCCTACTACAAAAACTAGTGTTGTTCCGGCAAGACCATATACACCCGTAACGATAGATGTAGAAAATACTAATGGAATAAAACCAATTGCACGCGCAAACGTTGCAATCGCTCCTTCAGTATATTTTCCTTCATTAATAAGCGCTTGTGGCATTGCATCAACAGCAAGTACTAATTGAGCTGAAACTAAAGCAACAAGACCACCCATAAGTGCAAGTAACCAACGATTTCTTTTAATCTTGTTAACTCGTTCGGCAAATATATTAACTAAGTCAGCATTTGTGGATTCGTCGCCACCTCTTACTTTAGCTGCATAATAAACCATCATTAACATCCCTGCTAATAGAGCCATACCTTCAGGGCTTAATGTTATGTCATATGAACCAATCGAAAATGATCCGAATTTGGAGAATAACAGATAAATAACAAAGGTTATAAGAGCCGTGTTAAAAGCTTTCTTCATTCCATGTTGATACCCAACTGCAACGGCTGGGAATACAGTAAATGATATAATAATAGGCGTTCCTACCAGACTTAATGAGTCTAAGAAATTAACCGGAAGTTGATTAAATAAATCAACAATAAATTGTAACCCCAGGCACACTCCTATACTATAGACAGCACCAATAATACCTGATAGAATCATTCCTTTTTTACCTTCTGGCGTCCAAATCCCGATAATATCACAAGCTAGTAAAATACTATGTCCTATTATAATTGCGGCACCAATAGATAACGGAATACCAAAGCCTACTATTAAACCAAAGCTTAACGCAAAGCTTGTAGCAGCTAGTTCTTTTCTTGTTAGGCGCCCTTCTAAATACTCCGGCATAATCGGGCGAAGACCATCATTAAAAACAGCAACTCCTCGATTAACTAACATTGAACCCACAGCTCCAACTAAAGCAATCGAAATTAATTGAAATATTGTAAATTCCATACGTACACCTCCACAAAGTTTATTTTTTTAATAAAATAGGAATCAGCATGTCTATTACATTTTTAGAAGAGGTCGCAGTAAAGCCAAAAGCTACTTTCCCATCTTTAACTGCTTCTTCAATTTGCTCTTTTTCCATAATCGTACTAGGAGTTGCTATTGAAACACAGCTATCGCTTCCTATTAGAGCTAATGCCATAGCAAGTGCACCACCGGAACCAGTTTCACATGCGCCTACATAATAATCTGCTTGTTTGTTTTTCAATGCCATAACGGCATCTAAATCACTTTTTACAGAGACATTAACGTCACTCCCTCCCAATTCCATTATTTGTTTCTCTATCTGTTGTTTGTTTAACTGACCACCTATAACAACGTTAATCATTTTGAAACCTCCTGTTTGTTATTTTCAACTACTCCATGTAGGTGAAGGTAAAAGAAACCTCGCTCCTCTTTTGGTAATTCTTCATTAATTGCAGCGCTTACATATGAGATGACCTTCTCTATCTCTTTACGGTGTGGCGTTTGATACACCTCTTGTAAAATAGCGTTAGAAGGACCTTCAACTGTTTCTCCATTTTCTATCCTTGTCAAAGCCATTGCCATATGTACCCAAAACATTTCCGAATGCTTTATTGTTTCACATTGAAAACTGTTTTTCATAAAATCAAATGTTTGATTTGTCACTTGATACGCTTGACTTGTAATGGTTTGAGTTTCTAACAAAATATCCAATTTTCCATTCACTTCTTTTTTTTTCATTATTAACCTCCAAAATACTGTATTTAGGATATTGATAAGGAGAAATAATTAATAATGTGGTATTATTTCTCCATTTTCTACACTTTTTTGAACGATCAGAATTTGTTCTTTTGTGACCGAAGCCCATTTATCTTTTATTTCTTCTTCTCTTTCACTATCAATAACAATGACTGCTTCTGATGTATCTTTAGACACCCTCAAGGCTTCTTCTGATTCAAAAGAAATAGATTTAAATGTTTGTGATATTTTCTTTTCATCTACGTTCCAAATCGTAGCATCTATCTCGTTCGCTTGAAGCTTTTCGAAAAGTTGCATATAATTCACATCAATGTATGTGACATTTTTGGTAGCGAATTCCAAAGATGTTAAGTGCATCTGATCAAGAGATTCTCTGTCTACTCCTACTCTCATACCATCAATAACCTGCGTTTTTTCTTCATCTGCTAAGAATATTTTATGTGCTGATACATAACTTTTTGATCCAAGTCGTTCCATTATAATTAAGTTGGAGTATTTATCGAGCATTGCATCCGCAGTCATTTTTGAAACGACAGCATAATCACATCTTTTAGTACGTAATGCCTCAATTCGATTCACCCCACCTCGCATGTATATTAAATTAACTCGACTACCCGAGGTTTCAAAGGCATCTACCATTCCCGTAGCTAACCCTTCATATTTTCTTGAATATGGTAACGGTAACGATCCAATTAATGGAGCAAAACCAGAAATTTCAAGCAACATCCCCTTATCTTTCCAGACTAAGAATGTACCTAAATGACCTCTAGCTTCCAATTTAATCGCCTTCATCTCTTCTAATAAACGAAGTGCATTTTGAACAGTGCCTCTTCCGATAGATAAGATTTCGCAATAATCTGAAACACGAGGTATTTTTTCTTTTTCATCTAGTTGCAAAAATAATTTAGCGATTTTTTTTGCGGCTAATCCATTTTTAGAATAGAATTTTTCCCACATAAACAACTTCCTCTTGATAAATATACTGTATTCTGTATATTAAATATTATAATTGTATTTTTCACTTTTTGCAACCCCAAATTTCTAATAATATATCGTGCTGCTTTCTATATGTCCATACTACATTATGGTTAAGCTGACTAGAATAATAATATTTATTTTACTCTTACAAAAACTCCCTTTAAGGTAAGAAGATTTGTTTTGTTCTATCTACTTCCTTAAAAGGAGCATTGTTTGCACACGTTTGATTCTACTATATGAGCAAGTTTTAAACTTTTCCTTTTAGATTATTACATTTTATACCTATCTTGAATCATTATGTTTTTTCATCATTTTTAAATAGATTTTTTATTCTCTTCTATATCATACACAAAGAAAATTCAATGGAACAAATTTTCAAGAGTATAGTTAAATAAGGTTATTGACTGATTTTTAATGACAACATTTACTCTTTATTTATACTTAAAGACATTCACTTTCTTTAAGCCATATTTTTATAGGTCTGCTCCGTTATCTCATGCTGTAGAGAATTGCCATTCGTATAACGTTTTATTTCATCTAGCATAAACGCCCCTAGTCTTGCTCTTTCATTACCAGAACTTCCGGCAATATGAGGAGTTAAAATCACATTCGGTAACGTATATAGTGGTGAATCTTTTACGGGCGGTTCTGGATTGGTTACATCTAAAAGAGCTGTTATGTCTGAGCGCTCTTGTAAAACCTCTATTAATTCATTTTCTTCTACTATGGCTCCTCGAGCTGTATTAATAAAAGTTGCATTTTTCTTCATTAATAAAAAATGTTCCCTAGTAATCATATGCTTTGTGCTAGGTAAAAGCGGACTATGTAAAGAAACTACATCTGATTTTTTAAAAATGTCTGTTAAAGAACACAATGTTACATTTAAACGTCTTGCTTCTTCCTCTTCAACAAACGGATCATATGCTAATACTTCTATATCAAAATTTTGAAGAAGGTCAACTACTTTACGACCAATTTGACTCAATGAAATAATACCAACAGTAGATTGATAAGCTCCAATTAAAGGTTGTAGCATACCATTTAAATATGACTTTTCCTCTTTGAACTGCTTAGATAACTGCCAACCGTTTTTTAAAGAGAATAAAATCTCGCTCAATGTGAATTCTGCTACTGGAATTGAATTCGCCTTATTAGCTGTCGTTACCTTTATTCCTCTTTTCCATACTTCTTCTGTTAGTAACTTTTTCATAGTTCCAGCAGCATAAAAAATTGCTTCTAAATGAGGTGTTTCATCTAAGAAAGCTTGATCAAAAACCGGGGCTCCCCATCCTGAAAAAATCACTTCTACTTCATTTAATAAATCGATATATTCATGATAATTCCTTTTTGTTAATGGCTTACCAATAACATCGACATGTTGAGATATTTCTTTTTGTACCTTTGGTGTATACACCTTTTCAAATAATTCTTCATCCATAATAAAAAGACCTTTTTTCATGCAGTTCACTCCTTTAAATACTGAATATAAATGACTCATTTGTTTGTTGCTCTTTTTTGAAACATTTTAATAAGCGGACCAATAATTAATACAGAAATTATCGTTCCCTCACGAATACCCTGAATTGTTCCTAAAGCTATAAATGAAATAACAGCTGCTAAAAGAACTAAGATAATATCAAAATAAAATTTTACTGTACCAAATTCTTTTGAACTTTTTATAGCTATTGCTTTTACTATACCTTCTGCCGGATTATTTACTACTTGTGCCTTCAATTGTAAGACCGTGCTAAGTGCAATTATCACACTTCCCACAATGACCATATTTAATTGAATCAAATAAGACAACTGTGCAACTAAAGTAACTAAAGCAGACCAAAGATCAATAGAAATTCCTAAGATAGGACCAACTAACAATTGTAGATATTGTATTTTCGGGAATTCTTGTCTCAATAGGATTACTTGTATCAAGACAAAAAGAAAATTTAACACCATCGTTAGCATTCCAAAGCTCACTGGAAGAAACAAACTTAAAACATACGGAGGACTTGTAATGGGGGTTGTTCCAAGGTGTGCTAATGTTACTAAACTAATACCAAGCCCCATAATAACAAGACTTAAGAAAAATAAAAAATAGGATTTTAATGTGTTGAATTCAATCAAAGGGATACACTTCTTTCCACGAATATTCATATAAAGCGATTAATGTCTGAAGTGACATTATGCTTTTTTCTATATTAATGATATGTTCTTTTCCGAGACTTGTCTTATTGACTCAAGAAGAAAATCTCATTTACAGAATTAAAATGATTGAATAGAATGAACACAGAACATCTAAACTAGTATACAAATCTACAAATTAAACTATGTTATAAACAATTAGAACAATATTTTAACAGCTATATGACCAAAACAGACCTTTTAATCATTTATAAAAGAACCTATCATTTCGATAGGCTCTTAATTATAACGCTATTTCTTCATATTTTTTATTAGCATCGGTACCTTATCCCCATACACTTCAAGTAGCTTCTTATTGTGTTCATCTGAACCAGCAACATTTCCACTTAGAAAAACAGGTGGTGTTTCTCCTGTTTCAATAAGCAAATGAACAACTTCCGCTAATATCGATTGAAGGATTGAAATACCAATCACTGAAGACGATGGAGCAAACCTAATTCCAGAATCTGAATGATGCAACGTAGTATCACCAACTGGTACATGATTATCAATCACATAATGACACGCATCTTTTAGATAAAACCCTTTTTCATGTCTAGAAGATTCTGTCTTAGCATATGCCGTACTTGTGATTGCTACAGTAGTTGCTCCACATTCTTTCCCGTAAAGCGCAACATCAACAGGAACTGGATTAATGCCTGAAGTGGAGATTACAAGCAGCACATCATTTTCTGTAATCGAATACTCTTCAAGAAACGGGCGAACATATTGATTTTTCCGTTCTTTTTGAGATGAAGCAGCCCCACCCTGATGAAGCATTAAGGGCTCTATTAATATAGGTGATACTGGTGCAAGCCCACCCGCCCGGTAAAAAACTTCTTCTGTCAATATGTGGGAGTGACCAGATCCAAATAAGTAAACTATACCGCCCTTATTTATTTTCTTAAAAATCTCTTCACTTACTTGCTGCATTACTTGTTCTTCTATTTCAAATACATGTTTCAGTTGTTCTTGTATTCTTTGGTAATAATTTTTTATCATTTCTTAACCCTCTCGCACGAATTTTATTTCATTAGCAGTTTTAAGACAACCATAATTCAAGTAATTATGATTACAAGGATTATAATACTTAAACCCGATGCATTCGGTCTTTATATTTATTCATTAACGCTTCGTTGTATTCTCTGCCACCCTCTATGTTTGCACTTTTCATTATAGGTGGTTCAATACCTTTGGACACCAATTTCTCAATCGCATGTAACACTACACTATTTAGTAAAAAGGCAGCAGAAATAGAGGATGTTGCACCTGTCTTCATGTCGTATTCCGGTATATCTATTACACAGTCCCCTGGATCACCATAATTATCTAATACCACATCCGCAAATTCATACAATTTCTTACCACTTGAATGTAAACTTTTCGCATTTGTTGATTCCTTTAAGTTTGTAACAACAATCAGTTTATTGCCTTGTTCTTTCACATATTTAGCCATATCGATGTGTAAAGGATTCTTTCCAGAGTTTGAGATGAAAATAAAACAATCTTCTTTCCGTTTATCCACTAAACGAATGAATGCATCACCTACTCCTTCAATAACCTCGAACCATCCATTAGTACCGTAAAACTCTTTAATTGCTTTAGAATTAACAAATCCTCCTGCACGTCCTGCAACTTCAATTGCAGCGGCAAATGAATGCCCTGAACCAAAGGACTGAATAATCCCGCCACGTTCCACCGTCTCTACCAGTATGTCTGCAGCTTTTTTAATATTGTCTTGTTGTTCGTTGTGTATTTGCTTCAAGATGCTATCAATTTTTGTATAAAACTGATCGACATAATTCATTGCATTCACTCCTCAAGCTATAGCTTTGCTTTTTTCATAAATTCTACAATATTAGTTTCGGGTTCATCTGGTACCATTTGCGCAGTCACTTTTATACCAGAATCAATCAGTGTCTTAATAGCCTCTTTTTCACTTGGAGTAATGCTAACTGACTTTTTAATTTGTACGGAATCAAATCGATTTGATAGATTTCCAACATTAACTTGAGTTAACTCTAACCCCTCTTCTTGCAAACGCACTAAAATTTCTGGTTTTTTTACAATTAATAATACGCGCTGCCCTTTATAATTACCGGCTTTTATATTTGCTGTAGCTTTTTCAAATGTTAAAATAGACGTATTTACTCCAGATGGTGCAGCCATTCGCAACACAGCTTTTTCATGGTCACTGTTAGCAATAATATCATCTATTACCATAATTCTGTTCACTTTTAGTCCGGTAGACCACCGTGTAGCTACCTGACCATGAATTAAACGATCATCCACTCTTACATGCACAATTCCTTCCATCTCTATCACTCCTTATGTTGTAAAGATCTTTAAGTTATAAGCAATGACTCCAATAGCCATTAGTATAAAAACAACACGTGTTGAATTTAATTTTTTTCTTCCAAGCATCCAGTAAGTTAAGGCAACAATAAGTACTGGGCCTAGTGATGGTAAAATTTGATCAGCAAGCTCCTGTAGTGATAGTGTAACTTCACCTTGTTTAAACTCGTATCCAAAAGTTGCTTTAACAACCGTAGGAACAAGTGCACCAACAACTGTGAGCCCAAGTATATTGGCAGCTTTAGTTAAATTTTTTAATCTGCCACCAACTTCTGTTACAAGCCTAACTCCTTCCTGATATCCTGACCAAACAAAAAATCGCATTGCCCCAAGACGTATAACACCGAACACAATCCAGAGAAGAAGGCCAATCGGGTTACCTTCAATCGCCAAGTATGAGGCTATTGAGCCCACAATCGTAGTTGGAATAACAAAGAAAAGTGTATCTCCAATTCCAGCAAGCGGTCCCATCATACCAGTTTTCAATGAAGCAACAGCTTCCATTGATTTAATTCCTTTCTCTCTTTCCAGCGCTGTATTTACACCTAGTATTAGTGGTGCCATAGCATTGTTTGTATTGAAAAATTGCATATGTGTCATAGCAACTTTTTTACGTTCTTCAGGATCTTTATATAAGCTTTTTATTAAAGGAAGAACACTAAAATAATACCCAAGGCCTTGAAATTTCTGATAGTTCCAACTCGCTTGACCAAAAAAGAACCATCTCCAAAATACTTTATTTAGTTCACGATCCATTTTTCGTTTACTCATCTTCCATCCCTCCATTCGCTAATGCAGGATCATTTGTACTATTTTCATTTTTTGAAAAATGTTGATAGCCTAAGATTGCCAATGCAAGTCCAATTAAGGCAGCACCCAAAACGGTTATATTCAAGTAAGCCGCTACAACAAATCCAATAATTAAATATGGTATATTTTCTTTTACTGGTAAATACCTTAATAAGATGGCTATTCCTAAAGCTGGAAGGATTCCACCAGCAACTTGTAAGCCGCTCATCAGCCACTCTGGCATGTGAGCCACTATTGATTCAATGAAATTCGCTCCAAAGACCAGTGCTAAGAATACCGGTATCATTCTGGATAGGGATGTTGGAAGTAGCCCCCATAACCCCATCCTCGCTGCCTTGTCTAGATTACCTTGTTTCACAAAAAATTCTGCACGGTTTTGGAAGTACGTATTTGTAAACCGAGCAAGCACATCCAATTGCACCATCAGTAAACCAATCGGAACTGCTAATGATATTCCGAATTCAGCTCCTTTTCCTGAGAAAATTGCAAATGCCGTTCCAATTAATGCTCCGGTCATATAATCAGGAATTGATGCTCCTCCAAAGTTACCCACACCAAGGACGAGTAAATTCAATGTTCCTCCAACAATCAGACCCGTTTGAATATCTCCAAGAATTAAGCCAGCAAAAAAACCGGCCATTGTTGGCTTAACAAACCCCATTGTTGTATTATTTCCATCATAAATTGCAAATGCTGAATACAGTGTAATTAATAAAACCTGCCACCAAGCTACGTCCATATGACTTACCTCCTATTCATCCAAATCATTGTTATTCATTTCTAATAAATCTGCTTTAAAAATTGCATTTTTTGAAGACGCTATTAAATTATCAAGGTCAGATAGTGTAAAGTTACTGTCATCTATAAAAAGAGATTCAAGAATAATTGGTAGATTAACACCGCTTACAACAAATACACTGTGTTCCAACTTCAACTGATGAACTAGCGCTACGGATTGATTGTATGGTGTACCACCTTTTAAATCTGCTAAGATTAGTAAAGGTTTCTCATATCGACTCCATTCTTTTAAATAAGATTGAAGTTCCGTTGAAAATTGTTCTACCCCTGCTTTAGTTAATTCTATTATGTGAAGCTTATCTTGCTCTCCTGTAATCATATCAACTGCCTTTTTCATACCACTTGCTACCCCTTGATGAGATACAAGCAAAACATTCATTGTACCATCTCCTTTTATAATGGCTCTATTTTATTGCTAAAATATTCCCATCTCTTATAAGTTTCAATATATTCAACTACTCTTTTCCCCAGTAAATAGGTGTGTCTACGAATGAAAGCAGTTGGTTCATTATCTTCTATTTCAAGCAAAGTACTTTCTTTAGACGGTGTTGGAAAACATATTTCTGTCACCTCTTTGGAATCTGATTGAAAAAGATTAATGTGAAAATCATTTTTAATTTTTTCATAGATAGAAGAAAATGCATTAAGATCTGTAATATCTTCTTCTTTAATAAATTCAGATAACACATAAGAGTATTGTACAAGTAACGGTATATCCTCAATCATACGTACTCGTTTAATCAAATAAAATGATTCCTGCTCATCAATTTTAAGTTCTTTGGATATTCGGGGATCCCTGATTTTATCAACACTAATAACTCGAACAGATTCTTGCATACCTTGATGATTTTCTTGATCTGAAAACCTTACTACCTTGGCTTTTTTACCTTTAGAAACATAAGTTCCTTTGCCTTGATACCTTACTAAATACCCTTCTTGAGTTAATTCTTGCAAGGCTTTAATTACAGTAATACTACTTACGTTATATTCTTTTTTTAGCTCAGATTCACTGTAAAATTTATCTCCCGGCAAAAAATTCCCATTATTAATCTTATAAAGTAGACTTTGTTTAATTTGCAAATACTTCGGAATAGAAATAAGATCCCCCCTAACTAGTTAACCAGTTAATATATTAAGTTGAACAAAAACTAATGTCATATTATAAGGGCAGACAACAATAACTGTTTGTAGTTAGATTTTTCTCATTATGATTGACCTTAATTAATCGATTAGTGACTTAAGTATCCTTACATCTTCAATAAGCTGTTCTTCGCTATCATCTTTTACGAATTCCATCATCAAATAACGACTACCATTATTTTTTTCTAGTTTTCTCAAGTATTTTTCCCAATCAGAAACTCCTTTTGAAAAAGGGTGTTTTATCCAATCACCAAATTTGAGTTCCCAATGAAAAACATGCACATGCGTGAGCCATGGTTTAATTTCTATAATGCTTTGAACACGTTCTTCCACTGTTTCAAACAAGGCTGGTTGCCAATATAACGATACATTAGCATGATTAATTTCCCTCATCAAACGAATAGAACTATTTACCGTGTCAGTCAAGGTTTTATTATGATATTCCAAATTAATATGAATGCCTTGTTCTGCCGCTAGATTACCAATCCTTTTTGCATCTTCAATAACTGCTGTCCAATTGTCTTCTGTCGCTTGATCCGACCCTATTTTACCAGCCCATACTCGAATAGCTGGGGCTGATAGTTGAACGGCAGTCTCTAATATTGTTTCAAAAGAGATTTCTTGCCCTTGAACACCTAACCGATAATATGAACCATAAGAAACCACTTCCAATCCTGCATCTTTTGTTAAAGTTGCAACACTTTCAGCTTTTTTTAGTTCTCCAGGTCGCACGTGGATATCGGCACCCCATTCTATTCCTTGGATTTTTGCTCTTTTAGCAATTTCCACTACTTCTTGCGTAGATAAATCCCTAAATGTTACAGAGCATAACCCTACTTTGAACACGCTTTCACCTCCCTCTGAACAAACACATAAACATTTTTTTAATTTCTTAACGCTATCATACGCTTTATAATGACCGCTGTCTTATTAATGAAAGAACATATTTCTCAATTTCAGAAATCAAAAATATACGTAATATTTCGATCTATTTTTTAGATTGAGCATACTGATACTCTGTTCTAAATTTATGAGGAGAAACATTAGTATACTCTTTAAATTTTCTATAGAAAGTAGAAATTGCCTCAAAACCTACCTCAAAACATATGGATGCTATATCATTATTTGTTTCCATTAATAACTTTTTTGCAATCTCCATTCTTACCTGAGTCAAATATTTCATCGGTGTCATATCATATTGTTCTTTGAATATCGTATTAACATGCCGCGTACTTATACCAAGTTTTTTCGAAAAATCATTAGCATCCCTAATTTCAAAATAATGTGTATCAAGATAGTTTTTTAAACGTTCAGCTCGAAGTACATTGGCATCAGTAATGTTTGAATCTTTTTGACTTCTGAGCAGAATAAGCAACAACTCTTCAAGATAAATTTTAACAGCCAATCTATTTATTAAGTCTGACTGACTTTGTTCGTAAAGCATTCTTCTTAGCAATTGTCTTATATTCCCTGCTTCAAAAGGGTTTAGTCCTATTAACTTTATTTCATCAAAATTTTCTTCTATTAAAATTCTTGTAATTTCTGAATCTAAATTGGTCAAATCAAATTCGAGAACAAGAACAGTCATTTTAACATCTGAAATAATGGAGTGATTCGCATAAGGTGGAATAAATGCCAGGCTATCTTGTGAAAAAGGGTGCTTCTCCCCTTGGAAGGTTATTTCACCCTTATTTTCTAGTACATAAAGAATTTGATGTACCTTATGATAATGGTTCTTAATTAAATTTTTTTCTGTATGTTTATTTTCTTTCAAACTAATGTTATAAACCATCTAAACCTCTCCTGTAAAGTGGATTTGTTTCATCTCCCTATGATAACACGGCAACTATTTTTAAAATAAGATTAGTGATTTTTATTTCGAATAAACTTTATTATAGCTAGGAGCATTCGAACAAAAAAATGATTGTTGAAGATGCAACAATCAAAACATGGCATACGATACTATTTCCTATTCAAATAGGAGTTAAAACTAAATGAATAAGCCATAGTAATATAAGCTCCTTGAACATAGAGTGTAATTTTTTTTATATGGTATATCGTTATCGAATTTTTTCTTGTTCTGTGGTGGGCTCACGCCAACTGAATATTCAATACGGGGAGGAGAGTGTTAAATATAAGATCATTACGTCATACCACAACGTCTAACTAACCTATATCCTTTAGTTCTGAAGTGCCGTTCCTGTGGAAAAATTACATACAGTAGCATACACTAATTATGTAATTTATCTAGATATATATATTGTTTTAATAAATCAAAGAGCCCAAAATAATTCACTTTGGGCTCTTAGTTCTTCTCCTATTTATATCTCCATAGCTGTCACATCATAAATGTCTGCTAGCTTTGTTAAACCTTCAATGTCAGTTTCTGTAACAGTTTTATCAACGGTTAATAACATGATTGCATCTCCACCTACATCTGCACGACCCACTTGCATTGTAGCAATGTTAATGCCTTCATCAGCTAAAACACTACCAACTCTACCGATTGCGCCTGGCAAGTCTTTATGATGAATAAACAGCACATGACCTTCAGGGGCTAAATCAACACTATAATTATCGACTTTGACGATGCGCGCGCCTAATCCATTTAGAAGTGTTCCCGCAACGGTATGCGTGCTTGTTTTGGTTTTTACTTCTACAGTAATTAAATTCGTGAATCCTTGTGCTGTACTTGTTTTTTGTTCATTAATCACAATACCACGTTGTTCAGCCAAGAATGCTGCATTTACATCATTAATATGATCACCAAAGTGGCGCTCTAGCAATCCTTTAATCGTATTTCTAGTTAACGGAGCTACTTCCATTTCATATAATTCACCTGCATAATAAATTGTAATTTCTTCAATCACTTCTTTGGTTAGATTTGTTAAAAATAGTCCTAGCTTTTCTGCCAAATGAAAGTATGGTTCAATTTTCTTCATTAACTCCTTTGGAACTGATGGTAAGTTAACTGGATTTTTGACAGATTCTCCTGTTAAAAATCGAACAACGTCATGGCTCACATCAATCGCTACATTCTCCTGTGCTTCTACCGTACTTGCACCTAAATGTGGCGTAGCAATTACTTCAGCTAACTCCAATAATTTATGATCTATTGCCGGCTCTTCTTCAAACACGTCTAATGCGGCTCCAGCAACTTTCCCAGAAACAATAGCATCATATAACGCGTCTTCTTCAATAATTCCACCACGTGCACAATTGATAATTTGTACACCATCTTTCATTTTTTTAAATGCTTCTGCATCGATTAAATGTTTTGTCTCTTTTAATAACGGTGTGTGTAAAGTGATAAAATCTGATGCACGAATGACCTCATCCACTGTTCCATGCGAAACACCTAATTGTTCGGCCTTCTCTTCCGTGAAAAATGGGTCGTAGGCAACCACTTTCATGCGTTGTCCTTTTGCTCGCATAGCTACTTCTCTTCCAATACGCCCCATGCCAATTACACCTAAAGTTTTTCCCTTCAGTTCTACACCAACGTGTGATTTTCTATCCCACTTCTTCTGTAATAATGCATGATAGGCTTGAGGAATTTTTCTAGCAAGTGACATTAGCATTGCCATTGCGTGTTCTGCAGCTGAATTCGTATTGCCATCTGGCGCATTAACGACAATTACACCATGTTCTGTAGCTGCTTCTAAATCAATGTTGTCAACACCTACACCAGCACGACCAATAATCTTTAAGTTTTTTGCTTTTGCAATAATATCACGCGTAACTTTGGTTTGACTTCGTACTAGTAAAGCATCATAATCACCTATTTTTTCTTTTAATTGATCGACAGTTAAGTCGGTAAACATGTCTACTTCTATTTCTTTTGCTTCTCGTAATGGAAAAATACCATCTTCACTTAATGGATCACTAATTAAAACACGATACGTCATTTTATTCTCCCCCTATTTATTTTATTGTTTGGTTACATTGGCTTTTATTCTATTTTACATGAACAGCTTATAAAAATATTCCGACATGCTTCTCCCTTCTTATATTTTAAAAATTACATTAAAAAAAACTTTCCACCCTTTACGTTTGCGTAAGGGGCGAAAAGTTGTAACATCCGCGGTACCACCCTGGTTTTGCTGTCAAAGAACAGCCTTGATTGGATTATGCGTAACGTGCATCACGTGTAGATCTACTACTGTTCAATCTACCTACTCTGAAGTGCTATTCATTGTACGATTTACTGATTTGCACCACCCATCAGCTCTCTTAAAAATCGGCTACAATAAACTTGTCTTCTTCTTCGTATTATTATTCACAAAGAATTTTGAATTTTCATATATAATAGCACGAATAGAAATTATGTCAACAGCTTTTACATTTTTTTGTGATTTAATTGTTTAAAAGCCTGAATTAGATGGACATTATGTTTAACTTTAGTTTTAAAGAAGTCTGTTTTTTAATTTGTTCCCGATGAATTAGCAGCTGAAACTCCTACAATACTCGCAATCATTACAGCTTGTTGTGCCTGCATCATTGCCTCCATTATTGTGTGCAAGCCTGCTTCTAATAATCTGTTATCATCTATTTTTTCACTGATAACAAAATTTATTGCAAAAATGAGGTTAAAATCCTTTGTCCATTTAAAATTTTTTATATGATTCATCTGTTCAGTAACTAACCTAATCGTATCGATTAAATCTGTGGTATCCTCTAGTAAAGCTAACATACCGACTTGTGGATAGAGCATTTTCTTAATTTTTATCCCAGCCTGTTTAAACGCATCTAATAGATGAGTTGATCGACTAACCAATGTCTGTGGGCTAATACTTGAATCAAGGGTCAAAATATGTGTTAAGAATTGTAGGTCATTTCCTTTCTTGAACCCCATATTACTCAAATTTTCATAAAGCCACTCTACTCGATTCATTAAGTTATTTATATCTTCATTTACTCCAGATAAAAGTGCAGCAAGTGGATAATCACTACTCGATGTTAAAAAGAAATGCTTCTTTTTCATCTCTTTATAAATAATAAACGATCTATCTACTTGCTCGTTATAAGATGATTTCTTTGATGAATTTGTCATGATCGCCATTGCTGCAATATAAGTAAAAGAACCTCTAGAAAAATCTCCTTTAATTAATTGATCATATACATCAATTAATTGATGAAATTTTTCCTTAGGATTTTGAAATCTTACATCAAGCATTGCGGCTATTGTAAAGCGCTGATAAGATTGTAAGGTCGAAAAAGCTCCAACATGCCTCTTAATATAATTACTGATGTCTAAAAATTGGTCTAATTGAAAAGGCTGATGATTTAAAACATAGGTTGATGCCATTACCATTAAAGTACGTTTATCTGAAACTTTCCATTTTAATTTGTCTTGAAGTTGTTTATAAATTGTTTCAAACGTGGTGATTTTTTCGTTTAATGTTTCTGAATACATATACACACTCTCCTTCTAAAAATCGTCACAAATATAAATTCTATTTTCTAATATACAATTTTTTATATTAATTGCTATCTTTATTACTACGAAAGTATCACATAAAAAGTTTCAGTACTGACCTGAATGGGCAGTACTGAAACTTATCTAGTTCTCTACCAAATATGGTGGTGTGATTTTCACTCCACCACCTCTTTAATTAGATCTATATCATAAATAATGAGGCTGGGACATAACTGGTCGTAAATAACGAAAAACGGTTCCGATCATTATAGAAAAATGATTGGAACCGTTTTTTTTTAGGATCTATTGCACCACTTCTGTGTCTGGCGCTGTACTTTCTCAAGTTCACCGCCATGAATGCAAATCCTAATTCATTTTCTACTTTTTTTCTTTCCTCTTACAGACATACGTTTGAAACGCAAATTAGCCTTCAAAAATCCGAAGATTGGTTCTACATCTATTTTTCGTTTACCATAGATTTTTCCCGTTTCTTTTTCTGAAAGCTGTTGTTTTGTATATGCTTTTTGTTGTTCCCATTTTCCGTTGTAATATATTTTTCGATTATTTCCTTCCTTCGCTTTTGTACATTGTGAACGTAACGGACATTCCGAACAATCCTCACATTCATAGACTTTAAAGAGACGGGTGAAATTATCTTTACCTGTCCGATTGGATGAATACTGGAACACCACTTTTTTATCATTTGGACAGATGAAAGAATCGCTCGCTTCATCATACTCCCAGTTCATTGTGTTAAAAGGATTTTGCTTATATTTCTTTGTCTTCTCTTTTCGGTACATATTGTATGTAATTAGTGGAATGCGTTGTCGATTCGTAAGGACATCATCGTACTTTTGTTCACTTCCATAACCTGCGTCGGCTACGACATATTTAGGCAGCTTAAAGAAACTTTCTTCGATTTTATCTAGAAAAGGAGTGAATGTACGTACATCGGTTGGGTTGGGAAATACATCATAAGCGAGTGTATATTGTCCTTCTGTCCCAATTTGCACATTGTAACCAGCTTTCAATTGTCCATTCTTCATATAATCGTCTTTCATTCGCATAAAGGTGGCATCATGATCAGTCTTGGAATAACTGTTGCGTTCTTCGAATATAGCCATATCTTTTTCGTACTTTTGTTTGCGTGCTACATAATCCTTAAACTGCTTGCGATATTGTTTTGGGGCTTTGCGTTCCGAACGAAGTTGTTTCCGTTCACTTACATTTTCACTTTCTTCGATCTTTTTATCGTATGCTCCAACCGTCTTTTCTAGTTCTTCTACTACGCTTTCGAGATCTTTGGTGGAGAGTTCTTCCATACTTTCGCGTTCTATTTCTGGGATAATTTATTTTACCAATAATTCATCGTACATTTGATTCGATTTCTCCACCAACTTGGCACTATATTTTTCAATCGCTTTTCGCCAAACAAACGTAAACTTATTGGCATTTGCCTCAATCTTAGTACCATCAATAAAAATCGCTTCTTGATCAATCAGTTCTTCTTTCGCCAGTTGACATCGAAATTGCACAAAACATTGACGTAACAGTTCTTTTACTTCTTGATTCACTCGAAAACGGTTAATCGTGCGATAGCTTGGTTCATAACCTTGTGCTAACCACATCATACGTACACTATCTTTCAGTAATGCTTCAATTTTTCTGCCAGAAAAAACAGATTGCGTATAAGCACATAAAATAACCTTCATCATCATGCGTGGATGGTATAGGCAATATCATTTTCTTGCAATTTCATTTCTAAATTTAACGGCAAAACGACTTGATTCATGTTATAATCTTTAAACATAAGGATACCTCCGATAGTTATTGTTTCGTCACTTTAATTTTATCAGAAGGTATCCTTTTTTACTTGCTTAAATTGTTTCTATTTAATAAAAAAATTGCACACTCCAACTATGCGTTGGAAATGTGCAATTTTTTATTATTTATCTGGGTTTTGTCCCAGCCTCATTATTTAAATTTAAAGCCCACTTTATATTAGATGGAATCAGTATTTATAAAGATTTTATTTTGATAAGATTATAAGAAGATAACTACCAGCCCATAGAAGATACGCAACTTGGGTTAGTATATACATGGAAATCTCTAAAGTAGTAAGCTTCCTTTCTCTTTTAATTTTTCTCAATTGAATATAATAAAAGAAAGAGCATAATAGTAACAGTAGTACAGACAATTCATTTATATTCTCTAAAACGTTAATCAGAAACAACTCCTTCAAAATTTATTCTATAGCACCGATTTCATTCCATGGCCACCAAACAAAGTTAGTAGTACCAATAATCTCATCCATTGGTATTAATCCTATCATACGACTGTCTTTACTATTCTGTCTATTATCACCTAAGACAAAAACATATCCTTCTGGTATTTTATCTTGATTAGTATACTCTTCAAGCGTAAAGTCTTCTGTTAAACCAGCATTATGATACTTGTTGAGGTTAGATAAATATGGCTCCTTTTGAGGTTCTCCGTTTACATATAGTTGTTTATCTTTATATGCTATGTGTTCTCTTGGTAACCCAATAACACGTTTTATTAACTTCTTATTATCACTATCCTGAAAAACAATTACGTCATATCTATCCAAATCCCCAAGTTTATATCCTATTTTGTTAACAATCAACCGTTCACCATCTTCAATAGTAGGCATCATCGACTCTCCACTTACAGCAACTGGAGTAACAAAGAAAAATTTAATTATGAAAAAGAATATTAACGCAATAATAATCGCCTTTATCCATTCCAATATTTCATTTTTTTCTTTTGTTTGTCCCATTATATCGGCCTCCTAATAACATATTCCAATGAACCAACTGATTTTATTGTAACATCAAACAAAAAGCTGTGTTGTAGAAATTTCAACACATAAATTCTATTGCTACAAATTAAAAAAGAACCTTTAGATGTATTTTTACATTTAAAGGTTCTTTAAAGTAATAACTTAGTAAATCCTATTCTACAGGCGTAGCTCCACAGGTTAACGAAAATACAAATATAGTAACTGGATTAACAGATATACCAGCTAATGCAAGAATACCAGCTGCAGCAATCCAATCTTTATTTTCAACATATCCTAAAAATTCATCTAATACATCTCCGCCAATACCTACTGCATCAGCCCAACACCTTTCGAAAGCGTTATCAAAAGTTGTTATGCCTTTTTGGCTATTCATATAACTAACAGCACTTTTAATACCAGACTTTTCTTTTTCACTAAAAGAGGAATTATTTAGCTCTTTCTCATCAATAACATATTTGCCTGTCGACTCGTCTATTACAGCAATTTTAGTAAAGATGTATTCTAATTCAGAGGCCATAGCTTTCACTTCTTCAGGTGAAACTTCGCTTTTCTTTTCATTACTAACTGTTTGAGCTGAAGCAACCATAGGTAACATAGCTATCGCAAAAATAGTGACAAATGATATAACTTTTTTCAACATAGTAGTTATTCCCTCCATTTTGAGTATCTTTAGTAGAGTCTTGTTAGCCCTTTTCCATTGTTGTAGGTCATGGCTATAGCTAGAGTTATAGAATAACTATAGCTATCTCTAGATTCTACTCCGTCCTCCCTTCTCGCAAATTGCATTAAAGCAATTTGCTATAATATGAGGTTTCACCACTATGTTAACAATTTTGACCATTTATAAATGTGATATAATTGAACTATTTAAGTCACAAAATTCGACATAAATTAAAACAACTCAATATACACCCCTTCACGAATCTCTCCGTAAGCAACTGGAAGTTCATCTGAAGATAATGCTTTATCTTTTGTTACCTGTGATAAGGTTTCCCATTCTCCCGACTCATAAATAGGGTTGCCATTTGCTTCAATTTCATATAGATAATACTCTTTCATTTTCCTTCCTCCTTTTGTCTATATAGATAAGCCTTGCTCTAACGGTTTATTAGGACGCTCAAGTTTGACACCAAAAACCACAGGAATGCCTATATCATGGGCTTTCTTTTGGTTTTTTCATGTTCAAAAGTGAGTACTATTTATATCTTTTTGTCTCTTTTAAAATTTTTTTCAGCTTTTTAATCGTGACTATTTCTGTATCTGTTCGGAAGCCGAAAGCGTCATGCAATCTGTCGGTCAAATCCGAGCAGGTATAGGTTGGAATATAACCTTCATTCATACATTCCAGCATCCTCATCTCCCGTAACGCTTGGATAATCTTACAACATGTATCGGCTTCATCGATTTTCTTCTCCAGCAATCGATAGATCAATAACGAGAGAAAACATACCAGGAAGTGAGCTTTGATCCGTTCATCTTTCTGGAGGAAAATGGGACGTGTCCGCATTTCACTCTTTAGTATCCGAAAAGTTCCTTCTATTTCCCAACGTCGTTGATTGATTGTGTGACTACTTTTTCGGGCGATTTCACCCTCACCTGTGACATGAGTGGATTGGATGAAACGATCCGGAGAATTTGCCTGTTTTTTTCGATGCGAGAAGGATGGGCAACCTTCCTTTGCGCGCGTTCAATCTGCTTTTCTCGGATGCCTGCTTGATAACGCTTGTGTTTTGGCGAAAAAGTAACAATGAGTTTCTGTTCAAGTCCATTTTCATTTATCCAACGTTCCTTGTAATATACCTGTGTGTCTGTTTCGAGCGCCAAATCATCCAGATGGATCAACTGTCTGCTTTTCGAATTTGTCCTGGCAATCTTCCATCCAGCGGGATCCAATGCCCACTCTTTCAAATGTTTTTTCAGCTTTTTTATGGACTGTGTGGTGACAAATGCCCGATTGCCCATCGAATTGTATAGTCGGTTTTCATGAGAAGAAAGCCCCGGATCGGTACAGACTACAAATTTCGACAACTGGAAGTCTTTTAGAATTCGTTTCTCCAGGGGTTTCAAGGTGGGCTGTTCATTTTGGTTCCCCGGATGGATGACAAAGGCAAGTGGAAGACCACTGCCATCCATAAAGAGCCCCATTTGCACGATCGGGTTGGGGCGGTTTTCTTTTGACAGACCATATTGCTTCAAACCCTCGGCTTCTTCCAGATCGAAATAAAAATTTGTGGTTCTACGTCAAATCACGTTGGTGAGTCAGAATAGTCAACTGAATTATTTTATGTTCGCGTCCTAAAGTAGCTAA
>NZ_JBISEP010000009.1:0-104568 GCF_044383835.1 Paraliobacillus sp. JSM ZJ581
TAAAGCAGCTTAGCTACTTTAGGACGCGAACATAAAATAATTCAGTTGACTATTCTGACTCACCAACGTGATTTGACATAGAACCTTTTTATCTTAAGCAAGCAAATTAGCTGTGGAAATATACGATACTCCTCGAAAATGAAGTGCAATTTTCTTCGTGCGATGCATTGCTGTCGAAGTATTCCTTGTCCTGTAGGAACAGAGCGAGCTGAAGATCCACTCCTTAAAGGAATGGACCTTATACTAAAACCGTCACGTCCTGTGACAACATCTAACTGACCCACGTCTTGTGGCCCCGAAGCCGTGCCTGCGGAAAGAAAGTATATTTCGACAGCGGTGTTTGTTCTTCTTCATTAAAATAAATGTTCGTATTTTCTATTGAGAAATATTGTTTTGTCTCAAGCTCTTTTTAATCCATTCTTTTATTAGAAATCAGCTATATGATTCTATCTGGCTACTTGTTCTAAATTACCATTCTTCTCCATTCGGAATGTAGGTGTAGCAGTATCGTCTTGATCTTGGAATACGACCATTTTTCTGGCTCGATCCATGATTTGTAAGAAAGCTTGGTAATCAGATTGAACTGTTTCTAGTTGTTTTTCCAAGTGTTTCACTTCTTTTTGCAATTTTTCGTTTTCATTATGTAAATGATCACGTTCTTGCTTGGTCTTTTGCAGGATGTTTTTAGAATAAGTTGTTTCTTCCATTTCTTTTTTTACAGTTTTTAAATATTGAATGACTTGGTTTAAATTTAATTCTTTTACTTTGGTAGATAAAGAATTAGAAACAGAAGATTGATTGATAAATGCCTCTTCACTAGTTTCCTTTGGTTTGTTATTTTCTAAATGAAAAGAACGATTTAATTGATTTTGTTGTCTAGCAATATTTCTTTTCTTTTCTTTTCGTTGTCTTTTCGCAATAGCAACTGCTTGTTCATAACGTTGTCTGATTTCGGCATTCCATCGAAACCCGCAAGCAGCAGAGGTTCGGTTTAATTTATCTCCGACTTCTTCAAATGCATTTAACTGCGTACTACCTTCACGAATATGCCTAAGCACCGTTTCTGCTAATAATAGATCATCCTCATGTGACCAGGCGTCTTGTCTAACCTTTGCCAATTTTTTTCACTCCTTAACCCTTTTTCTATCTAGTAACTTTGCAGTATAAAACTAGTTACTGGATTAGAACGAATATTGTTTTTTACTAGTATGATCAGAAATGATTAGCAATATACAAAAGTTATTTTAAATTGTCATAGATTTGTTTAAAAGCCCGTTCTACTTTACTGGTTTCCTTTGGATGATAGTACTTTTTGTGTTGTAGTTTATCTGGTAAGTATTGTTGCTTGACCCATCCACTCTCGTATTGATGAGGATATTGATAGTCAACTCCTCTACCTAACTGTTTCGCACCTTGATAGTGCGCATCTTTTAGATGTGGAGGAATGTCACCTATGTCTTCATGTCTGATATCAGATAATGCTTGATCTAATGCTTTGTATGCTGAATTTGATTTTGGTGACAAACATAATTCTACAATTGCTACAGATAAAGGTATACGCGCTTCTGGAAAGCCAAGTCTTTCAGCAGCTTCAACTGCAGCTAAAGCGCGAGCTCCTGCTTGAGGGTTCGCAACACCAATATCTTCATAGGCGCAAACAATCATTCTACGAGCAATACTATCTAAGTCGCCAGCTTCAATCAATCTACCTAAGTAATGAAGTGCTGCATTTACATCACTTCCTCGAATAGATTTTTGGAATGCAGAAAGTACATCGTAATGTGCATCACCATTCTTATCGTGTGAAAAACTTTTCTTCTGCATGCAAGCTTCTGCAATATCAAGTGTAAGATTAATTTGACCTTGATCATTTTTTGGTGTCGAGTAAGCAGCAAGTTCTAATCCATTTAAAGCAGCACGTAAATCACCATTTGCTGCTTGAGCAAAATGAGTATACGCCTCAGTTGATATGTTGATTAGTAAATTTCCTAACCCATTTTCTTTATCTTGGATAGCTCGTTCAATTGCTACTTTTACATCACTTGGTTGCAATCGTTCTAGTTCAAATAAGTGCACACGACTTCGGATGGCGGGGTTAATTGAATGAAAAGGATTACTAGTCGTACAGCCGATTAATGTAATTAGATTACTCTCTACATGAGGTAACAAAAAGTCTTGTTTCGCTTTATCTAATCGATGAACTTCATCTAAAATTACTACTAGCTGACCGAACATTTTTGCTTCTTCTATAACTATCTCCATATCTTTCTTTTTATCCACTACTGCATTTAATAATTTATGTTTCATTTTTAGACTTTTTGCTAATGCGATCGCCATCGACGTTTTACCTGTACCTGGGGGGCCAAATAAAATCATTGAAGCTAACCGATTCGCCTCCACCATGCGCCTGATCATCTTACCTTCGCTAACCAGATGTTCTTGCCCAATGATATGATCAATATGGGAGGGTCTCATACGATAGGCTAGAGGGTTTTGTACCATAATGAATATGCTCCTTTTAGTTTATACTTGACTTGACTTATAATTAATAAATAGCTAAAATATTACATTGTTTTCAAGCATTCTATTTAGTTATTTTCTCTAGCGTACTGATAACCTTTTGAAAATGCAAGAATAATACGATTCGTGCTATAATAAAAGTTAGTGAAATTTATACTATTTACTATTTCATTGAATGATTTTGTAAAATGGTAAGAAGCTATATTAATATAACAGTATAAAACTACTTTTTGTTAATGAATAGCGTTGAACAGGAGAGTGTTACGGTGAAAATTTCTACGAAGGGTCGTTATGGACTAACCATTATGATTGAATTAGCTAAACGAGTTGGTGAAGGACCTGTTTCATTAAAAACAATTGCTAATGAAAAGCAGTTATCTGAACATTATTTAGAACAACTTGTCCCGCCTTTACGTAACGCTTGTTTAGTCAAAAGCGTTCGCGGTGCATATGGTGGATATATGCTAGCCAAAGAAGCAAAAGATATTACTGCTGGCGATATCATCAGAATTTTAGAGGGACCGATCACACCAGTAGAAGGTATTGAAAATGAAGAGCCAGCGAAACAAGCACTATGGATTAGGATTCGTGATGCTGTGAAAAATGTGCTAGATACGACAACACTGGATGATTTGTCAAAATATAATGAAGAGGATCAACTAAGCCAAGATCCATACATGTTCTATATTTAAAAATAAAATCTGTAGGTACGTTAAATTTAGAAAGAAGGCGAAAAAGATGGAGCCAATTTACCTTGATCATGCAGCAACTACACCTATGCATCCTGATGTGATAAAGGAAATGAATCATGCAATGGAAAATACGTTTGGTAATCCATCTAGTGTGCATTTTTTTGGTAGAAATGCTCGAAAAAAACTTGATGAGGCTAGACGTGTAGCCGCAAGTAGTATTGGAGCAAATGAAAAAGAAATTACTTTCACAAGTGGTGGTACAGAAGCAGACAATATGGCTTTGTTAGGTGTTGCTTTTTCCAACAAACGAAAAGGAAATCATATTATAACGACCGAAATAGAGCATCACGCTACCTTGCATACGATTCAGTATTTGGAGAAACAAGGGTTTCAAGTAACCTATTTACCTGTTAATGAATCGGGTCAAGTGATGGTTGAAGATGTTCAAAAAGCACTAACGGATGAAACAATCCTTGTTACAATTATGATGGTAAATAATGAAACAGGGGCTATTCAACCAATTAAACAAATAGGGGAGTTACTTCAAGATCACCAAGCCTATTTCCACACAGATGCAGTACAAGCTTACGGATTGTTATCAATCAATGTGCAACAGCTCGGTGTTGACTTATTGACTACCTCTGCACATAAAATAAATGGTCCTAAAGGCGTTGGCTTTCTTTATATTAAACAAGGTACGAAATTTGAAGCGTTACATCATGGAGGAGAACAGGAACGAAAACGACGTCCTGGAACAGAAAATATTACAGCAATTATTGGTTTTAAAAAAGCAATTGAATTAGCTGGAACAGAAAGAACAGAGCGAGTGAAAAAATATCAATCATTGAAGCAGTTATTTTTAAACAGTCTTCAAGAAAATAGTGTTGATTTTTCAGTCAATAGCTCGATTGAAATAATTCCTACGATTATTAATATTAGTTTCCCCGGAACGAATGTTGAAGCATTATTGATGAACTTGGATTTAGAGGGGATTGCAGCATCAAGTGGTAGTGCTTGTACTGCTGGATCAGTTGAAGCCTCTCATGTATTGTCTGCGATGTTTGGAAGAGGGAACGAAAAAACACTCAATTCCATTCGTTTTAGCTTTGGGATAGCAAATGATGAACAACAAATAAAAATGGCTGCTAATCGCGTAGCAACGATTGTTAAACGACTTAGAAAGTAGTGAGGTGACAAAAGATGACCGATAATAGTAATACACGTGTTGTAGTAGGAATGAGTGGTGGAGTAGACTCTTCTGTCACAGCCTTATTGCTTAAACAACAAGGATATGATGTCGTTGGTATCTTTATGAAAAACTGGGATGACACAGATGAGTTTGGTGTTTGTAGGGCCACAGAGGATTTCGATGATGTTGTTCGTGTCTGTAACCAATTAGACATACCTTATTATGCAGTGAATTTTGAGAAACAATATTGGGATAAGGTGTTTACTTATTTTTTGAATGAGTATAGAGCGGGTCGAACACCAAACCCAGATGTGATGTGTAATAAAGAAATTAAATTTAAAGCATTTTTAGAACATGCACTATCATTAGGTGCTGATTATGTAGCGACAGGTCACTATGCCCAAGTAAGAAAAGTGAACGACCACTATGAAATGCTCCGTGGTGTAGATGATAATAAAGATCAAACGTATTTCTTGAACCAGCTATCTTCGGATGTATTAGCAAAAGTGATGTTCCCGCTAGGGCATCTACCGAAAAAAGAAGTCCGTCGAATAGCAGACGAACATGAGTTGGCAACTGCTAAAAAGAAAGATAGCACTGGAATATGTTTTATTGGTGAACGTAATTTTAAAGCATTCCTTAGTGAGTACTTACCAGCACAGCCAGGCAGAATGAAAACAATGACTGGGGAAGATAAAGGACAGCATGAGGGATTAATGTATTATACAATTGGACAACGCCAAGGTTTAGGTATTGGTGGTCCAGGTGATCCATGGTTTGTTGTAGGAAAAGATTTAAAGGAAAATGTTCTTCTTGTAGAACAGGGATATGATAATGCTTATTTATATTCAGATGGATTAATTGCTACGGATGTCAATTGGATTAACGAGGCGCCAACTCAAGCAATCATTTGTACGGCAAAGTTTCGTTATCGTCAAAAAGATAGCAAGGTAACAGTCGTTCCATTAGATGATAATCGAGTGGAAGTAATATTTGATCAACCTGAACGTGCAATTACACCTGGTCAAGCAGTTGTTTTTTATAATGAAGATGTGTGTCTAGGTGGGGCAACCATAGATGAAATCTTTAAAAATAACAAACGATTAAACTATGTAGGATAAAGAAATACAGAACAGATTACGTTTCTGTTCTGTATTTTCATATTATTAGAAAGGTGAATGTTTTTATGGAAGAAATGAATCAAGGTATTCAATATATGCAAGAAGGAAAATATCAAGAAGCAGCGCAATATTTTAATGATGTAATTGAGCAGTCCCCTGATGATCCAGTAGGTTATATTAACTTTGGCAATTTATTAGTACATATAAATGATTTTGATCGTGCCATTCGTTTTTTTCAAAAAGCAATTGCCTTAGACGAAACAGCTGCGACAGCTTATTATGGGTTAGCTAATTTATACTTTGAACAAGAAGATTATGCGAAAGCGCAACGCTATTATCAAAAAGCGGTGCATTATGGTCTTGAAGAAGCGGATGTGTTTTTTATGTTAGGTTTGTCCTTTCAACAAGAAAATCATGATAAACTAGCATTACCATATTTTCAACGTGCAAAAGAAATTCAACCAGATGATGAAGTTATTCTTTTTCAATATGGTTTGTCGCTTGCCCAAACAAAACAGTTGTCTCTAGCAAAAGAAACGTTTGAACAAGTGCTAGCGATCAATGAGTCACACAGTGATGCACATTATAATTTAGGCGTTGCATTCTTATTTGAAGAAAATATTGAACAAGCACTATACCACTTGAACGAAGCGATAAATTTGGAACCAGAGCATACGCTAGCTTTGAGCTTGAAGGGGCAAGTGGAGGAAATAGTGCAACAAAAAGAGGAATAATGATGGCAAAGGGGGTCCTTCTGTGATGGAAAAAGTACAAAAAAATAAAGAAGAGCGATATATAAAGGGAGAACTTATCCATACTATTTTTTCTAATCAACAGGAGCATTTCTCCATTGCAAAAATAAAAGTGCTTGATACAAATGAATCATTTGCTGAAAATGAATTAGTAATTAAAGGGTACTTTAGTGAATTAGCAATTGGAGAACCATATATTTTTCAAGGTCATTTCGTTGATCATAAAAAATTTGGTTTACAATATCAAGTGGAGCATTATCGCCGTTTTATTCCAGACACAACAGAAGGATTAATTGCTTACCTTTCGAGTGATTTATTTCATGGAGTAGGTAAGAAGCTAGCCCAGCGAATTGTTGACAAGTTAGGTGATACAGCTGTATCTAAAATTTTGAAAGATGCAAGTGTGTTAAATTCTATTAAAGGATTGTCAAAGGAAAAAGCGGAGAATCTATCTCGTATTCTTCAAGAACATCAAGGTTTTGAGCACGTGGTCGTGCATTTGTCCAAATATGGCTTTGGATTAAAAATGGCTCAAAAAATATATGGTACATATCAAGAGGAAGCAATTAATATATTGGAAAACAATCCTTATCAATATGTGTTTGACATTGACGGGTTTGGATTTATACGGGCTGATGAAGTGGCTAAACAAAATGAGTTAACAATGAATTATCCAATGCGTTTACAAGCTGGTTGTTTATATACATTGCATGAGTCTATTCAAGATGGGCATGTTTATTTACCAATTGATACATTACTAGCTAAGACTAGTCGTTTAATTCAAGCGCAACGTTATCAAATTTCCGAAGAGGATTTAATTGCACAACTGGAAGCATTACATACGAGTAAGCATGTGATTATTGATAATGAACGAGTTTACTTACCAGTTTTATATTATGCGGAAACAGGTTTTTGTACACAGTTAAAGCGTACCCTTGAACACGAACTTGATAGCGGAATTGTTGAGGCAGACTTATTAAAGATTGTTGGTAAAATTGAAGAAGAAGAGCATTTAAGTTATGGAAAAGAACAGTTCGAAGCTATTCAGCAGGCGTTATCCCAAAAGGTAATGATTTTGACAGGAGGACCGGGGACGGGAAAAACAACAGTTATTAAAGGGATTTTACGTGCTTACAGTGATTTACATGATATGTCACTTGATCCAATTACATACGATAAAAAATCAGACTTCCCTTTCATTTTAACTGCTCCTACCGGAAGAGCTGCGAAGCGAATGACTGAATCAACGGGGTTACCTGCGGTGACGATTCATCGATTATTAGGGTGGGACGGTAATGATAGTTTTGAGAAAGACGAAAACAATCAATTAGACGGAAAGCTGTTAGTTGTTGATGAATTTTCTATGGTAGATGTATTTTTAGCGAATCAACTATTTAAAGCAATACCGAATCAAATGCAAGTTTTATTAGTTGGGGATGAGGATCAATTGCCGTCTGTTGGCCCAGGTCAAGTGTTAGCTGATTTATTAGCAAGTGATCGTATCCCAGCAGTCAAACTAGATGAAGTCTATCGTCAAAAAGAAGGATCAAAAATTATTCAACTTGCACATGAAATGAAACAAAATATCTTATCGATAGATTCATTAACCAAATCATCTGACTTTAACTTTATTCATTGTAATGAAGATCAAGTGATAGAAGTAGTGAAACAAATAATGGACAAAGCACAGACAAAAGGATTAGATCTAAAAGACATGCAAGTAGTTGCCCCGATGTATCGCACACAAGCTGGGATTCATCGACTAAACGAAGAAATGCAACAATTAATTAACCCAAAACAAAAAGGGAAGAGGGAAATAAAAACTCGAGATGCTATTTTTAGAACAGGTGACAAAGTTATTCAACTAGTTAATCAGCCAGAAGATGGTGTTTTTAACGGGGATATTGGAGAGATTATAGCAATCAAGCAAGAAGATGAGTCAGAAGAACAAGAGGAACAAGTTATTGTAGCTTATGATGAAAAAGAGGTAGCGTATAACCGCAAAGATGTATTAAATATTATGCATGCCTATTGTATATCTATCCATAAATCACAAGGAAGCGAATTTCCGATTGTTATCTTTCCAATTGTTTCGAGTTACCGCCGAATGCTTAAAAAAAATTTATTGTATACTGCAATTACTCGAGCAAAACAGTCACTTCTGTTGTGTGGAGATAAACATTCCTTTCTAAAAGGTGTGCAAGAGGAAGATAAAAATAGTAGGTATACCACTTTAACAGAAAAGCTCCAACTATTATTGGATGGAGAATTGATAATGAAAGAACAAGCTGATAGAGAAGATGGTGAATTATCTCCATATGATTTTTTGTAATCTGATCTAGTATTGCTTCATACAATCTGCTCTATTTTACTATGATATTTGTATATAATCATTTTATTTTGGGGAAAATGATAGTAAAAATAGTAGCAGGAGTGAGTGTATTGCGTTGTCCAAATTGTAAAAGTAAAAACATTGGTCGGATAGGTAATCAACATTATTATTGTTGGGAATGCTTTATAGAATTAAAATTAGAGGAAAATATATTTCATATGGATCAAGTAGAAGAAGATGGCTCCTTAAGTTCATTAAATGATCTTTTTACAGAAGAAGATCGATCTTTACAAAGATAATGGATATCTTAATAAGGAGTAATCGATATGCTTTCAAGAAGAATTATTAGAAAGTGGCTTGGTCTATTTATTTTGGGAATTGTTATACTACTTTTCGTTTATCTATTGTATCTCTTATTTCCTTTTTACCGTCAATTACTTGCGATCATCATTAAAATCTTGCTGCCCTTTTTTATTGCGGCATTTATAGCCTATTTATTGCATCCTCTAATTGAAAAGATTCACCACTATCATATTCCTAGAAGTTTTGTGATTATTGGTGTTTATATTTTGTTTTTTGGAGGTGCTGCTGTTGCTAGCTATTATGGATTTCCAGCGCTAGTAAAACAAATAAAGGAGTTACAACAAGCATTACCAAATTTCTTTAATACATATCGTCATACAATTTATCGATTGTATGAAAACACTGCTTTTTTACCTGAAACATTTCATGATCAAATGGATGGTTTTTTTAGTCATATAGAAAATAGCGTTGAGGATTGGGTTGCGAATATATTAAAACGGGCGACCAGAATCATGGATATCGTAATGGTTATAGCAGTTATTCCTGTCTTAGTATTTTACATGTTAAAAGATTTTGATTTAATCAAATCAAGCTTAATTAAGTTATTTCCAAAGAAGCACCAGTCCAAAATAAAACTACTTTTACCTGCGGTTGATCATGGATTAGGAAGTTATATTCGAGGACAATTAATCGTTTGTTTCTTTGTTGGCTTAACATCTTATTTCATTTTAGTACTAATTAATATGAAATACCCACTAATATTAGCGATTATTATGTCAGTGACAAATATTATACCTTACTTTGGTCCACTTATTGGTGCGTTGCCAGCAATTATTATTGCTTTTACCATTTCAACGAAACAAGTAATCTATGTCGGTTTAGGCGTGATATTCGTTCAAATCATTGAAGGGAATTTACTATCGCCATATATCGTTGGAAAAAGTGTACATCTACACCCGGTTTTGATTATATTCATTTTATTAGTAGGTGGAGAAATTGCTGGAATTATTGGCATGATCATCGCTATTCCATTAGTAACCATTTTCAAAGTTGTTATGAATCAAAGTAAGCGTGACAATTTATCACCATAATCTTGCTTGTTGAGTGTATTGAATTTAACTTAAGTGAAAGGATGTATATTAGTTATTAGCTCAAGTTCTTTTCAAAATCCATGAAAGATTGACAGAAAATCAAAAATTAACTATACTATCGTAAATAGTGATTGAAAAACGTAGAGAAACAATAGTATGTAACAGACCATTTTAAGAGAGGAATTTCCGTGGCTGTAAGAAATTCTAAATGAAGGGTTACAGAAGCTAGTTTGGAGTGCAGCTAATTTCTGCCGGCTAAACACCGTTATCGTTTTAAGGTGATGAATCTTATGGTTCATAATCAGGGTGGTACCGCGATAGTCAACTCTCGTCCCTGCATATTTTTGCAGAGAAGAGAGTTTTTTTATTATCAAAAGAAGATTAATTATTTAGGAGGCTTTAAAAGATGAAGCAATTAACGTCTGCGGAAGTACGACAAATGTTTTTAGATTTCTTTGAAGAGAAAGGGCATCGCATCGAGCCTAGTGCATCTCTTGTGCCAAAAGATGATCCAACACTACTATGGATTAATAGTGGTGTAGCCACATTGAAAAAATATTTTGATGGGCGAGTGATTCCGAATAACCCAAGAATTGTTAATGCACAAAAATCAATTCGCACAAATGATATTGAAAATGTTGGTTTTACCTCTAGACATCATACTTTTTTTGAAATGTTAGGAAACTTCTCCATTGGGAATTATTTTAAAGAAGAAGCAATTATGTGGGCATGGGAATTTTTAACGGATAAAAAATGGATTGGCTTTGATCCAGAGAGATTGTCTGTAACTGTCCACCCAGAGGATGATGAGGCATATGATCTTTGGAAAAATCAAGTTAAACTTCCAGAAGAACGAATCATTCGATTAGAAGAGAATTTTTGGGATATTGGAGAAGGTCCAAGTGGCCCAAATACAGAGATATTCTATGATCGAGGCGAATCATTTGGCAATGATCCAAATGATCCGGAATTGTATCCAGGTGGAGAAAACGATCGCTATTTAGAGATTTGGAATTTAGTATTTTCACAATTTAATCATAACCCAGATGATACATACACCCCGTTACCTAAGAAGAATATTGATACAGGAATGGGACTAGAGCGAATGGTTTCCGTTATTCAAGACACACCAACGAACTTTGAGACTGACCTTTTCCTTCCCTTAATTAAAAAAATTGAGACGTTTGCAAATGTTAAATATGGAAAAAACAAACAAACGGATGTAGCTTTTAAAGTTATTTCTGACCATATCCGAACAGTTTCTTTTGCCATTGCGGATGGTGCATTACCTTCAAATGATGGTCGTGGTTATGTTTTAAGAAGGTTGTTGAGAAGAGCGGTTCGTTTCGCAAAACAAATTGGAGTTGAAAAGCCGTTTATGTATCAGCTAGTTGGTACAGTTGCAGAAATTATGCAAGCATTTTATCCTGACTTAAAGAAAAAACAAAGCTTTATCGAAAATGTCGTGAAAACAGAAGAGGAAAGATTTCACGAAACATTACATGAAGGTTTGGTAATATTAGAAGAGATTATTGAAAAAGAAAAACAGCAAGGTAAAAATGTTTTCCCAGGTACCGAAGTATTTCGATTATATGATACTTATGGATTTCCAAAAGAGCTCACAGAAGAATATATAGCTGATGTTGGATTTACTATGGATGAAGTGGGCTTTGAAAAAGAAATGCAGAAGCAGAAAGAGCGTGCGCGAAATGCAAGGCAAAAAGTAGATTCAATGCAAGTACAAGACGAAGTGTTTCATACATTAGAAGTAGAAAGTGAATTTATCGGTTATGATCAATTAACAGTCGATACAACGATTGGAGCTATCATTGAAAACAAAACATTTGTTGATCAATCTTCAGAAGAGGAACTGTACATTGTTTTAACAGAAACACCTTTCTATGCGGAAAGTGGCGGACAAATTGCTGATAAAGGTTGGCTTTATTCTGAGCATGGTGAAGCAAGAGTAGAAGATGTGCAAAAAGCACCAAAAGGACAAAATCTACTTAGAGTGGTTGTTACAAGTGGAATTATAGTACAAGGTAGTAAGGTTCAGGCAGTTGTTGATAACAACGCACGAACACGGATTGAAAAAAATCATACTGCAACACATTTATTGCACCAAGCATTAAAAGATGTACTTGGTGACCACGTTAATCAAGCAGGATCATTTGTTGCACCAGATCGCTTGCGATTCGATTTTTCTCATTTTAGTGCGATTACCGAAGATGAAATTCAAAAAATCGAATCGAGCGTCAACCAAAATATTTGGGATGCTTTAAGTGTTAAAACGAACTATCATTCTATAGATGAAGCAAAACAAATGGGTGCCATGGCGTTATTTGGAGAAAAATATGGTGATGTTGTTCGAGTTGTTTCTATCGAAGACTACAGTCTAGAGTTATGTGGTGGCTGTCACGTGAAAAATACTTCTGAAATAGGCTTATTTAAGATTTTAACAGAAACAGGTATTGGAGCGGGTACAAGAAGGATCGAAGCTGTAACCGCTAAAGGTGCTTATCAATTTGTCAGCCATCAACAAGCACTTCTATCTGAAGCTGGGCAGTTATTGAAAGTGTCAAAGGATAAAGTACCAACAAAAATTAATGATTTATTCATGGAGATAAAAGAATTACAAAAAGACAAAGAAAAACTAAATCAAAAGCTATCTAATCTAGAAGTAGCTTCTATTTTAAATAAAGTGGAACAAGTAAGTGATGTACCAGTTTTAATCGAAAAAGTAGATGCTTCTGATATGGATCAATTGCGAGGCATGGTAGATGAACTAAAACAAAAAATTGCTTCAGGTATTATTTTACTTGCTGCCGTTAATAATGGAAAAGTACAATTGGCTGCAGGGGTATCAAAAGACTTAATAGAAAAAGGGTATCATGCAGGCAAATTAATTAAAGAAACAGCTACACACTGTGGAGGTGGTGGCGGTGGTAGGCCTGATATGGCTCAAGCTGGTGGTAAAAATCCAGAAAAAGTACATGATGCACTGGAGTATGCAAAAACATACATTGCTAATTTAGTTTAGATTGATATTTTACTATTAAAAAAGGTATAATTAACTAAACAAGCAGTCATTTATGTTATGATGATTGTAAGAATAAGATTTTATATGGATAAAGGCGGGTGTTATCATGGGGTCAATGGATAAAACAATGAAATTTAACTTCTCTGAAGAACCTTTTGAAGAAAATATAAATGCTGTATTATTAACAGTTTATGAAGCGTTGCACGAGAAAGGTTATAATCCAATCAATCAAATAGTTGGTTATTTACTATCAGGTGATCCAGCCTATATTCCCAGATATAAAGATGCAAGAAATTTAATACGCCGAATAGAGCGAGATGAACTAATTGAAGAACTAGTTACGTTCTATTTGCAACAACATAAAGAGGTTTAATATGAAAAAAATGGCTTTAGATGTCGGGTCTAAGACTATTGGAGTAGCTGTTAGTGATGCAATGGGTTGGACAGCGCAAGGTCTTAAAACAATTCGATGGAATGAAAGTGATTATCAGACTGCGAAAGATGAGTTAGCCCTGATTATTCAACAAAATGATATATCCGAAGTAATTGTTGGGTTACCGAAAAACATGAATGGTACGATAGGAGAACGGGCAGAAATGTCAAAAAAATTCGCTCTATATATTGAGGAGCAATTTTCTTTGCCTACTGTACTATGGGATGAACGATTATCAACAATGGCAGCAGAACGAGTTCTGTTAGAAGCGGATGTAAGTAGAAAAAAAAGAAAAAAAGTAATCGATAAAATGGCAGCTGTGATGATCTTACAAGGTTATCTAGATGCTAATCAAAACTAGGAGGCTAACTATGGCTTTAGAAGAAAAAGAACGTATTATTATACCTGATGAGCAAGGAGAAGAACACTTATTTGAAGTGCTTTTCACTTTTGATATTGATGAGAACGAACAATCATACATTGCAGTTGTACCTGTTGAACAAAAAGATGATGAAGAGGTAGAAGTTTTTGCTTTTCGTTATGAAGATAAAGAAAATGAAGATGACTTAGCACTATTCCAAATTGAGACAGAAGAAGAATGGCAAATGGTTGAGGAAATGCTAAATACGCTAACCGAAGAAATGGAATAATTGATGAAGCAGAGGGATCAAGCCTTCTGCTTTTTTCTTTATTCAAAAATGTTGAAAGTTCTACTTAAAAGTTCTATAATCGTCTGTAAAAAACAAAGATTTCAAAAATTACATAGAAATTATGTGGAATGTTGTAGTATAATATACCGGGTGAAGGGAGGGATCAAGATGTCCACATCTGATCATGAGAAGAATAAGCAAGCCGATATGCATAATAATCATAATCAAACCCATGAACAAGTGAAAAAAGAAAATTTTATAAAACGTTGTAAAGAAGCAAGTACGGTTAGGAAAATTGTCGCTAGCGTACTATTATTATTATCTATATTACTTATTGTTGGTGGGATCTCAGGATATTTTTATATTAAAAATGGACTGAAGCCAGTTGATCCATCTGATGAATCAACTAAAACAGTAACTATTCCATTGGGATCTTCAACTTCACAAATTGCCAGTATTTTAGAGGATGACGGGGTAATTTCAAACGACTTAATCTATCGTTTTTATGTTAAATTCAATAATGCTTCACAATTTCAAGCAGGTGAGTATCAACTTTCACCTTCCATGTCTCTAGAAGAAATTACGGAAAAAATCCAAACAGGTATAATGATGCAAGACCCAGTTTTTACTGTGACTATTCCTGAGGGTAAAACATTGGAAGAGATAGCTCAGCTCTATGAAAAACATGCGAATATAGACGCAGATCAATTTATGGAAAAAATGAATGATCAAGATTATATTAAAACGCTAATCGAAGCATATCCCCAAATCTTGTCTGAAGAGATCTTAGCTGAAGATATTCGCTATCCTTTAGAAGGTTATTTGTTTGCCGCAACATATCAGTTTTATGAAAAAAATCCATCGATTGATAGTATTGTGCATGATATGTTAGAAAAGACGCAGCAAGTGGCATTGAATTACCTTCCACAAATGGAGAAGAAAAAAGGATATAATATGCATGACATGTTAACACTAGCATCTTTAGTTGAAAAAGAAGCACGAACACAAGAAGATCGCGAACGTATTGCTGGTGTATTCTTTAATCGTTTAAATAAAGATATGATCCTTCAAACTGATCCAACTGTATTGTATGCATTAGGAGAACATAAAGAACGGGTATTGTATAAAGACCTAGAAGTAGACTCACCTTATAACACATACCAAAACAAAGGATTGACTCCTGGGCCAATTTCCAACTTTGGCGAGCATTCAGTTAAAGCGGTTCTAGAACCTGAAAAGACAAATTATCTTTATTTTGTTGCGGCTCCAGATGGAGAGGTTTATTATGCTGAAACATATGAAAAACATAAAAGGTTAGTTGAAGAACATTTACGCCGAAGTGAATAATTGTAATGGGGAGACTTCATACAAGTTTCCCTTCTTTTCTATCTTATTCATCATCAAGTGGATGAATATACTCTTTATTAGATAGGATGAATCAAAGAAATGAAAGATCAATACTTAGAAAATTTATTGCAAAAATCGCCTGAATGGTTAAAAGAATTAGAAGATTACGCCGAGCAAAATCATGTCCCAATCATGGAACCATTAGGAATTGATTTCTTAGTTCAAATGATAAAAATAAAACGACCAAAGAAAATACTGGAAATTGGTACTGCTATTGGCTATTCTGCATTAAGGATGTTACAAGCTTATCCGCAAACATCTATTACAACAATTGAACGGGATGAAGCACGTTACAAGCAAGCACTAAATAATATGGAAAAATACGACCAAGAAAGCAAAGTTAATATCATATTTGACGATGCACTAGCATGCGTTGAAATGGTTAGAGAAGAAGGTCCTTATGATGTACTGTTCGTTGATGCAGCAAAAGGACAATACCAACGTTTTTTTGAGCTATACTCACCTATGCTTGCAGAGGATGGCATAATTATTTCAGATAATGTCTTGTTTAAAGGGTTAGTTGCCTCTGAATCATATTTCGATGTAAAAAATAAATTAGTCAATAAAATCAAATCATACAATGAATGGCTATCTAATCATCCAGAATACCATACATCTATTATTCCAATCGGAGACGGTGTAGCTATCACTACAAAAAATAAAAATATAGCAGACGAGGAAAAAAGGGGTTTTTAAAAAATGAAAGAAAAGCCTATTATTATTGGTGTGGCAGGGGGATCCGGTTCAGGGAAAACTTCTGTAACTCGATCTATTTGTCAACGTTTTGCAGATAAAACGATCTTAGTCCTTGAACAAGACTATTATTATAAAGATCAATCACACCTTCCGTTTGAAGAACGGTTACAAACGAATTATGATCATCCTTTTGCGTTTGATAATGACTTATTAATTGAACATGTTAATCAGTTAATCGATCATCAAACTATTAATAAACCAATTTATGATTATAAGCGTCACACAAGGTCTAAAGATGTATTACAAATAGAATCTAAAGAAGTGATTATTTTAGAGGGGATATTAATCTTGGAAGACCCTCGATTAGTTGATTTAATGGATATTAAAGTATATGTGGACACGGATGCAGATGTTAGAATTATTCGTCGTATACTAAGAGATATGAAAGAAAGAGGACGAACGATTGAGTCTGTCATTGATCAGTACATTAATGTTGTTCGACCGATGCATTTGCAATTCGTCGAACCAACAAAACGCTATGCAGATATTGTTATTCCTGAAGGCGGGGAAAATCATGTCGCTATTGATTTAATGGCAACCAAAATTCAAGCTATTTTAAATAGAAAAGAAAATATGTCGCTTTAAAAAAAGAAACTATTGAAAAATCCTCTAAAATCTGCCATAGTATTGATTAGTACATTTATTAACCGTTTACTTTAAATAAAAGTAAGTGGGTATATTTTGATTTTCGTAAGAATAAGTATCAGAAAAATACTTAAAAAAGGTTTGGGTTAAAGGAGTGTAACTTATGGCTGTAGAGAAAAGCTATTATATGACACAAGAAGGAAAAGAAAAATTAGAAAAAGAATTACATGATTTAAAAACAATAAAGCGCCAAGAAGTTGTTGAACGTATTAAGGTAGCACGTGATTTTGGTGACCTGTCTGAGAATTCAGAATATGATGCAGCAAAAGATGAGCAAGCTTTTGTAGAATCTAGAATTGTTCAGGTTGAAAATATGATTCGTAATGCGGTCATTATTGAAAATAATGACCAAAATCCTAATATGGTATCATTAGGAAAATCAGTCACGTTTCAGGAATTACCTGATGGTGACGAAGAAACATATGTTATTGTAGGTAGTGCAGAAGCTGATCCTTTCGAAGGAAAAATATCAAATGATTCACCGATTGCTAAGAGTTTACTCGGCTGTGAGATCGGTCAAGAAGTAACTGTACCTACTCCTGCTGGGGAGATGGATGTTAAAATTATACGTGTTGATTAACAAAGAACTTGGCATATTGCCAAGTTCTTTTCATCAATAAGTCTGTTAAATGAAATAAATGATATAAAAAGTAAAAAACAGTATGATATATAATGATTTTAGTTTCATCTAATTTAAAAGAAAAAATACCTGGGAGGGAGAAACATGCCAGATGATCATCATTTAAGTAGGGCAAATCGGTTTGAAAAGCGTCGAAAAAACAAAAAATTACTATTAATTTTCAGCATTAGTGCTGTCACATTTATTGTATTGTTTTTTGTGATACAACTAATAACTTCCGATTCATCAGATGAAAAAACAGCTCAGAATGAAGGGGAATCCACACAAGATATGAATCAGGAAGAGGAAAATGAAGCTGGAGATACTGAAGACTTAGAAGAAAATGAGAGTGAACAATCAAATGAAAATTCAAAATCTATTAGTGATGAAGCAGAAAGCACCGGGGCCCCAGAAGTTAATTTAGAGAAAATAGAAGTAGATGACGAGTTAGTAATCAATGCATATACTGGTAATTGGGAACCTATTCCAACTAAGCAATCAGAGCCACACGAAATTTCTTGGGAACAAGAGTCACAAGATTGGAAAGAGATGCTGGAAGCTGCCAAGCTAGCAACTGATATTGATCCGGATAACATGTCTTATTTATGGGTATCAGGTGATGGCCCTCAGAAAGTAATTGCAACATTTTCAAACAAAGCAGAAACAAAACATTTTCGTGTGTATTTATCTTGGATTGAAAATGAAGGCTGGCAGCCAACAAGAGTAGACCATTTAACTGAAAATGATCAAAAAAACTGATTTTTTTCAGATCAAGCAGTTAAGTAGAGGAGAATGAACGTTGAAAATTGGTATTATCGGTGCAATGGATGAAGAAATTACGCTATTAAGAAATAAAATGGCGATAAATTCAGAGGTAATCATAGCTAATTGTAGATTTATTGAAGGAAAATTAGAAAATAAAAATGTGGTTTTATTACAATCTGGGATAGGCAAAGTGAATGCAGCAATGGCAACGACCATTTTACATGAGCGATATCAACTAACACATGTAATAAATACCGGTTCGGCTGGTGGATTCGATACGGATTTGCAAGTTGGCGATTTAGTCATAGGTAATGAAGTAACACATCATGATGTCGATGTAACCGCATTTGATTATGCATATGGACAAGTTCCGGGATTGCCAGCGCGTTATCTAGCGGATAATCAGTTAATGAAACATGTAGAAACAGCTATTAATGAGCTTAATGGTGTGAATAAAAGTAAAAAAGGGTTAATAGCAACTGGTGATTCTTTCATGAGTGATCCCGATCATGTGGCATATGTTCGAACCAAATTTCCGCAACTTATTGCAGCTGAAATGGAAGCTGCAGCAATTGCTCAAGTTTGTCAGCAATATAAAACGCCATTTGTTATCATTCGAGCGTTATCAGATATTGCAGGAAAAGAATCTTCTATTTCATTTGATACATTTTTACAAACAGCAGCTAAACATGCAGCGGAATTAATTATGAAAGTAATTAAGAAAATGTAGTGGCGAATTGAATGAATTACCAGATAGATAATGCCTTCTGTCATGTTAAGATGTATTTATACCATGATAGAGGGGGAGGAAAAATGGAGCAAGCGATTAGGAATAAAATTGCTGACTATAGCCGCTTTACTTTTATACTTCTCATTTTAAGTGCATACTTATATGTGGGGATGTTGATTCAATTATATATGAAGCAGACTACGGAACATATTAGTTTTATAGTTAGTTTAGTAGCTGTGTGCTTAATAGGGGCTTGGATATTCACCATGCGGATAAGCCAGTTAAATAAACAAAATATATAGGTGTTTTTCTAAAACAGATATGGAACAAATCTACGATGACAAGTATATTTGCTCCATATCTGTTTAATAGCTAGTTTACAGCAGACGATAAACTAGATTGATATTGGTGATAGCATCGCTACTTTTCTTTACGGTAGTATGCATGAAAAACTTTCATTAGTGCACGTTTTTCAATTCTTGATACATAACTTCGTGAAATATTTAATCTGCTTGCTATTTCACGCTGTGTTAATTCGTCTTCATCAGCAAGACCATATCTACTAATAATCACTTGTTTTTCTCGATTATCTAATATGTTTAAGTATTGTTTAATCTTCTCAACTTCCATGTTCAGTTGTATGAATTCAACAATATCATCATTTTCAGCTTGTAAAATATCAATTAAGCTAATCTCGTTACCTTCCTTATCTTGCCCAATAGGATCTTGTAATGACACATCTTTTTTGGTTTTTTTCAGGGCACGTAAATGCATTAAAATCTCATTCTCAATACATCGTGCAGCATATGTTGCTAATTTCGTTCCTTTACCTGATGAATAACTTTCTATCCCTTTTATTAAACCGATTGTTCCGATTGAAATTAAGTCTTCTGTATCTTCCCCCGTATTTTCGAATTTTTTGACGATATGGGCAACCAAACGTAAATTATGTTCAATTAATTTATTTCTTGCGCCCTCATCACCTTCTAACATATTTTTTATGTGTATCTTTTCTTCTTTTGGATTTAGTGGTTGTGGGAAAGCGTGATTTTTAACATATGAAACGAAAAAAAGTACATCCTTCATAATAAAGGCAAGTGCACTTAAAACAACGGACATAGATGCACCTCCATAAAGTATTTGGGCATTAGCCTATACTTTACTCTATGTTCGTTTCTAATGGATTGTGTCTGTCCATCTCGAATATGTTATTTTTTGAATCAAGCATGAACGGTTATGCACTAAAAAGGGTGATCATGTAGGGTACCTTTAGCTTATAATATAACTTAATTCAAGTTTGATCGATCTTCTATGCATTTCTTGCTCAATTAAAATAATAAATTCTTGATTCAGTTGTAATTCATTTGCTTTATAATATGACTCAACTAATAATTCATCTGATAAATGTTGCATGAGCTAGCCTCCGTTACTATTTGATATAATTTGATTAATTCGTTTCAATAGACCAGTGAAATAAGCTAATATAACAGTAGCAAATAAATATTGGAGATACAAGTGGTTAGTTATCTACAGCTACTTGTAGATAACATGTGTATAAAAGATAAGAAAAATGAAAAAAACATTAATTTAATAGGTGTTGTTTTGTTGATAATGTTATCCACATGATGGAAAGAACAAAGAATTTGTCGAACGATTTATGGATATATTTTAGTAAACAAATGCATAAAATATATTTTTTATTGATTTTTAACGAATAGCTTTGAAAGAAAGGTATAAATTGTTTATGATGAATAGGTGGAATTGATGTTATAGAATGCTGAGGTGAATAAACTCGTGTTAAAAAGATTTTTACCAAGTCAACATGTGCAAGATATTTTTGAAATAACGCCAATGATGTTAAAAGAAAAAGGAATTAAGGGGATTATTACAGATTTAGATAATACATTGGTCGCGTGGGATGTAGCAGATGCTACGCCAGAAATTATCGAATGGTTTAAGGAGATGGAGGAAAACGGTATCCGCATTACGATCATTTCTAATAATAATGAGAAACGTGTAAAGTTATTCTCAGAGCCATTGAAAACACCGTTTGTTTATAGTGCTCGTAAACCTTTGTCCAAAGCTTTTAAAAGGGCAGCAAAACAAATGAAATTGTCAAAGGATGAGATTGTAGTAATAGGTGATCAATTAATGACTGATGTCCTTGGTGGGAATAGCGCTGGTTTTTACACTATACTTGTTGTTCCTATTGTTCAAACAGATGGAGTGTGGACTAGAATCAACCGTCGTATGGAAAGAAGAATACTAAGTTGGATGAGAAAGAAAGGATTAATTACATGGGAAGAGTGAATTATTGCCAGGGCTGTGGTGCCATTATACAAACAAATGATAAACAAGAACCAGGATATGCTCCTAGTTCTGCATTAACAAATGATACAATCATTTGCCAGCGTTGTTTTCGGTTAAAACATTACAATGAAATACAGGATGTTCCCTATACAGATCAAGACTTTTTAGATATGATTGGTCAAATAAATCAAACAAAAAGTTTAATTGTAAAAATTATCGATATTTTTGATTTTAGTGGTAGTTTTATAAAAAGTTTGCATCGCCTAACTGGAAAAAACGAAATTATATTAGTTGGAAATAAGGTGGATTTATTACCTAAATCAACTAATTTAAATCGGTTAAAACATTGGATGAAAAAAACAGCTGCAGATTTAGGGTTAGTTGTTCAAGATGTCTTTTTAATATCTGCTGCAAAAGGAAAAGGAATGGAAGAAGTTAAGGGGGCAATTGAACACTATCGCAATAAAAAAGATGTGTATGTTGTTGGTTGTACTAATGTAGGAAAATCAACATTTATCAACCGTTTAATTAATGAGTCAACAGGTACAAAAGATGCGATAACAACTTCTTATTTTCCTGGTACTACGCTTGGTTTTATTGAAATACCATTAGATGAACAGTCAGCATTGTTTGATACACCTGGTGTCATTAATAGGGGGCAGATGGCTCATTATATTTCTAAAACAGATTTAAAAGTAATTACTCCGACGAAAGAAATAAAGCCTATTATTCACCAACTTCAACAAGGTCAAACTTTATTTATTGGTGGATTGGCAAGAATTGATTTTATTAAAGGTAATAAACAACCATTTGTTTGTTACTTTGCAAATCAGTTATCGATTCATCGAACAAAACTGGAGAATGCTGATGCTTTATATGAAGCGCACAAAGGTGAGTTACTTGCTCCGCCAAGCAAAGAAAACTTATCTGAACTACCAGAATGGTCTACGCGTTCATTTAAAATTGATGGAGACAAAAGTGATATTGTTATACCGGGTCTTGGTTGGATAACGATGTCAGGAGAGCCTGCGACAGTAACGATCCATACACCGAAGACAGTGGCAGCAACTAAGCGAGATGCGATCATTTAAAGTGAAACAAAGGGGATAAACTATGAAATTAGGATTGATCGGATACCCAATTAAACATTCATTGTCACCATGGATTCATACCCGGTTTTTACAGCAAATTCATCAAGAAGGACAGTATGAGCTCTACGAAACAACCGAAGATAAGCTATCACAAACCGTTAAAGAAATAAAAGAAGCGTCTTTATCGGGTTTTAATGTAACGGTTCCTTATAAACAAGCGATTATTCCATATCTTGATGAATTAGATGTTTATGCAAAGCAAATCGGTGCGGTTAATACTGTTGTTCATAAGGACGGTAAATGGGTAGGCTATAATACAGATGGGTTAGGATATATTCGGGCTGTCAAAGATCAATATCCAGCATTATTTTCAGAACAAAGCAATGCTTTAGTCATTGGTGCTGGTGGAGCGGCAAGAGGTATTTTTTATACTTTGTGTCAAGAAGGTTTTCAACAGGTTGATATAGCCAATCGTACAATTGAAAAAGCGATAGCTTTAAAATCACTTAACCAAACAAAGCAAGTTGAAACTAAATGTTTAACTTTTGAAGAAGCTGAAAAAAATATTAACAATTATGATTTAATTATACAAACAACATCTGTTGGCATGAATGAAGATATTGCAGTACTGTCATTAGATAACCTAACAAAAGAAACGGTTGTAAGTGACATTGTTTATCAGCCGTTATGCACGACATTTTTACAACAAGCAAAAGTAAAAGGTGCAAAGATTCATTTAGGTCATACAATGCTTATATACCAAGCTAAGTTAGCGTTTGAAAAATGGTCAGGTAAAAACGTTACAGTAGCTTCATTAATAAATGATCTAGAAAAACGATTAATAAAGGATGAATAATATGTTAACAGGAAAACAAAAAAGATTTTTGCGAGCAAAAGCAAATCGTTTACGACCGATTTTTCAAGTAGGTAAAGTCGGTGTGAATGACAACATGATTATACAAATTGAAGAAGCATTAGAAAAAAGAGAATTAATTAAAGTAAGTATTTTGCAAAATTGTTTAGAGGATAAAGATGAGGTTGCAGAAGGATTAGTTCAGGGCACAGGGGCGGAATTAGTACAAATTATTGGGAATAATATTATTTTATATAAAGAATCATTAGAGAACAAAACGATAGAATTACCATAAGGAGTAACATATGAAAAAGGTAGGGTTATTAGGTGGTACATTTGATCCACCCCATATTGGGCATCTTGTTATTGCGGAAGAGGTTTATCATCAACTAAATTTGGATGAAGTCTGGTTTATTCCCTCGAATGAACCACCACATAAAAATAAGGCAAATACAGCTGTCAAAGATCGAGTTGCAATGGTAGAAGCAGCGATCGCTAATAATGATCATTTTCTGCTACATACCATTGAAATAGAACGTTCAGGTAAATCATATACATTTGATACAATTCAATTATTAACTCAAAAACATCCAGAAATATCTTTTTACTTTATTATTGGTGCAGATATGGTTGAGTATCTACCTAATTGGAATCGGATTGATGAATTGGTACATATGGTTATATTTGTCGGTGTAAAAAGACCGGAATATGAGCTAACGACGAATTACCCAATTCATACTATTGATGTTCCAGGATTAGATATTTCATCTACTATGATTCGTGATCGAATTGCTCAACATAAACCGATTACTTATTTTATACCTTCTTCAGTAAGACGTTTGATAAAGGAGAATAATTTATATGGATCGTCAGAGCGCACTTGAAATTGTTAAGGGACAATTAAATCAGAGTCGATATGAGCATACTATTAGAGTAACAGATGTTGCTTTAACATTAGCAGAGCATTATCAGGTTGATCAACAAAAAGTAGAGTTGTCAGCTATTCTTCATGATTATGCCAAGTATAGAGACGTTTTTGAAATGCAACATATTATTATTAACTCTAATCTACCGAAGGATTTGTTGGATTATCATTCAGAGTTATGGCACGGGCCGGTTGGTGCTATATTAGTGAAGCGAGAAATTGGTATTTTGGATGCTGATATTTTGAATAGTATTCATTGGCATACAACTGGGAAAGCACATATGACTGCGATGGAAAAAATTGTTTTTATTGCTGATTATATTGAACCTGGACGTGATTTTCCTGGATTAAAAGAAGTAAGAAAACAGGCATGGGAGAATTTAGATAGAGCCTGTTTTTTAGCACTTCAAAATACAATTTCTTTTTTGGTAAATAAACAACAGCTCATCTATCCAGATACTATTCATGCATATAATTATTTTAATAGAAAAACAAGAGGTGTTAAATAAATGGATTATAAAGAAATCGTTAAATTAGTAGCACAAGCTTGTGATGATAAACGAGCTAATGATATTATTGCTATAGATATGAATGAAGTATCGTTAGTAGCGGATTATTTTTTAATTTGTGATGGTTCAAACGAAAGGCAAGTACAGGCGATTGCCAAAGAAATTAAAGACCAAGCGGAAGCGAATGACATTCAAGTCAAAAGATTAGAAGGATTTGAACAAGCACGTTGGATTTTAGTAGACTTAGGTGATGTGGTATGCCATGTTTTTCATAAGGATGAGCGTAACTATTACAATTTAGAACGACTTTGGGGAGATGCACCATACGTAGATTTAGAGTTGTCGAAGGAAGGATAAATAATGGTATACAATAAAATGGCTCTTGTCTATGATCGTTTTATGGAGAGTGCCCCATACGATCAATGGACATTATTTACAAAAGAAATACTTGAAAAATTCCGACCAGATGCTAAAAATGTGATTGATCTAGGGTGTGGTACAGGTAACTTAACATTACGTTTAGCAATGTTAGGTTATGAGATGACAGGTGTAGATTTTGCTTCAGATATGCTAAGTATCGCGCAGCAGCGTTCGGGGGAGCAAAATACACCCATCCAATGGATTCAACAAGATTTAACTGCATTAGATGTTGGTAAATCGTATGATGTGGCTATTAGTTATTGCGATGTAATTAACTACATTACAAGCGAAGAGAAAGTACAGCAAGTTTTTTCAAATGTGTACGAAAGTTTAGCTAATGACGGGATATTTATCTTTGATGCGCACGCAATGTCTTATGTTGAAAATGATTTGAAAGATAATATTTATTCCGAGATGTATGAGGATATGGGTTATGTTTGGTTCTGTGAAGCGGCATCATATCCTGGGGAAATGTATCATGATATGACATTCTTTGTTAAAGATAAAGAGCAATATGATCGTTTTGATGAACAACATCATCAGCGTACCTTTCCAACCAATACGTATCTTACTTGGCTGAAAAATGTTGGGTTTGACATCATTGGTATTTATGCTGACTTTGATACGACTTGTATTACAGCAGAACAAGCCGATCACGCACAACGCATATTTATAATCTGTGAAAAATAAAACGTTTTACATACGTTTTATTTTTTTAGATTCCGAACTATGAACAATTAAATAATTTTAAATAAATTGCAGGAATTTATTTATTCGTGTCGAATATACAGATTATGAGGATAGATTACATTGTACACCGGACAACCTACAACTGATTTACTACTTAAGCTTTCCACATCTTTACCCTCCTTTGATTCATTTTTTCTCTCAAAACAGCACACTAATGAATATCGGGTATATTTATAAAAAATTTAATATGGTAGGTGTAGTGCATGAAAAATTGGTTTAAGCACAATTGGTTACTATCATGTATCATTGTACTTGCTCTAATTCTAGGAGCTTGGGAATGGATCGGATCTGACAAAATAGATCGAACAACTAGTGAACTAGATGTGAAACATGCTGCTATTGATGAAACAGATGAAGCAAGTAAACAAGATAACGCTGAATCGAATAAGCTATTTGTCGATGTAAAAGGAGAAGTGAAAACCCCCGATATTTATCAAGTTTCAGGAACAGAACGAGTGAAAGATGTGATTCTACTTGCTGGTGGTTTTACAAAAGAAGCGGATACTGGTGGGGTGAATCTAGCGCAAAAAGTGTTTGACGAAATGGTTATTATTGTTCCACAGAAAGGTGAAGATTTAAAACAAACCTCCTCTTCTACCTCATCTGAATCTTCCTCATTATTAAGAATTAATCAAGCCACAAAAGAAGAGATTGAAACACTTCCTGGAATTGGTGCTGTAAAGGCTGAGGCAATTGTTCAGTATAGAGACGAGCATGGTTTTTTTCAGTCCTTTAATGATCTAGAATCGATAAATGGTATAGGAAAAAAAACAATAGAAAAATTAGAACCGTATATTCAAATACCTTAAATCATATTGACGGAAGCTACAGTTTTTCATAAACTGAATTAAAAAACAAGAGGAGTAATGATAGTGGATAGAATTTCTTGGGACCAATATTTTATGGCACAAAGTCATCTTTTAGCTTTACGCAGTACTTGTGAACGACTAATGGTAGGGGCGACAATTGTCCGTGATAAACGAATCATAGCAGGTGGATACAACGGTAGTGTTTCTGGTAGTGACCATTGTATTGATGAAGGTTGCTATGTCATCGATAACCATTGTGTTAGGACAGTACATGCAGAAATTAATGCGTTATTACAGTGCGCCAAATTCGGTGTTGCTACAAGTAATGCAGAAATATATGTTACACACTTTCCTTGTTTACAGTGCACTAAATCAATTATCCAAGCTGGAATCAAGGCTGTTTACTATGCTGCTGATTATAAAAATCATCCATATGCGATGGAGTTATTTGAACAAGCCGGTGTGTATACTCAGAAGGTGGAGTTAGAACAAATTTCGATTGATTTGTTGCCGAGAAAATCAAAAGAAGGTTAGAAAGTAGGTGTCACCCATGAGAGGATATTGGCATCTGTTTGTATTTGCTTCATTACTATCTATTATTGCAATAACTTTTCAGAGTTATTTCTTATATGGATTATATTTTATCTGGGTATACATACTTTATAAACGTCAACGTATTCGTATATTACACCTAATGTTATTATTGGGCATCACTATATTCACCTCTGTGTATTACCTTCCAACAGGGGTGGATACTAAATCGATCACCGCGAAAGAAAACTATACAGGAACCATTACCTCTTCGATAATAAAAGAAAAAAGTTATCTTTCCTTTGTATTTAATACATCAGAAAACATCAACATTCAACTATTTTATTTTCCGGAAAATGAGTCAAAACCACCATCAACATGGAAAACCGGAGCTTCTTGTGAATTAAATGGAATTCCCCGAACGCCCTCACTGAGTACAAATCCTGGTCAATTTGATTATCAAGCATATTTATTACAAAAAGGAATTACGAAGCAGCTAGATTTAGCAACAACAAGCGACTTACAATGTGAAGGTGAAAATATTCTAGACAATATATATAGCTTGAGAGAAGCGACCATTAACCATATAAGCGATCAGTTTAGCACATTTACTTCTAGTTGGTTATTAGCGCTATTTTTTGGCTTTGATTCACAACTTGATGAAAATATTGTTACAGTGTTTGAGCATTGGAACCTGTTACATTTATTAGCGATATCTGGCTTACATGTTGGGTTGATCTCGGGATTTCTTTATTTTTTATTGGTGAAAACATCGTTACTGTCAAAAGAGAAAAGTACGTATGTTATTTTAATGTTTTTATTTGTGTATCCATTTATTAGTGGGGGAGCGCCGTCTGTTTGGAGAGCTTCTTTAATGACAAGTGTAGCAATGATTCTACTTCGCTTTCGCAAAAATATGAGTATGGTTGACATTCTCAGTATTGTATTTTTGGTATGTATTTTGTTTAATAAACAATTAATTTACCAGCTTGGTTTTCAATTTTCATTTCTTGTTACCTTCAGCTTAGTGCTGTCAAAAAAATGGTTTGTACAGACAACGAAAGTACAATTATTATTTAGAATCAGTTTGATAAGTATATTAGTCCTCTTACCTCTTCAACTCATGCATTTTTTTTATGTTAATCCATTCGCGATTTTGCTCAGTATCTTTATTATACCGTATTTTTCTATTTTAGTTATGCCTCTTTTGTTCTTATTACTGTTTGTTAGTTTTATATTACCTACGTTATCAATGTATTTAGATAATTTTTTTCAATTAATTCACCAGCCTATGCTTGATTTAATCACTTGGATAGATGACCATTTATTTTTTCCGTTAGTAATTGGTGAATTTCCACTTGTTTATGTTTGGATTTATTATATCGTGCTGATCGGATTATTATTTGCGATAGAAAAAAATAAAAAGAGACTGATATTGATGGGTACTGCTTTAATATTATGTTGGATAGTTTGGTTAGAACTACGTCCATATGCGAATGAAAATGGCACAGTGACCATGCTAGATGTTGGGCAAGGAGATGCTATTGTCATTGAACTGCCTTATCGAAAAGGTGTCATCATGATTGACATAGCAGGAACACTTGAAAAAGACTTTCAAACGTCCTCTGATAAAACGTATCAACAAGTGATCGCGCCCTTCTTATATAGTAAAGGAATTAATCAAGTCGATGTAATGATTTTATCACACGCTGACCATGATCATATCGGGAGCTTACAATATCTTCTTCAAAATATGCACGTTAAACATATTGTAACAAGCAAATATTTTGATCGTAGTATCCTGTCTGAATTATTAATAGATGGCGTAAATTTTAATGCAGTAGGCCATGATATGAGATTTAACTATAAGGACATATATTTTAAAGTAATACATCCCAAAGAGGACATGAAAAATCGGAATGATAATTCACTCGTTATTTTGACAAAGCTGGGTCAATTGAATTGGTTATTTACAGGAGATATTAGTCAAGAGGTCGAGCAAGAATTAATTAACAACTATTCGAATATGACAGTAGATGTATTGAAACTTGCTCATCATGGAAGTGCTGATTCAACATCCGAGCGGTTTATCGGTCAGTTTGAGCCCAATATAGCTTTGATTTCTGTAGGAAGGGATAATCGTTATGGACATCCTGCTGATGAAGTTTTGAAACGTTTAGAAAGTAATGGTGTAAGTATATTAAGAACAGATCAACAAGGTGCAATAGAATATTCATATAAAGATAATGGAGAAATCGGAACATTTTCTACATTTTTACCATAATATATTCTAGAAGAAATACAGAAGTAAGTTACGTCAAGCTAGTGTAACAAAGTATGCACGGCTTATTGTCATATTAGCTTGTGTTTACCTAAGTTAGCAAGACTTGACATGCTTACTTCTCATTTTTTTGGTCAATCTATACTTGAAAACATCGTGTAATTAACAGCTGCCTAGGACTGTTAATTGGACGTTCATATAGATTGGGGAGGGAGTAACTTCATTACTTCCTCCATTGCTCTATTTAGAAAAATATGCTTGTATTCCTGCCTTATTACAATTAGGATGGATATAGAATTGTAATCAGGATGTGAGTAAATGGATTATTTTAAAGCAATAAATTTAATTGAACAAAAACAATTGAAACCCATGTATTTATTGTATGGAACAGAATCATATTTAATTGAAAATATAATTAGTAAACTTAAGCAACATGGATTGTCTGACAATGATGATGGTGCAAACTTTATTCGGTATGATTTAGAAGAAACAGCAATACAAGAAGTAATCATGGATGTAGAAACCTATCCTTTTTTTGGCGAACGAAAGATTGTGTTAGCATATCATCCGATATTTTTAACAGCTAAGCCTGACAAAACAGGCTTGTCACATCAAATTGACGCTTTATTAGAGTATGCTTCTAATCCAGTTGATTATTCTACTCTCGTATTAATTGCTCCTTATGAAAAATTAGATGAAAGAAAAAAAGTTACAAAAACACTTAAAAAACAAACAGAAATGATTGCTTGTCACCCTGTAAAAGAGTGGGACATTGACAAGTGGATTAACTTTTTAGCAAAACAATTCGAAGTAGATATCGAAAAAGATACTTATGAAATTATAAGTCAAGAAACAGGTCCACATTTAATGTTATTAGAAAAAGAAATAGAAAAGATCGCGACTTATGTGGGGAAAGGCGGTACCATTACTCCTGAAATAGCAGAAGAGTTATTAGCGCATCAATCAACAAATAATTCAGGGTTAAAGTTAGTTGATGCAGTCATTGCGAAGCATTTAGCAAAAGCAATTGACATCTATCAAGATTTATCAAGAATTAACGAAGATGAAATTGCGCTTTTAGCATTATTGGCTTCGCAATTCAGAACAATTCATCATGTTAAAACACTAAAAAAATCAGGCTACAGTCAACAACAAATGGCTCAACAATTAAAAGTACATCCCTATGTCATTAAGATGGCCATGACGCGTGAGAAATATTTCTCAAAGAAAAAAATAGAAACTATTTTAGACCAATGTACATATACAGATATCAAAATAAAACAAGGTCAAATGGACAAAAGACTAGCGTTTGAATTGCTACTTTATCAAATTATCCAATCTACCTAACTAAAAAAAGCTTGTAGAACATAAATTCTACAAGCTTTTTGTGTTGGTCATAATAAAAGAATTTAAGCCGTAAGCTCATTTACTTTTTTAGCAAGACGTGATTTTTGACGATTACCATTATTTTTTTGGATAATGCCTTTTTGAACTGCTTTGTCAATTTTCTTAATTGCTTTTTGTAAAGCTACTTTTGCATCTTCCACATCTTTATTAGCAACAAGCTTTTCAACTTGTTTAATGTGTGAACGCATATCATTTTTAATAGGTGCGTTATGAGCACGTAATTCGTTGTTCAAACGCACACGTTTAATTGCAGATTTAATGTTAGCCATTTTTTCACCTCCACGTTCTCAATTCGAAAAACAACCATAGAACAATCGTCATTGTACCAAAGCTGCGGACAATTTTCAATATAAATCTGTTTTATAAGTCGTAGAAACGTATCTTTTTTTAAAAAAATGGCAACGATATAAATAAAAAGATGGTGAAAAATAATGAATCATGATAACAAAAAATCTTATTCTACTCGAACAGATTTAGCTGTTGAAGCAAAGGATATGTTCGTAGAGGAATCCGCAGTAGAAGAGAAACAATTAGAAGGTATTAATATAAAAGAAACGAAACAGGGTAACACTACAGTTTCTTATGTAACGATAGATCAAACAGGTGCTGAAAAAATAGGGAAAAAACCCGGTGAATACATTACCATTCATACGGAAAGTGTAAAATCCCAAGATAGTAACGAACAAAATGAAACAGCGAATACCTTTTCACAAGAATTAAAAGCTTTGTTAAAGAAAGAAGGTATTTCAGAAAACGCTACTTGTTTAATTGTTGGTCTAGGAAACTGGAATGTTACTCCAGATGCATTAGGACCAATGGTTGTGGAGAAAGTACTTGTTACAAGCCACTTATTTTCACTGCACCCAGAAACAGTTGCTGAAGGATATCGGCCAGTTTCTGCTATTACCCCAGGTGTAATGGGTGTGACAGGTATTGAAACAAGCGATGTCATAAAAGGAATTATTGATAAACAATCACCTGATTTTGTTATTGCTATCGATGCTTTAGCATCAAGATCCATTGAACGAGTCAATGCTACGATCCAACTAGCTAATACTGGAATCCATCCGGGTTCAGGGGTTGGAAATAAAAGAAAAGAGTTAAGTAAAGATACGCTGGGGATTCCAGTGATTGCAATTGGTGTCCCAACTGTCGTAGATGCTGTAACCATTACTAGTGATACAATTGATTATGTATTCAAACATTTTGGTAGGGAATGGAAGGAGAAGGATCGACCATCAAAGCGTTTAGCTCCTGCAAGCATGCGTTTTGGGGAAAGAACATTATCAGAAGATGATCTTCCAAGTGTTGAGAAAAGAGAGGCTGTTTTTGGCATGATAGGTAAGCTAGATGAAGCAGAAAAGCGTGCATTAATTACAGAAGTCCTCACACCTATTGGGCATAACTTGATGGTAACGCCAAAAGAAGTAGACGGTTATATGAAAGACATGGCACATCTTATTTCTTCTGGTCTAAATGCTGCGATACATCAAACAATTCAAGTTGAATCAACTGGTTATTACACAAGATAGTTACAGTTAAATATAAAACGAAATAAATTAGGTAAGCATAGGTTCTACTTTTTCACATTCTATCATACCATCTAGTAAAGTTGATAGAAAAGTGGGAGAGGAATGTTTATGGATTACCTGCTACAGTTATGGCGTAAAATTGTATTCCGTTTATTGAATTATTTGCGTCGTGGAACAATATGGATCGTACTATTCAGTTTATTATTTATGAGCATTAGCTTCGTTACAACCATTAAGCCTGCTTATCGACTGTCCTCTTCTATTATTACTAATTGGACTAGTCAAATAGATGAATCTGTTTTTATATATTTATTAAGAATGGAAAACAAACAATATATAAGTGATGTTTCTTCGAATGAACATGAGCAGTTAAGCTGGTCTGACTTATTATTTGAATTCGCAACAAATATAAGAATAAATGACATAAGAAGTTTACTTGGAAGAGAAATACCAAATTTCTATGCGTATGACCAAAAAATTATTGTTGCAGGAGAAGGAACTGATTATACAGATTTGCCAATTGAATCTGCACCTCCGCTAGATGTCGTGTTAGAAAATAGAGATGCGTCATTAGAAGAAGATTTGCCAGATCAAAAACCTGAAGATAAACCGGATTTGGAGCATTCAACCGGAGATAAGCAAGTTGTTTTTTTATATAATACGCACAACCGTGAATCATTTCTTCCGCACTTAGATGGTGTGAAAGATCCGAATCAAGCATTTCATAGAGAAGTGAACATTACAAAAGTCAGTGATCGATTAGCTTCAAGTCTAAAGAAAAATGGAATTGGTGCACAAGTGGACCATACGGATTTTATGTCAATATTAAACCAAAAAGATTGGGAGTATTGGCAATCCTACGATGCTTCACAGCCAATCGTTAAAGAGGCTTTAGCCAACAATAAACATATAAGCTATGTATTCGATTTACATCGTGATAGTAGAAGAAGAGAAGATACAACAATAACAATAAACGGAGAGAAACATGCTAGTTTATTTTTTGTGATTGGATCTGATTATAGTAATAATAGTAAAAATGTAGCATTGGCAACTGCATTACACGAAAAGTTAGAAGAGAAATATCCAGGTTTAAGTAGGGGAGTCACACAGCAAGGTGGAGCTGGTAGAAATGGCGTGTACAATCAAAATTTATCAGACAATGCTATTTTAATTGAATTTGGTGGAGTAGATAACACAATGACTGAACTCTATCGATCTGCAGATGCATTAGCTGAAGTATTTGCTGACTATTATTGGAATGCGGAAGCTGTTCAAAGCCAACAATAAATGGCGGAAAGGAGATAGCTTAATGAAAATGCTTGTGTATGTGCTGTTAATTGCTGTTATATTTTTGACTGGAATACTTTTAGGTACAACGAATAGGGAATTCATGGTTCAAGCTCCAAAGCAAGAAAAAATTGAGGTAGACGATACTAAAGATGTAGCAGATCCAATTATGATGGATCAAGAACAACGGTCTGACGATAACCAAAAATCAACTTCCAAATCAAATCAAGAGGATATTTCAAAAAATAAACCAGCAATAGAAAAAGCGGCGTTAATGATTGAAGAAACAGTTATATGGGTCTATGATCAAGCAATACAAGTAGCATACAATATTTCAGAAATATTTGTGTAAACGTATTTAAGATACAAAACGTCAGAAAAACCTTTACACCTATTCATCTCAAAAATAATTGAATCATCACGTTTTCACTGCTATAATCAATCCTAGTATTGTGCTCGAAAAATAGGAGTGAATGAAATTGCCAAAAAACAGAAATCAAAAACGAGTTCGAAACTTTTCGATTATTGCTCACATTGACCACGGGAAATCAACACTAGCAGATCGAATTTTGGAGAAAACAAAAGCACTGACACAAAGAGAGATGAAAGAACAATTTTTAGATGCAATGGATTTAGAACGTGAACGTGGTATTACAATTAAATTAAATGCAGTACAATTAAAATATAAACACCATGATGATGAAGAATATATTTTTCATTTAATTGATACACCAGGGCATGTAGACTTCACATATGAAGTGTCACGTAGTTTAGCAGCTTGTGAAGGTGCCATTTTAGTGGTTGATGCTGCACAAGGTATTGAAGCACAAACGTTAGCAAATGTATATTTAGCACTTGATAATGATTTGGAAATTATCCCGGTAATTAACAAAATTGACTTACCAGGTGCAGACCCTGACCGAGTGAAACAGGAAATTACTGATGTTATCGGGATAGATGGGGAAGCGTCAATTCTTGCTAGTGCGAAAGATGGTATAGGAATTGATGAAATTTTGGAGAGAATTGTCGAAGATGTACCATCACCACAAGGGGGAGAAGAGGAGCCGCTAAAAGGTCTAATCTTTGATTCTTTGTATGATTCTTATCGCGGTGTTATTGCTTATGTTTGTATTAAAGAAGGGTCGGTTAAAGTTGGCGACAAAATCAAAATGATGGCCACTGAAAAAGAATTTGAAGTAAACGAAGTCGGTGTTTTTACACCTAAGCCGCAACCGTTAGATGTTTTATCTGTTGGGGATGTTGGTTATCTTACTGCATCAATCAAAAATGTTGGTGATTCTCGTGTGGGTGATACGATTACGTTGGCCAAAAATCCAGCTAATGAGCCATTACCAGGTTACCGAAAATTAAATCCCATGGTTTTCTGTGGGCTGTATCCAGTAGATGCAAATAAATATAATGACTTGCGAGAAGCGTTAGAACGTTTGGAATTAAATGACTCGTCCCTTCAATATGAAGCCGAAACTTCCCAAGCATTGGGATTTGGTTTTCGTTGTGGATTTCTAGGTTTACTTCATATGGAAATCATTCAAGAAAGAATAGAAAGAGAATTTAATATTGATTTAATTACAACGGCACCTAGTGTTATTTATCAAGTAACCCAGACTGATGGCTCAGAAATATCGATCGATAACCCATCATTCATGCCAGATAATCAATCGATTCAAGAAGTTAGTGAACCATATGTGAAAGCTTCAGTCATGGTACCGAATGATTATGTCGGAGCAGTAATGGAATTGTGTCAGAAAAAACGCGGTATTTTTCAAAATATGGAGTACTTAGATGATAATCGTGTGAACGTAATTTATGAAATTCCACTAGCTGAAATTGTTTATGATTTCTTCGACTCGTTAAAATCACAAACAAAAGGTTATGCTTCCTTTGATTATGAAATTATCGGCTATCAACCTTCTAATTTAGTGAAAATGGATATTTGGTTAAATGGCGATACAATTGATGCACTATCTTTCATTGTGCATCGTGATTTTTCCTACGAACGTGGAAAGCAGATTGTTGAGAAATTAAAAAATTTAATTCCAAGACAACAATTTGAGGTGCCAGTACAAGCTGCAATTGGCAATAAAATTGTAGCCCGTTCTACAATTAAAGCAATGCGTAAAAACGTTCTGTCTAAATGTTACGGCGGAGATATTTCACGTAAGCGTAAGCTTTTAGAAAAACAAAAAGAAGGTAAAAAACGGATGAAAATGGTAGGTTCAGTAGAGGTTCCCCAGGAAGCCTTTATGGCTGTTTTAAAGATGGATGAAGATTAATTAACGATGTATAAAATTTCTTTATTTTATCATACTTTTTAACTTTGATCCCTCTCACTTTATTGCTACTCAAGTGTAGAAAATTGGATAACAATTTATCTAACTACAGAGCCTAAAACGTAGCCAATAGTATACTCCCTTTAAGGTAGGCAGGTGAAGATTTGTTTATCATATGGGGAGTTTTTTTGCTAAAAATAAAGCAGGTGTCCTTGTTGGAGGAGGAATGGGGTAATTAGAATAACGTGCATATCATCATTTTGTACTGATTCCATAAAGTTAAATTGAATAATGAAGCAGATAATTAAATAACAGTAGCTACGAAAATGTTATTAAGACATTATGTAGTACCTTATATTAAAATATGATAAAATACATAGTGATACTGGCGTGAAATAATAAACTCTCATGGTTATATAACGAATGGATGATGGATAATAATAAAGCCCTTGTCAACTAATCGGACAAGGGTTTCAATCGTTGATTATAAATCAAAATAATGTACGGTAAACAACTTATAAGCTAAAATGTATGGTACAAAATTTTCTAGAAACAAGGTGATTTGTATGATATCATCCGCGTATATTCACATTCCTTTTTGTGAAAAAATATGTCATTACTGTGATTTCACGAAATTCTTCTATGAAGAGAAAATGGCAGATGACTACTTAGCGGCATTAGAAAAAGAAATTTCAACATATATTGAACAAGGCAGACAACCAATGCGCACAATATTTGTTGGTGGAGGTACGCCCACTGCATTAAATTTGGAACAATTAAAAAAATTGTTACAAACCATTGATAAACACTTTGATGTGAATAATGTTCAAGAATATACTTTTGAAGCAAATCCTGGAGACTTAAATGAAGAGAAAATAAAGCTATTAGTTGCTTATGGTGTTAACCGAATTTCCATGGGAGCACAAGTGTTTGATGATGTGTTGCTTGAGAACTTAGGAAGGTTACATCGAATAAAAGATGTATACCAAAACGTAAATGATTTAAAAAAACATAACATAACAAATATAAGCATTGATTTAATGTATGGATTACCGAATCAAACGATAGATGGTTTTAACCAATCTTTACAAGAGGCACTTTCCTTTGATTTACCGCATTACTCCTCTTATTCATTGCAAATTGAGCCTAAAACAGTTTTTTATCAACGATATAACAAAGGAAAGCTGCATAAGCCGCCAGAAGAAATAGAAGCCACAATGTATACAATGTTGATCGATCAGATGGAGAGAAAGGGTAAATATCAATATGAAATTAGTAACTTTGCAGAAAAAGATTTTGAAAGTAAACATAATTTAACTTATTGGGATAACAATTATTATTATGGTTTTGGAGCAGGTGCAAGTGGATACTTACCTGGTCAAAGAATAATTAATTTGAGACCATTCCCTGCTTATGTGAAACGAGCGAATGAGACAGGAAAACCAGTACTTCACACGGAGCCGATAGGTAGGAAAGAACAAATGGAAGAAGAATTATTTTTAGGGTTGCGTAAACAGGAAGGTGTAAGCTTTCATTCCTTTAAAGAAAAATACAATATCGCCTTAACCGATATATATAAAGAAGAATTAGAGCATCTTAAAAATAAACAATGGATCATTCAAGATGAAAACGGCATCCGTTTAACGAAGAGTGGCAAACTATTTGGGAATGAAGTATTTCAAGCTTTTTTGCTAGACAATGACCCAACACAAGCTACAATGCAATAAAAAAGAAAACGGATTTTGATAAATCAAAGCTTTCGCATTGACATTTTTAATCGATTTTGATAATTTATATAATAGATTTAGCACTCGATAGACAAGAGTGCTAACAGAGGTGATCATCATGCTGTCTAAAAGACAATTATTGATTTTACAAGTAATTATTGATGAATTCATCCAAACTGCACAACCGATAGGGTCGCGTGCAATTTCTAAAAAGGATGAAATTACATTTAGCCCTGCGACTATTCGCAATGAAATGGCTGACCTTGAAGAGATGGGGTTCATCGAAAAAACGCATTCTTCATCAGGTAGAGTTCCGTCTGAAAAGGGATATCGTTTTTATGTGGATCATCTATTATCACCTTTTCATCTTTCAAAATCAGAAATGGAAGTGATATCTAATACTTTCGAAGAAGAAATGCTTGAATTCGAACAAGTAGTTCAAAAATCAGCGAAGGTACTATCTGAGCTAACGAATTACACGTCAATTATTTTAGGTCCGAAAGTTTACGAAACAACATTGAAACAGTTGGAAATCATCCAATTATCGTCGCATTTAGCAATTGCCATACTTGTGACAAATACTGGTCATGTAGAGCATCGTTCTTTTTCAATTCCGACGGAAATAGAACCAAGCGACTTAGAAAAATTAGTTAACATGCTTAATGAACGATTGAATAATGTACCAATTATCCATTTACATGATCGACTACAGAATGAACTGACTGTATTAATGCAAAAGTACATGAATGATTTTGACGTTGCTTACCAATATTTAAAGGCTGCATTATTTGATGAGCAACCAGTCCAGTTATATGTTAGTGGTATTACGAATATCTTACTTCAACCTGAATTTAAAGATGTGAACAAAATACATTCTCTTTATTCAGTGATGGAACAAGAAGATGTAATGGCAAATATGTTAAGGTCTTATAAGAGTGGTCTTCATGTTTCAATTGGCCAAGAGAACATAATGGATGAAATGCAAGATTGTAGTTTAATTACTGCAAATTATTCACTTGGTAATCAACAATTAGGTACGATTGCCTTACTTGGACCAACACGTATGGAGTATGCTCGAGTGATTTCTTTATTGCATGTATTATCTAATCGAATGTCACATACGTTTCATTCATGGTTTTAGATAGTAATAAAGTTGTGAAACACTGATGAAGTATTTTACAATTTTGGAGGTAGACTATCTCCTTTTTGATCATGAATAAATAATACGATTTATTAATTAAAAGAAATACTTTATTTCGGTTTTTATTCATGATATATTCAAAAATACTTGATTGCTAAGAACTGGAGGAGGTGACAGTCATGGAAAACAATAAAGAAAAAGTAGGAGAACAAGAGACTGTTGAAGAAGTAGCAGATGTTGAACAAGAAATAATTGATGAATCACCTATGGAAAATGAAACAACTATTAAAGAAGTAGAAACACTTCAAAAAGAAAAAGATGAATTATATGAAAAAATGCTAAGAGTGCAAGCAGAATATGATAATTTCCGTAAAAGAACGCAAAAAGAAAAAGAAGCTGATCGAAAATATAGATCACAATCTTTGATTACTGAATTGTTACCAGTAGTTGATAATTTTGAGCGTGCATTAAGCACAGAAGTACAAGATAGCAGTACAAAGTCATTTGTAGAAGGTATGGAAATGATCTACCGTCAATTAAATGATGCGTTAAATAAAGAAGGCGTTGAGGTCATTGAAACTGTTGGTGCTGAATTTGACCCGCACTTTCATCAAGCGGTGATGCAAGTTGAAGACGATCAATATGATTCCAATATCGTAGTTGAAGAACTACAAAAAGGATATAAACTAAAAGATCGTGTCATTCGACCAGCAATGGTAAAAGTAAATCAGTAATTACATATTGTAAGAAGGAGGAAATGAATCATGGGAAAAATTATTGGTATTGATTTAGGTACAACAAATTCTTGTGTCGCAGTAATGGAGGGTGGCGAAGCAAAGGTTATTCCAAACCCTGAAGGAAACCGTACAACACCTTCTGTGATTGCATTTAAAAATGGAGAAAGACAAGTAGGGGAAGTTGCAAAACGCCAAGCAATTACAAATCCTAATACGATACAATCAATCAAAAGACATATGGGTACAGACTATAAAGTAGAAATCGAAGGGAAAGAGTACACACCACAAGAAATTTCTGCAATTATCTTACAACACATTAAATCATATGCAGAAGATTATTTAGGTGAAACAGTAGATAAAGCTGTAGTTACTGTTCCTGCTTACTTTAATGATGCAGAACGCCAAGCTACAAAAGATGCTGGTAAAATTGCAGGGCTTGAAGTTGAGCGTATCATCAATGAGCCAACAGCTGCAGCGCTAGCATATGGTATTGATAAAGGTGATCAAGATCAAACGGTATTAGTTTATGACCTTGGCGGGGGTACGTTCGACGTATCAATTCTTGATATTGGTGAAGGAACATTCGAAGTAGTAGCTACTGCAGGGGATAATCGCCTTGGTGGTGATGACTTTGATGAAGTAATCATTGATCATATGGTTGCAGAGTTCAAAAAAGAAAATGGTATTGATTTATCTAAAGATAAAATGGCAGTACAACGTTTGAAAGATGCTGCTGAAAAGGCTAAAAAAGATCTTTCAGGCGTAACACAAACACAAATTTCATTACCATTTATTACAGCTGGTGAAGCTGGTCCATTACACTTAGAGATGAATTTAACACGTGCTAAATTTGAAGAACTTTCTTCGGATTTAGTAGAACGTACGATGGGACCAACACGTCAAGCATTAACAGATGCTGGAATGAAACCAAGTGAAATAAATAAAGTATTACTTGTTGGTGGTTCTACACGTATACCTGCAGTGCAGGAAGCAATCAAAAAAGAAACAGGTCAAGAACCATCTAAAGGTGTTAATCCAGATGAAGTAGTCTCACTTGGTGCAGCCATTCAAGGTGGCGTATTACAAGGAGATGTGAAAGATGTTGTTCTTCTTGATGTTACACCATTGTCATTAGGTATTGAAACAATGGGAAGTGTAACAACAAAACTAATTGAGCGTAACACAACGATTCCTACAAGTCATTCACAAGTATTCTCAACAGCTGCAGATAACCAAACAGCAGTTGATATTCATGTACTTCAGGGTGAACGAGAAATGGCGCAAGACAATAAAACACTTGGACGTTTCCAATTGACAGATATTCCACCAGCACCTCGTGGGGTACCGCAAATTGAAGTATCTTTTGATATTGATGCAAATGGAATAGTGAATGTTCGCGCGAAAGATTTGGGAACGAACAAAGAGCAATCTATTACAATTAAATCTTCTTCTGGTCTTTCTGACGAAGAAGTAGAACAAATGGTAAGAGATGCAGAAGAGAATGCGGAAGCAGATAAGAAGCGTCGTGAAGAAGTGGAACTACGTAATGAAGCAGATCAACTTGTTTTCCAAACAGATAAAACAATCAAAGATTTGGGTGAACAAGTGTCTGATGATGAAAAACAAAAAGCTGAGTCTGCTAAAGATGAATTAAAACAAGCGCTTGAAGGCGATGATCTAGATGCAATCAAAGAAAAGAAAGATGCCTTGCAAGAACAAGTACAAGCATTGTCAGTGAAGTTGTATGAACAAGCACAACAACAAGCGCAAGCTGCACAAGGCGAAAATGGTGAAGCAGCTGATGATGTAGTAGATGCCGATTATGAAGAAGTTAATGATGATGAGGAAGATAAGAAGTAAGCTAAAAAATGGTTATACACAAACTTGTAGAAAGAGTCAAAGTCAGGTTTCACTTGGCTTTGACTTTTCCTCTGTTTATTTCCTTCATAAACGATTAATGTCTATCATGCATCTCATGTATAAGCAATTTGCTCAAAACAGAGTTCCAATGTTATGATAAAATCTATGCAAAGAAGAGTCGGGAGAGTGATCGTGCAGTGAGTAAAAGAGACTATTATGATGTACTTGGTGTCTCTAAAGAGGCAGGGAAAGACGAGATAAAAAAGGCTTACCGAAAACTCGCAAGAAAATATCATCCAGACGTAAATAAAGCAGATGATGCGGCGGATAAATTTAAAGAAGCAAAGGAAGCGTATGAAATTCTAAGTGACGATCAAAAGCGTACACAATATGATCAGTTTGGCCATGCTGGGCCACAAGGTCAAGGTTTTGGTGGATTTGGAGGCGCAGAAGACTTTGGCGGATTTGGTGATATTTTTGATATGTTTTTTGGTGGCGGACGTCGTCGAGATCCCAATGCACCAAGACAAGGAGCAGATTTACAATATACAATGGTGTTAAACTTTGAGGAAGCCATTTTTGGGAAAGAAACTGATATTGAAATTCCTAAAGATGAATCATGTGAGACATGTAGTGGTTCTGGTGCAAAGCCAGGCACTAAGCCAAAAACATGTGGTCAATGTAATGGGAGTGGCCAATTAAATGTTGAACAAAATACACCATTTGGCCGTGTTGTGAATAAACGCGTATGTAATCAGTGTAATGGAACTGGTAAAATCATACCAGAAAAATGTGCGACTTGTGGTGGAGCAGGTAAGGTGAAAAAACGTAAGAAAATCCATATAAATATCCCTGCTGGAATCGATGATGGTCAACAAATTAGAGTTGCTGGTCAAGGAGAACCTGGTGTAAACGGTGGCCCTGCTGGTGATCTATATGTTGTTGTTCAAATAAGAACACATGAGTTTTACAAACGTGATGGTGATCATATATTCTGTGAAATGCCGATTACATTTGCTCAAGCCGCACTTGGCGATGAAGTTGAGATCCCTACTGTACATGGTAAGGTAAAACTAAAAATTCCTGCTGGAACACAAACTGGAAAAACGTTCAGATTAAAAGGAAAAGGTGCACCTAATGTACGTGGCTATGGCCATGGTGATCAACATGTTAAAATACGTGTGATCACACCGACGAATTTAACAGATCGTCAAAAAGAGTTATTACGTGAGTTAAATGAGATTAGTGGACACAAACCTACAGATGAACATGAAGACTCCTTTTTTAATAAAGTGAAACGGGCATTTAAAGGAGAATAATATCTTAATCAATAAGATAAGTTATCATGAAAATGAAATAAATCATTAGAAATGAGTTGATTCACTTGAAATGGTCTGAACTTTGTATTCACACTACTAATGAAGCAATTGAGCCAATCTCGAACATTTTACATGAAGCAGGAGCAAGTGGAGTTGTAATTGAAGACTCAGAAGAGTTAGACAGAGATCGCTCTACAGACCTTGGTGAAATGTATGAATTAGATCCAATTGACTTTCCAGAAGAAGGTGTACTTCTTAAAGCTTATTTACCTATGAACAGTTTTTTAGGTGAAACAGTTGAACAGATTAAACAAGCTATCAACAATTTATTGCTATATGATATTGATCTTGGGACAAACCAAATAACGTTAAGTGAAGTAAATGAAGAAGAGTGGGCAACAGCTTGGAAAAAGTATTATAAACCAGTTAAAATTTCTGAAAAGATTACGATAACTCCTACTTGGGAAACATATACTCCTGTTTCTAGTGACGAATTGATTATTGAGTTAGATCCAGGGATGGCTTTTGGTACAGGAACACACCCAACTACAGTGTTAAGTATTCAAGCGCTCGAACGTTATATTAAACCAAACGACAGTGTGATCGATGTTGGTACAGGTTCAGGTGTACTTAGTATTGCGTCGGTTTTACTTGGAGCGAATCAAGTATCTGCTTTTGACCTTGATGAAGTAGCAGTAAATGCTGCTCGCATCAATACGAAGATTAATAAAGTACACAATCAAATTCAAGTGAAACAAAATAATTTATTAGATCATATCGACGAAAAACCTGATCTGATTGTCGCCAACATACTTGCGGAAATTATTATGCGTTTTGAAAAGGATGCTTTCCGTTTGTTAAAGCCTGAAGGTATTTTTATTACATCGGGTATTATACAAGCGAAAAAGGAGCAAGTGAAGCATGCGTTAGTAGATGCTGGTTTTCGAATAATTGAGGTCAATCAGATGGAAGATTGGATATGCATTATTGCTCAAAAGTAAAAATAGAAAGTTGGTAAACAGCTTGCAACATTATTTTGTTCCTGCAAATCAATGGACAACGAACGAAGTGTTTATTACAGGTGATGATTTTCACCATATTTGTCGAGTAATGCGTATGCAACAAGGTGATCAGATTATTTGTAATCGACCAGATGGACGATCGGCAACTTGTAAGATATCAAACATAACTGAAAGCCAAGTTGTTACAAGCATTGTGAATTGGATAGAAACTAATGTTGAAATGCCTATAAAAGTGGCAATTGCTCAAGCATTTCCGAAAGGTGATAAATTAGATTTAATTTTACAAAAAGGTACCGAGTTAGGCGCAGTTGATTTTTTACTTTTTCAAGGCGCTCGTTCTATTGTAAAATTAGATACAAAAAAAGCTGATAAAAAATTACTTCGATACCGTAAAATTGTGAAGGAAGCGGCAGAGCAATCGCACCGCTCATGTTTACCTACTGTAATCATGCTGACGCGTTTTTCCGAATTGTTAGAACAAGCATCTAAGTTTGATCATAAGCTTGTAGCATATGAAGAAACAACACGCTCAGAAAAAAGTGATAAACTATATGAAGCTTACAAAAAAATACGTACAGGTGAATCGGTATTTATCTGTATTGGTCCAGAAGGCGGTTTTACGGACGAAGAAATAGCTACATTGAAACAAAATGATTTCACATGTATTCGCTTGGGTCCGAGGATACTTAGAACAGAAACAGCTGGATTATATACGTTAGCTACCCTCTCGTATCATTTTGAGGAAATGGAGTGATCTAAATGTCTACAGTGGCATTTCATACATTAGGTTGTAAGGTAAACCATTATGAAACAGAAGGAATTTGGCAAATTTTTAAACAGCACGGCTATGAACGAGTTGACTTCGATCGTGAATCAGACGTTTATGTAATTAATACATGCACCGTAACAAATACAGGAGATAAAAAAAGTCGTCAAGTCATTCGTAGAGCGATTCGTAAAAATCCAGAAGCAGTAATCTGTGTAACGGGTTGTTATGCGCAAACATCACCAGGAGAAATTATGGAAATTCCAGGGGTAGACATTGTTGTTGGCACGCAGGATCGTGAAAAAATGATTGAGTTAATTAAAGAACATCAAGAAACACGTTTGCCAATCAATGGTGTATCTAACATTATGAAAAATCGTGTGTTCGAAGAAATGGATGTTCCGGTATTCTCAGATAGAACTCGTGCTTCGTTAAAAATTCAAGAAGGATGTAATAACTTCTGCACATTTTGTATTATTCCTTGGTCACGAGGACTCCTTCGCTCAAGAAAACCTGAAAATGTGTTAAATCAAGCACAACAATTAGTTGATGCGGGTTATAAGGAAATCGTGTTAACTGGTATTCATACTGCTGGATATGGTGAAGACATGAAGGATTATAACTTTGCTGATTTATTACGTGATCTTGAGCATAAAGTAGAAGGATTAAAACGTATTCGTATTTCTTCCATAGAAGCTAGTCAGATTACGGATGAAGTGATTCAAGTGTTAGATGAATCAGAAAAAATTGTTCGGCATTTACATATTCCACTACAATCTGGTTCAGATACAGTATTAGAAAGAATGCGTCGAAAATATTCAACTAGTTATTATAAGGAAAAAGTAGATCGAATGAAGCAAGCCTTACCTGGACTTGCTATTACATCTGATGTAATTGTAGGTTTTCCTGGAGAAACTGATGAAGAATTTCAGGAAACATATAATTTTATAAGAGAGATAGGTTATTCTGAGCTTCACGTATTTCCGTTTTCTAAACGTACAGGCACTCCAGCAGCAAGAATGGCTGATCAAGTGAATGATGATATAAAAAATGAACGTGTTCACCAACTTATTGAACTTTCTAATCAGCAAGCCAAAGAATATGCTTCGCAATATGAAGGAGAGATATTAGAAGTTATTCCTGAGGAACAAGATCAATCAGATAATAATAAAACGATGTTAATTGGTTATACAGATAATTATTTAAAAGTAAGGTTTGCAGGTACATCAGATATGATTGGAGAAATTGTTCGTGTGAAAATAACACAAGCTGGGTATCCACTCAATGATGCTGTATTTGTTCGTGTGATGGATCAACCTGCAAGAAATGAAACAATTACCGTTTAAATATCAAACATTTATTTACCACAGTATTTTTAACTGTGGTATTTTTTATGCGCAAAATTAATTTGAGATAAAAATTTTTAGAATTTTTAATTTTAAGTATTGCTAAATTTTAACTTATATATTATTATTAAATGAACTAATCCGATGAATTAAATCGGAATTAAAATGAAATTAAATTCTAGTGAAACAAAAAGACTTTCAGATACCTTAAGCTTTTAGATAAACTAGGCTGTATTAAGCTAATAAAACAAGTATGTGATTGAACGCAAGAGCACAATATCATGTATAGAAAGGGTGAACAGTATGATTCTTCTAGAACAAATTTGTAAGAAATATCATCGAGAAGGGCAAGAAATAGATGCGCTAAAAGATATTAACATACAAGTTGAACAAGGCGATATCTTTGGGGTAATTGGTTATAGTGGAGCTGGAAAAAGTACCCTTGTTCGATTGGTGAATTATCTGGAAAAACCAACAAGTGGAAAAGTAGTTGTTGATGGACAGTGTTTGAACAAATTAAATAAACACCAGTTACGCAACACCAGGAAACAAATCGGTATGATTTTCCAGAACTTTAATTTATTGGAGTCGAAAACAATCTCTCAAAATGTTGCCATGCCGCTAATTTTAGAAAAAATGAACAAAAATGAAATGAAAACAAGAGTTAATGAACTTTTACAGTTTGTCGGTTTAGAAGATAAGCAAATGAGTTATCCAAATGAATTATCAGGTGGTCAGAAGCAACGTGTTGGAATAGCAAGAGCACTTGCTACTAATCCAAGAATCTTATTGTGTGATGAAGCAACATCTGCTTTAGATCCTCAAACAACACAATCAATTTTAGAATTATTAAAAAAAATAAATAAGGAATATAACATAACGATCATGCTAATTACACACGAGATGCAGGTTATTCAGCAAATATGTAATAAAGTTGCTGTAATGGAGCAAGGAGAGGTTATTGAGGTTGGATCTGTATTAGATGTATTTGGTTATCCTGAACAGCTAACAACGAAAAAATTTGTTCAAACAGTAATTAGCAATAAAATTCCCTCAAGTATCAAAAGAAAATTAAAAGAAAAAAGCGAAAAAAATATATACAAACTTGAAATGGTTGGTAATCATGCTACAAAATCTATTCTTCATCAATTAATAATTAACTATCAGCTGCACCTCAATGTCATTTATACAAACATGGCAGAAATTCAAGAAACGACACTTGCAATCTGGTATGTGCAAATCGAGGGAGAAGAGCGAACAAAGCGAGCTGCAATTGATTTTTTAGAGAGACAAAAAGTTCGGATTAAGGAGGTTACAATAGAATGATAGAAACAAATGTTACCTTAGAACAATTTTTGCAAGCTATCATTGATACTTTATACATGGTAGGAGTGGCGTTATTAATTGGGGCGCTTATCGGATTTTTTTTAGGTGTTTTAATCGTTGTCACTCGTCCAGGTGGTGTCATAGGAATGAATTGGATTTATGTATTGTTAAATCCAATTATTAACATAGTTCGTTCCGTTCCTTTCATAATCTTGCTAGTTGTAATTATTCCTTTCACACGAATAATAGTAGGTTCATCAATTGGCACTAACGCAGCAATTGTTCCGTTAATTATTTATATTTCACCGTATATTGCTAGATTAGTAGAGAATTCTTTACTTGAAGTAAGTTCTGGGATTATTGAAGCTGCAGAATCAATGGGAGCAACGCCTTTTCAGGTGATTTGGTACTTTTTATTACCAGAAGCATTCGGTTCTTTAATTCTCTCATTAACCACTGCAACAATTTCATTGATTGGAGCTACAGCAATGGCTGGAACCGTTGGAGGAGGGGGGATTGGAGATTTAGCAATTGTTTATGGCTATCAGCGCTTCGATACATTCGCTATGGTTGCTACAGTTGTGATACTAATTATTTTTGTGCAGGTAATTCAGTCTTCGGGTAACAAATTAGCACGTTATATTAGAAGAAATTAATTTAGGAGGCTAAAATATGGTTGAGTGGAATAAGAAAAGCCGGTTTGAGGCACATTTAAATGGAAAACATGCAGATCGACCGATTGTTAGTGCTTGGTATCACTTCCTAGATAAAGAACAAACTGCTTTAGATTTAGCTGAGGCAACAATCGAGTTTGCCAATAAATTTAATTGGGATTGGATAAAAATTAATCCTCGAGCAACTTATCTAGCGGAGGCATTCGGTAATCAATACGATTTAAACGATTATCAATGGGTTTTTCCTAAACAAACTAACGCAGTTGTAAAAGAGAGTAAGGATGTATGGAACATTAATGAGATTGATGTGGAGCAATCAGTTCCGTTACAAGAACAACTTGAAACAGTTAGCATAATACGAAAAGCATTACCTGAAACACCAATTGTGCAGACCCTTTTCTCTCCCTTAACCATCTTGTTGTTTCTTACTGGTAATTCTCCTTATGTTGATCAATCGGTATATGGTAGTGAGAACCCATTATTAATTAAAGATTTATTTAGAAAAGAACGGTCAGGTGTTCATAAGGCGTTACATGCAATTTCGCTAACAATGGCAAGCTATGTGAAAGAGTTGGAAACTGTAGGTGCTGATGGTATATTTTACGCCGTGACAGGTACTGCACATCCAGCATTATTTGACGAAGCAGCTTTTAATGAGTTTTCTAGGCCGTACGATTTAATTGTATTAAATGCAATGAGTAAAGGTAAACGGATTTTGCATACGTGTGGTGCACAAGCACATCCAAAACGATTTGATAATTATCCAATTGAAGGTATTAGCTGGGACGCAAATGCTGAAGGGAATCCAGGACTAAATATTTCTTTGAATAAAACAAAAGTAGCTGGTATAGATCATCACACGTTCGCTGAAGCATCAGTTACATCAATTCGTGAACAGATAGAATACGCATTAGAAACAATGAAAAACCAACCATTTTTATTAGTTCCAAACTGTTGCGTGTCATTTGATGTAACAGATGCAGCGCTTCGAGAATTAAGAGAGAACATTAAATAAATACATGTGAAAAGGGTGATAATGCAAATGAAGAAATTACTATTATTTATTGCTTTAGGAGTATTGTTTTTATTTACAGCTTGTGGAGATGATGAAGCTACAGGTGAGGAGAAAAAAGATTTGGTGGTTGGTTTTGGTGTGGGGACATATGAAGAACAATTTCGTGCAAGTATCTTGCCCATTTTAGAAGAACAAGGGTATGATGTGACGGTCGAAGTATTCTCACAAAACATGCAACTTAATCCAGCGATGAAAGAAGGGTCAATTGATGCAAGTGTATTTCAAAGCACAGCGTATATGGAAGGAATTAATGACGAATTAGGGATGGAAATGTCACCTATTGCGTATGTTCCGGGTGCTCCTCAAAGTTTACATTCTGTTAAATATGATTCGATGGATGAAGTTGAAGATAATATTACAGTTGCACTACCGAATGATCCTGTCAATCAAGAACGAGCAGTGCGCATATTGGAAGACTTAGGATGGGTTAAAGTTAAAGAAGGTGCTGGGACTACTGACTTTAATTTAAATAGTGTGGAGTTAGATAAATATGAAATAGAATTTAAAGTGTTAGATCCAGCACAAATTTTAGTATCTTTAGAAGATGTTGATTTTGGTGTTGTGAATGGAAATTACATTGCCGATGCTGGTATGAAAATTACCGATGCATTAAAAATAGAGGATACACCATTAGAGCACCGGATTATTGTTACCACCTTAGCAGAAGATAAAGATACAGAGTGGGCGGCAGATTTAACCGCTGCATATGAGTCAGTGGAATTTGAAGAATATATTTTATCACAAGAAAAATATGATGGCTTTATATTACCGGAAGCATGGGAAGATAATAATTAATATAAACAGCAGAGACGTATCTCTGCTGTTTATATTAATTTTATAAGGAAAAATCTCATTTAGGCTAGGTGTATGCTGTGAAGTATTTACTGCTACGCCTTGTTATATTTTTTGTGACTTAGATATTATTTTTTTCTCTAAAAATGGTATAAAAGGTATCACAATTATAACAGAAAAAATGTTAAATAAAACGGCAGTATGAGCCAGTTGATTCACACTATTTGTTGCTAGTTGTCCACCAATATAAGTAACCAGTGATAAGAAAGGAACAACTATCAATACGGTGAATATATTAAAGATGGTATGTGTGATAGCAACTAATTTAGCTTGCTTTGATGTTCGAATCGAGGCAACTAAAGTTGTTACACAAGTACCAATATTCGATCCTAACATAATTGCAATGGAGGTGGTTAACGTGATGATGTTTTCATGTAATAAGCTAGCTGTTAAAGCAAAGGTGGCACTTGAAGATTGAATGACTGCACTAATGATAACACCAATGAGTAACCCCATCTCTGGATAAGTTTGTGCAGATGAAAATGCGTATTTTAAAGAAAAACTATCATTAATTAAGGGCATTAATGATTGGAACCCATCCATCGCAATAAATATATTTCCTAGACCTAGAAGAATACATCCAATATAAAAAATATTCTTTTGATTAATAAAAACAAATATAATTCCAGCAAATAAACTGATATGAAAAGGAAATATATCTCCTAGAGTAAGTAATTCCCCAGTAATGGTTGTACCAATATTGGCACCAAGAATAATTCCTATTGTTTGTCTAAATGTTAGAATCCCAACAGTCACCATGCTAATCGTAATAATCAAAACAACAGAACTGCTTTGTAAAATGGCAGTAGCTATTGTACCGATCATAATACTTCCAAGTAGATGATTGGTACTTGTAGAAATCCAATTAGTTAGCTTTGACTCCGCATAAAACTTCATACCAGTTTGTAATAAGCGCATGCCTATAAAAAATAGCATGATAAATACGAATAATAAAGATATAAGTTCCATAATGGCTCACCTCTAATTAAACTATATGGACATGCACCGACAAACATGTTAAGAATTCAACGATTAGCCTAAACAAAAAGTTGACCTACAAAATTCCTTATATTATAATGTCAAAGAGACATGTGTAGCGTATACATATGTCGTAACAAATTGTTGATGCTTCGGAGGGAGGGAAATTAGCATGTCAAACACAACTCGCGTTCGTAAAAACGAGTCTCTTGAAGATGCTCTTCGTCGCTTTAAGCGCAGTGTATCAAAATCGGGTACATTGTCAGAATACCGTAAGCGTGAATTCTATGAGAAACCTAGTGTTCGTCGCAAGAAAAAGTCTGAGGCGGCTAGAAAGCGCAAGTAATTTTAATTGCATGAACGGAAAGGAAGAAGCTTGATTTTTTTTCCGAGAAGAGGGTGTAGAACGATAATGTCATTACTAGAACGTCTAAACCAAGATATGAAAGTAGCAATGAAAAGTAAAGATAAAGAAAAACTAAGCGTTATTCGCATGGTTAAAGCATCTTTACAAAATGAATCTATCAAATTTGGTAAAGACGAATTAAGTGAAGAAGAAGAAGTAACTGTTTTATCTCGAGAGGTAAAACAAAGAAAAGATTCCCTCCATGAATTTAAAGAAGCTGGACGCGATGATCTTGTAGAAAAATTAGTAGCCGAATTGAATGTTTTACAAGCATATATGCCTGAACAGCTGTCAAGTGAAAGATTGGAAAAAATTGTATTGCAAACCATTGAAGAAGTCAATGCTACTTCAAAAAAAGAAATGGGTAAAGTAATGGGTGTTTTAATGCCTAAAGTAAAAGGCAAAGCGGATGGAACTGAAGTGAAGCAGCTGGTTCAAAAGCACTTGTCTTAATCTGTTTAATGATTTATAGACGAATAATCTCCTATCATATTTACGTGGTAGGAGATTATTTTTATGAAACTATTTATGCTATAATATATAATTAAATGAAACTTTTTACTGAGATTCTGCGTAGATAATGTACATAATAGTAAGAATGGAAAGGAGGGAGGGAGAGTGAAAAGTTTGAAACGTTTTACTTGGATAACTTTGATGACCTTAGTCTGTATGATAAGTTTTCAAATGCCAATTAGTCATGCTGAAGACAATGGTAACGGAGATGGAAAATTAGTATATATCATACCGATTGAAGAAGAAGTAGAACGTGGTTTGGAAGCTTTTTTGAAGCGCGCAACGAAGGAAGCGAAAGAAGCATCTGCTGATCATATCATACTTGAACTGAATACTCCTGGTGGTCGGGTGGATGCGGCGAATAATATTGCAGTGTTGTTGCAAGATTTAGATATTCCAACAACATCACTTATTACTAGTCGTGCGCTGTCTGCTGGATCGTATATATCATTAAATACAGATAAAATATACATGAAGCCACAAGCTACGATGGGCTCTAGTGGAGTCATTAACTCAGATGGATCAGCAGCAGATAAAAAAGCGCAATCAGCATGGCTAAGCGCCATGCGTAGTGCGGCTGAGTCAAAAGGAAGAGATCCATTGTATGCAGCGGCTATGGCTGATGCTAGTATTGACCTTCCTGAATATAATGCGCCAAAAGGCGAATACTTAACATTAGGGCCATCTGAAGCGGTGGAGATTGGTTATGCAGAAGCTATAGTCAATCATCGAACGGAATTATTGAATGAACTGGGGCTTAGTAATGCGGAGATTGTAGAAACAGAAGTGACCTTTTCAGAAGCTTTGGCACGTTTTTTTACAAGTTCTACAGTAGTACCGATATTATTATCATTAGCTAGTATTGGTTTAATTGTCGAATTATATTCACCAGGATTTGGTATACCTGGTTCGATTGGCTTAGCTTCACTTCTTTTGTTTTTCTATGGACATATTGTTGCTGGATTTGCTGGATATGAAGCAATCATTTTATTAGTTTTGGGCATTGTTTTAATTGTTGCAGAGTTATTTGTACCTGGAGGAATTGTCGGATCTCTAGGTGTTGGTGCTGTTGTAGGTTCATTATATATGTCAGCACCTGATGTAGGAATGATGAGTGTAAGCATTGCAATTGCATTTGTGGTAGCTGTTATTACAGCTATATTATTGTATAAATTAATGGGGTTGGAAAAAGGTATTTTTAGACATGTTATTCTTAGTGATGCCACAACAAGAGAAAAAGGATATGTTTCTTCAGTAAATCGATTAGAATTAATCGGATTAGAAGGCATAGCACTCACACCACTTCGTCCATCAGGAACAGCTATATTTGAAGGAGAACGACTTGATGTTATCACAGAGGGGGGGTATATCGCTAGCCAACAGCCAGTAAAAATAATCAAAACAGAAGGTTCAAGAATTGTTGTAAGAGAAATGAAAAACACATAGGAGGAATTGAGTTATGGGACCAGATCAAATTATATCTTTGGTTATCATTGGTATTATCATTATAGCAATTGCTGTACTATTTACCTTTATTCCAGTAATGTTATGGATTAGTGCACTAGCTGCAGGAGTAAAAGTAAGTATTTTCACTTTAGTAGGAATGCGGTTAAGACGTGTTGTACCTGCTCGTGTTATTAATCCATTGATTAAAGCTCACAAAGCTGGAATCAATGTGAATACAAATCAGCTAGAAAGTCACTATTTAGCAGGAGGTAATGTTGACCGTGTCGTTAATGCATTAATCGCGGCTCAACGTGCAAATATTGAACTTAGCTTTGAGCGAGCTGCTGCAATTGATTTAGCGGGTCGTGATGTACTTCAAGCGGTTCAAATGAGTGTCAATCCGAAAGTTATTGAAACACCATTCATCGCTGGTATTGCCATGGATGGGATTGAAGTAAAAGCAAAAGCTCGAATCACTGTTCGTGCAAATATTGATCGTTTAGTCGGTGGTGCTGGTGAAGATACCGTTATTGCTCGTGTTGGTGAAGGAGTAGTAAGTACGATTGGTAGTTCAGAAGCACATACTGCAGTTTTAGAAAACCCAGACTCTATTTCACACAATGTTTTAAATAGAGGACTAGATGCGGGAACGGCATTTGAAATTCTTTCCATAGATATTGCTGATGTTGATATTGGCAAAAATATCGGTGCGATTTTGCAAACTGATCAAGCAGAGGCAGATAAAAACATTGCGCAAGCAAAAGCGGAAGAGCGTCGCGCGATGGCTGTTGCTCAAGAGCAAGAAATGGTTGCGCGTGTTCAAGAAATGCGTGCTAAAGTTGTGGAAGCAGAAGCTGACGTTCCATTGGCATTGGCTGAAGCGTTACGTTCAGGTAATATGGGTGTTATGGATTATATGAACTATAAAAATATTGATGCAGATACTGACATGCGTGATTCAATAGGTAAATTATCTGAAGACGATTCTGATGACGAATAAGTACTACAATCGCTTAACGTGTAAACAGATATCTTCTAAAAGGAGCGATGGCAAATGGATGATATTGTAGCCATCCTAACAATGTTATTTGCTGTTGGTGGTGGGTTGTTTGGTTTGTTTGGGCAGAAAGACGACTCAGATGACAAAAAAACATCTATGCCTTTGCCAAATCAAAAAAAGATACAAACATCTCATAAGAAAGCAGAGTATAAGGCAGAGGATAATGAAACAAATCCAGAAAATACGAATGTTTATCTTGATGAAAAACAGGCTCAGTTAGATGACTTAAAAGCTAATATGGAAATTAATTATGATCAAGTTAATTTACCACCTGTAGAAAACAGAACTACTTATAAGAAAGATAGAAAGCAGGTTAAAGTTAATAAAAGAAAAACTTCTTTCTCTATTAGTAAAAATATTTCTAAAGAAGGATTAGCCGAAAGTGTTATTATGGCAGAAGTACTCGGCCCGCCACGAGCCAAAAAACCATATCAAAGAAAAATATATAAATGATAAGATCTTCCCCCATACCCAGTCATAAGGTATGGGGGTTTTCTGTTAATAAAACTTAACATGGAATGATAAACAAGTCTTGATTAAATAAAAGCATCATGTACACTTCATTATTTTCCTAGTTCTGTTTTTTTACCACATACATATATTAAAAATGGAGGGGGTATTTGGATGAATAAATGGCAACAACGTTTTAGTAATTGGTTAATACATCATCTTAAATTACCTTCTGATACCGTGTTAGAGCTACCAAGAATTACAACAATTGGTCAGTTTCATGCTTATATTGAAAATCATCGAGGTTTAATTATTTTTAAAGATAAAGAAATACAATTAAAGATGGAGCAAGGAATATTGAAAATTATAGGTCAAGATTTTGTCATAAAAACACTTTTGCCAGAAGAAATACTTATTGAGGGAACCATTTACGCTATTCGATTTGTGAATAGTGACAATAACGAACAGTAGTCAAACTATTGGGGGATGGAATATGAATAAGATTCAGGCCACATGGTTACAAGGTTATGTTCAATTGAAGATAGTAGGGTATCATCCAGAGCTATTCTTTGACTTATGTGTCAGACATCATATCAATGCTTGGAATATAAAAAAAATCGATCAAACAACTTGTACGGGTAATATTTACATTAAAGATATTAAAAAAATGCGAAGATTAAGAAAACAAACACGATTTAAAGTATATTTCATAAAAAAGAATGGACTCCCTTTTCTGTTTAAGCAAACGACAAATAATCTTCCCTTAATATTAGGGTTAACAGCTAGTTTTTTTTTAGTGTTATTTTTATCTAATATGGTATGGAGCATTGACGTACAAGGTGTAAGACCAGAACTAGAAAAACAAATACGCATTACACTTAACGAAAATGGCGTGTACAAAGGGAAGTTGAAATTTTCAATTCGCTCGGTAACAGAAATGCAGCAACTGTTATTGGACGAAATACCTGAATTATTATGGATAGGTGTTAAAGAAAATGGGACAACTTATGCATTAGAAGGCGTAGAGAAAACTCAAATATCGGAGAAAGAAGACGCTTCACCACGTCATATTGTAGCAGCGAAAAATGGGGTGATTACCGATATGTATGTATCCAAAGGTCGTCCAATGGTTTCGGTAAATGATTATGTAAATAAAGGGGATATTTTAGTTGCAGGGACGTTAAGTGAAGAAGAAGTGAAAAAAGAAAAGAATAAAGATCAAAAGAAGCGCCATAATCAGATAGCTGCGACAGCAGAAATCTATGCAAGCACATGGTATGAATCTAATGTTACTATTCCTATTGAAGCGGATTATCATGTGCTAACTGGTGAAACAGCAAACAAATATTATTTTAATGTAGCCAATTTTTCTATACCTATATGGGGTTTTTTTGAAGAGGAATATACTGATCAACAAGTCGAGATAGAGAAACGCTCAATTCACTTTTTTCAATGGAAATTACCCATACATATAATTAAAAAGGAAGTGTATGAAAGAGAACATGTACAAGAAAAACGAACAAAGGAAGAAGTGAAGAAAATAGGTATTGAACAAGCGAAAAAAAATTTACAACAGCAATTAGGAAGCGATGCGGAAATAAAAAAGGAGAAAATTTTGCATGAAACTGCTGAGAGTGGTAAAGTGAAACTACGCTTATACTTTACCGTAAGGGAAAACATAGCGAAAATACAAGATCTGTCTCAAGGAGATTAATTTATGTCGGAAGCATTACACCTTATTGATTTAGAAATTAACGATCCTAACGAAGCACTTACATTATTCGGTACTGAAGATAAGTTTCTGAAACAAATTGAACAACAATTACAGGTTTCTATTATTACTAGAGGAGAGCAAGTTCGTATCTCTGGCAATGAAGAAGAGGTTAATGTTATTCAAGAAATTTTAAATGCACTCTTAAAAGTAATCAGAAAGGGACTAACCATTTCTGAAAGAGATGTTGTTTATGCTGTTGAACTCGCTAAAAAAGGAAAGATACATCAATTTGAAACGCTTTTTGAAGATGAAATCATTAAAAATGCCAAAGGTAAACCTATACGTGTTAAGACGTTAGGACAACGTAAGTATGTTAATGCAATGAAAGCAAATGATTTAGTTTTTGGAATTGGTCCTGCTGGCACCGGAAAAACGTACCTTGCTGTAGTAATGGCTATCCAAGCGCTTAAAAGTGGTAATGTAAAACGTATCATTTTAACTAGGCCAGCTGTTGAAGCTGGAGAAAGCTTGGGTTTTTTGCCTGGTGATCTAAAAGAAAAAGTAGACCCATATCTTCGACCGCTTTATGATGCACTCCATGATTTATTAGGAGTAGAATACACGTTGAGGTTGATAGAACGAGGGACAATTGAAATTGCTCCTTTGGCATATATGAGAGGGCGAACATTAGATGATGCTTTTGTCATATTAGATGAAGCACAAAATACAACGCATGCACAAATGAAAATGTTTCTTACGCGTCTTGGTTTTGGTTCAAAAATGGTGATCACTGGTGATATCACTCAAGTCGACTTACCCAAAGGGGTACAATCTGGTTTGAAAACAGTAGAATCTAAACTGAATGACGTTTCTGGTATTTCATTTATATATCTTCAACAAACCGATGTTGTCCGACATCCACTTGTCCAAAAAATAATTGATGCCTTTGAAGCATCTGATAGTAATCATATGGCATAAAACATATCAGAATCCTTCCTTCTAAGTTAGCAATAATAACAGGGACAAGGTATTCTGTTTCTCTTCCTTATAATTCGATAATTATAAGGTTTTTTATATTCATGTGATATGTCTTTTCTTCAAAACAATTAACTAAGTATATACATCAAGTTTAAATCAGTGTATGATAAAAGTGACAATAAATAGAAGGATTCCTACTAAACATTCGGTAGCTATCTTGTACAGTGTAGTAGCTGGAAAAGGGGAATATTGATGAAAGAAAAGTGGGGAAATATATTTCAATCCATCGGTTCATTAAATAAGCCGATGTCTATGATTTTATCGAGTTTTTTAATTGGAGGTCTATTTTTTATATTCATGTTATCAAACGTTTTCACAGAAACGTTTGAAATCGAACGATTTAATAATGCAAAAGAAACGATACGGTCACCGATAACAATAGAAGATAAGAAAGAAACAGAACAAAGACGTAGAGAAGCCATTCAATCAGTGAAAGATCGTTATTATATTTCCACGGATACGATTGATGAGCGAATGGGCTATATAGAAGAGTTATTCGATGCAATTGCAACGATTAAATCAAACCAATCTGAGGAAAAAGAAGAATCATTGTCTGATCATGTGCAGGATTTACAACAAATACTTAGTTCTGAAATTGTTGCAGAAGTAGATCAGCAAACACTCTCTGTTTTATTGGAGATGAGTGAAAAAGATCAATCGGTGGCAAAAGAATTATTGAGAACGACACTATACAATATTTTTAATGATGGCATACGAACAAAAGAAGTAGATCAAGCAATTAAACGGTTTAATGATAGGTTGCGATTTTCAAGCCTAAATAGTGATATAAAGCAAGCGCTAGAAGACATCGGTTCATTTACATTGGTAGCGAATTCATTTTTCTCAGTTGATAAGACACAAGAAGCAGAAAAACAAGCAATAAATAATATTGAACCTGTCATGATACGAGCTGGTGAAGTGATTGTACAAGAAGGACAAACGATAACAAACGAAATTTACGAAAAGTTAGAGCTTGTTGGATTACTTAACACGAACCGTAATTTTTACCCAGTTATTGGTTTAATCTTACTTGTTATATTATTTGTAAGTTTTATTTTTCATGAGTTTGTTCAATTAAATAAAGAGGTAGGTTTAAATTTACGCTCTTTAATTGCTATTGTCGTTATTAGTTTATTGATGATAGCTATGATGAAATTCGCCAGTTATTACACTAGCTCTAGCAACCCGTTATACTATTTATTGCCTGTACCGATTGGTGTCATGCTATTAAAGTTATTATTTCGAGAGAAGACAGCAATTAAATTTGCTTTGATTTTTTCTTTCATAGGTAGTCTAATTTTTAACGGGCAAATTCCGGGTTCACTGAATTCTGAAGTTGCATTATATTTTATTGCCTCACAACTTGCTGGTATTGTTATGGTACACTCGATAAAAGATCGAACCACTATACTAAAAGCAAGTATTGGCATGGCTATTGTCAATGTAAGCATGGTTAGTATGTTTTTCTTTCTTTCTTTTGAAAAATATGAATGGATCTCCCTTTTGCAATATGGAGGCTATGGTTTAATGGCTGCTTTAATTGCTTGTGCATTAACGATTGGCATTTTACCATTTTTAGAATCTGGATTAGGTATTTTGTCTGATTCGAAACTGTTAACATTAGCAAGCCCGAATCATCCATTATTACGTAAAATTTTAGTTGAAGCGCCAGGGACGTATCATCATAGTGTGATGGTGGCGAATTTAAGTGAAGCAGCGTGTGAAAAAATTGGAGCAAATGGTTTGCTTGCAAGGGTAGCATCCTATTATCATGATTTAGGAAAAACAAAATATCCACATTATTTTATAGAAAATCAAATAGGTATACAAAACCCTCATCAATTTATTGAGCCAATCCAAAGCGCGTCGATTATTATGTCACATCCTTATGATGGCGCAAAGATGTTAGAGAAGTATAATATGCCTAAAGAAATTATTGATATTGCTAAACAACACCATGGCACGACATTACTGAAGTATTTTTATTATCAAGCAAAAGAAACATACAAAGACGTAGCAGAGTCTGATTATCGTTATCCAGGACCTAAGCCACAAACAAAAGAAGCAGCTATTATTTCAATTTGTGATTCTATTGAAGCAGCTGTACGTTCAATTGATGCCCCATCAAAAGATAAAATTAACGAGATGATTGAAAATATTATTCATGTTAGACTAACAGATGGTCAGTTAAATGAAAGTTCATTGACTTTTAATGAATTAGAAATGGTTAAAATTACAATTAGTGAAACGTTAAATGGAATATATCATTCAAGAATTCAATATCCGGATGATAAGAAATTGAAGGAGGAGTTATAAATGCATATCGATTTCCATGATCAAACAAATCAAGTGAATGAATCTCACATTGATATGATACAACGACTAATTAGCTTTGCAGCAGAACGTGAAAATATTACGCAAGAAGCTGAAATATCAATTAACTTCGTAGATAATAGGGAAATTCAAATAATTAATCGAAATTATCGACAAATCGATCGACCTACTGATGTAATATCTTTTGCACTTGAAGAAACAGGAGAGGGAGAAATAAAAATAATTGGAGAAGATTTGCCAATTATTTTAGGAGATATCGTTATTTCGATTGATATGGCAAAAGAACAAGCTGATCAATATAATCACTCATTAGAAAGAGAACTAGGATTTTTAGCATTACATGGTTTTCTCCACTTACTCGGGTATGATCATATGAACGAAAATGATGAAAAGGCGATGTTTACTAGACAAGAGGAATTGTTAAATGCGTTCGGACTATCAAGGTAATAAAAAGAAGCATATTGGTTTAAAGTATGCCTTAGACGGGATTCGATATGCATTTTCTACTGAATGGAACCTGCGTATTCATGGCATTGCTTTTATATCCGTTATTGTTCTAAGTCTGTTATTACAAATTTCAAGACTTGAGTGGACGATCGTTATCTTTGTCAGTGGATTAGTTATGGTAACTGAGATGTTAAATACAGTGATTGAACATTTATTGGATTATTTGGCACCTGAAAGACATCCATTAGTTGGGAGAATGAAAGATATGATGGCTGGCACTGTTTTTATCGCTGCATGTATCGCAGTTGTAATTGGTTGTATCATATTTTTACCTAAACTGATAGCAATGTATTAATAATGAAATTGAATGACAAGTAGATATTTGAGAACTTTTGTCGAATGTGTGAAATCGGTTTAAAGATATAGTAAAATAATTTTAGAAACACATTACTGGAGGAAACATCATGGAGCATGCATATAAATCTGGATTTATCACAATTATCGGTCGACCAAATGTAGGAAAGTCTACGTTTATTAACAAAGTAATTGGACAAAAAATTGCGATTATGAGTGACAAAGCGCAGACTACACGAAATACGATTCAAGGAGTTTTAACACAACAAGAAGCACAATTTATTTTCATTGATACACCAGGAATTCATAAACCAAAACACCGATTAGGTGATTTTATGGTTAAGCTAGCAGAGAACACGCTAAACGAAGTAGATATTATTATGTTTATGATTAATGCAGAAGAAGGGTTTGGCCGAGGAGATCAGTATATTATCGATCGATTGGAAAATGTGAACAACCCTGTTTTTTTAATTATTAATAAAATTGACCGAATACATCCAGACAAATTACTTAAATTAATTGACCAGTACAAGGACAAGTATCCATTTGAAGAAATTGTTCCTATATCCGCCTTACAAGGTAATAATGTATCTCATTTGTTGGAAGTATTGAAAACGCATTTGCCACAAGGCCCACAATATTATCCTGAAGATCAAGTAACTGATCATCCAGAGCGTTTTATAATGAGTGAGTTGATTAGAGAAAAAGCACTTGAATTGACTCGTGAGGAGATACCACACTCGATAGCGGTGATCATTGATCAAATCGAAAAGAAAGAAAATGAAAAAGTACGTATTCAAGCAACCATAGTAGTGGAGAGAAATTCGCAAAAAGGAATAGTGATTGGTAAGCAAGGAACAATGTTAAAGCAAATCGGTACAAAAGCACGAAAAGATATAGAAAGCTTATTAGGTACAAAAATATTTTTAGAACTTTGGGTAAAAGTACAAAAGGATTGGCGTAACCGCTCTCAGCTTTTACAGGCTTATGGTTTTAGTGAAGAAGAATATTAACACATGGTAAATTTTAAAACACATGCTTTATTAGGTTATGGAAATTCTATAAGTGAATGAACAATGATAGAAATTAGATGTATCATTAAATAATAAATCATTTATAAAATGGAAAGGTGGGGTTTCTTGTGATCGATTTGTCATGGAGAATATTCACTAAGACAGGAAACATTGAAACCTATTTACTAATGAAAGAAATAGAAGCAGTGTATAATGAAAGTGCGTTAGTACAATTTAGAGAAGTAATTAAAGAATATGATCAAAGAATATAATGTTTATATGATTTTTTTGTAGTGAGATAAGGGATAGGGTGAAACGATTGTTTGAGAAACTAGAAGGGACTATTTTACGTACCCAAGATTATGGGGAAACACATAAGATTGTTACATTGTTTACAAGGGAAAAAGGAAAAATTGCTTGTATTGCTCGTGGAGCAAAAAAGCCTAACAGTCGTATGGCTTCCATTACACAGCCTTTTATCCATGGCGTGTTCTTAATACAGACAGGGAAAAACCTTGGAACGATGCAGCAAGGCGAGGTCATTCTTTCTTTTCGTAAAATAAGAGAAGATATTGTAAAGACGGCTTATACGAGTTATTTAGCAGAGTTAACTGAAAAAACCCTTGATCAACAAGTGGTTGAAAGTTACCTATACGAGCAATTTTTCTTTTCTCTTCAAGCAATCGAAGCAAACAAAGACTCGGATATTATTATGATGATGTATGAATTGAAACTATTTAAAAAAGCAGGTTTTGCCCCAGTGCTAAGTCAATGTGTGCATTGTGAACGAAAAGAAAGTACGTATGCCTTTTCGATTCAAGAAGGTGGTTTTCTTTGTAGTAAATGCAAATATTTGGATAATCATGCAGTCTCTTTATCCGAAAAACTAACTAAATTGTTACAAATTTTTTCTCAAGTAGATCTTCAACAAGTTGGTAATATTTCTGTAAAAAATGAAAATAAGCTAATCCTTAAACAACTGATTGAAGTGTATTATGAGCAATATGGTAGTTTTTTTCTAAAAACGAAAAAGTTTTTAAAACAAATGCATTTCTTTTCAGACTGGTATGATCGAGATGAATGAGTGAGATGGTCAACATATTAACGTATCGTGGTTTAGTTTTTTTGAACAAAGCGCTCATTTTGTCAATGTCAAAAACAAAATATCCATTAACTAGTTCTTTTTGAATACTATTACCATAACGTCTCAAACGATATGAGCTCACTAATATATGACAAAAAATAAAATAAAAAAGTGCGAAATTATTGTTGTGAATAGCACCTCTTATGTAAAGTGATTGAACTTGATACACTTTACAAAAAAGATGAGGTGTTTTTTATTGTATTAGATGAAGTACTTAAAAAATAATCAGGAGGGATCTAATTGATAGAGTTTAAGCGTGTATTGGAAACCAAGTGTATTAGTTCACTAGAGAAGGTATTCCCAGATGAGGAATTGTCATGCAAATCGTTTCATAAGGCATCAGCACTTATAAACGAAACCTATTCCTTTCAAGTTGCCTTTCGAAATAACCAAAGTTTATTTAATCAAATTTTGATTGAAGTGGAATCAGAATTGCGAGATCTGATCACATTAAGATTTGTCGGTCTTGCCCCTTCCGAATTACCGATCTATCATGATCATGATGACGATATGTTGCGTGTAACACCAGGGTTATATCCTGATCCGCTCTATCCTATTCAGGACGAAGGTTTAGTTGGGTTACCTAATCAATGGCGGTCTATATGGGTAACAGTTTATTTAAATGAACAAGTGCCCGCAGGTATTCACAACATAAAAATAGCTTTTAAAATGAAAAATGGTCAGCACCTTGGGGAAGAAACGTTTAAATTAGACGTTATTCCTGTGTCTTTACCTGAACAGAAGCTTATTCATACGGAGTGGTTTCACGCTGATTCCTTAGCTTTAGAGTATGATGTGGAAGTTTTTAGTGACAAGCATTGGGAATGGATGGATAAATATATACATACTGCTGCTAAACATGGCATGAATATGATCTATACACCGTTGTTTACACCACCGCTTGATACGGAAGTAGGAGGAGAACGTCTCACAGTTCAACTAATTGATATAAAAAAAATGGATACACATTATGAATTTGATTTTTCTAAACTAAAAGATTGGATTGTAATGTGTAAAAAGCATGGTATTAAATACTATGAATTTTCTCATTTTTTCACGCAGTGGGGAGCGAAGCATGCTCCGAAGATTATTGTGAACATAAATGATAAAAAACATCAAATTTTTGGTTGGGATACAGATGCAGCAGGGGAGGAATATAGCCAATTTCTTTCACAATTTCTTCCGCAGTTAGTGGAATTTATAAAAGAGCAAAACTTAGAAGACTATGTATATTTTCATATATCAGATGAACCAACACTTGAATATATAGAATCATATCAAAAAGCGAGTGCTATCGTTCATAAATATTTAGCAAACTTTCCAATTATGGATGCTTTGTCAGATTATGAATTTTATGAAAGGGGTTACATGAAGCGACCTATCCCTGCAAATGACCATATTGAACCATTTATTGAGAATAAAGTGGATGACTTATGGGTGTATTACTGTTGTGCACAATATAAAGATGTTTCTAATCGTTTTTTTGCTTTTTCATCTGCAAGAAATAGAGTGATCGGCTTACAATTGTTTAAATATGACATTAAAGGATTCTTGCATTGGGGGTACAATTTTTGGCTTACACAATACGCTAAAAAAAGAATCAATCCATATGAAAACACGGATGGTGGTTATGCTTTTGCATCAGGTGATGCATTTTTGGTTTATCCAGGAGAAGAAGGACCGGTTGAATCAATACGTCTAGAGGTGTTTTACGAAGCCTTACAAGATCTTCGTGCCTTAGAATTATTGGAAGATAAAATTGGGAAAGAACGTGTGATCAAGTTTTTAGAAAAGGAATTAGAACAGCCAATCACATTTAAACAATATCCAAGAGAAACCGAGTGGTTACTTAAAAAACGTGAAGCAATCAATTCATTCATTGTAAAAGAATATATACAATAAGATTTCTATTGAACATTGTTTGCAAATGTTGCATTGTTATGAATTGTAGTGATATGAAAAATCCCGTACCTAAGATGATTAGAATTCTTCCTCATCTTCGGAAGAAGGGAATAGATACATTTTTTCTATTATAAACTGCATGATTTATATTGTTTTTGTATTTATAACTAGTTCAATTTCTTGACAAACGATATGTTTTAACTTATGATCATAAATAGAAAATGACATGTATTGTGCAGATAGAAAGTAGTACCTTTATTTTTTTCTATTTTAGAGAGTTCAGTGATGGTGGGAGCTGAACATAGAGTTTAAAGGGAAGGCGTTCTGGAGCAATTGTGAAAAAGTGGTTATTCGATGAATGACAAATAGGGTGGAACCGCGGGAATCCCCGTCCCTATACTTCGAGAGTATTGAAGTATAGGGACGGGGTTTTATTTATATGTTGGATAGCCCGATATTTGGCTCTATACTAAATGTGGTGGTATCCTCTGTTCTATCAAGGCTTCAACTGAAGAAAAAAACACATGCATTTTCCCCCCGGTGATCAAGCATATGCATTATTTATAGTACACATCTAATAAAAGTGATGATGAAGTGAAAATCATACCATCATATTTGACAGAGAACCGGATGTTTTTAAGGATATATTACTTAGAAAAAATAAAAAGAGACTTTTAGAAACTAACAAATAAGAGAAATGAATTTAAATAAATGGAGGCAAGTAGATGAATATTCAAGAAATGATTTTAACCTTGCAAAAGCATTGGTCTGATCAAAATTGTATATTAATGCAAGCATATGATGTGGAAAAGGGAGCAGGGACTATGTCACCAATGACTTTGCTTAGAAGTCTAGGACCAGAACCTTGGAACGTGGCCTATGTTGAGCCTTCAAGAAGACCGGCGGATGGTCGTTATGGAGAAAATCCGAATCGTTTATATCAACATCATCAGTTTCAAGTCATTATGAAACCATCTCCTGATAATATTCAAGAATTATATCTTGAATCTCTTAAAAAGCTAGGGATTGATCCACTCATGCATGATATCCGTTTTGTTGAAGACAATTGGGAGAACCCAACATTAGGAGCTGCGGGTCTAGGTTGGGAAGTGTGGTTAGACGGAATGGAAATTACACAGTTTACCTATTTTCAACAAATTGGTGGGTTAGAAGCAAAGCCAGTCTCTGCTGAAATCACCTATGGTATAGAGAGGCTTGCTTCTTATATTCAGGATAAAGAGAATGTATTTGATCTAGAATGGACAAATGGTGTCACTGTAAATGATATATTTTTCCAGCCAGAACTCGAACATTCCACTTATACATTTAGAGAATCAGATGCTGATATGCTGTTTGAACTATTTACTACGTATGAAAAAGAAGCGAAGCGTATTATGGAGAAAGGGCTTGTGTTTCCTGCCTATGACTATGTGTTGAAATGTTCACATACTTTCAATTTACTTGATGCAAAAGGCGTAATCTCTGTAACAGAGCGTACCGGTTATATTGGGCGTGTAAGAAAGCTAGCTAGAAAAATAGCAAAATTATATGTGGCAGAGCGTGAAAGACTAGGTTTTCCGATGTTAAAAGAGGGAGGCAATCAGCATGACAACAACTAATGTTTTATTTGAAATTGGCTTAGAAGAAATGCCTGCTCGTTTTTTGACAGATACAGAAAAACAGTTGGAACAAAAAACAATTGATTGGTTAAAGTCAATTCGGTTACCATATGAAAAAATCACAACTTTTGTTACACCAAGAAGATTAGCAGTTGTAATAGAAGGGTTAGCTACAAAGCAGTCAGATCAATCTGAAAAAGTAAAAGGGCCAGCCAAAAGCATAGCCTTAGATCAAGAAGGAAATTGGTCAAAAGCAGCAATTGGTTTCACAAAAGGACAAAAAAGGTCTGTAGCTGATATCTATTTTGAAGAAGTAAAAGGGACAGAATATGTGTTTGTAAACAAGTATATTGAAGGAGCTACAGCTGAAGCGCTATTACCTGGTTTTAAAGAAGTTATTTTACAATTGCATTTCCCGAAAAATATGCGCTGGGCAAATAAAAGTTTGCGTTTTATTCGTCCGATCAGATGGCTAATCGCTATAAATGATTCCTCAGTTATTCCATTTGAAATTGCTGGTGTTACGACTTCAAACGTAACGTATGGCCACCGATTTTTAGGAGGGAAAATAACGGTTCATAGTCCTCTAGCATATAAAAAAGTATTGAAAGATCAATTTGTAATGGTTGAAAGTAACGAAAGAAAACAATATATTATGGAGCAAATAGAGCAATTTGAAGAACAGGAAGGTTGGCATGTTCTGAAAGATAATGATTTGCTAGAAGAAGTAACACAACTAGTTGAATACCCAACTGTGTTTTTTGGGACATTTAATGAGACATATTTAACTATTCCGGATGAAGTGTTAATTACTTCTATGAAGGAGCATCAACGCTATTTTCCTGTTTTAAATGATAACGGTGCATTACTTCCATATTTTATTGGAGTCAGAAATGGTGATGAAAATCACATTGATCTAGTTGCAAAAGGTAATGAAAAAGTATTAAAAGCTAGACTATCCGATGCGATGTTTTTTTACGAAGAAGATCAGAAACAGTCGATTGAAGAAAATAATAAAAAATTAGCTCGAATGGTCTTTCAAGAAAAGCTTGGTACAATTGCTGATAAAGTAAATCGTGTTACTATACTTACTGATAAGTTGTCTGGGTTACTTGAAGTCGATGAAGTTACTAAACGAAATGCCATTCGTGCGGCAGAGATTAGCAAATTTGATTTAGTTTCAAATATGGTAAATGAATTTACTAAGCTACAAGGAATTATGGGTGAAAAATATGCACGTATTTTTGGTGAAGATGAACGAGTAGCTAGAGCAATTAATGAACATTATATGCCGCTATCTACTAGTGGTGCATTACCAAGTACGGTAGAAGGATCCATTGTTAGCATTGCTGATAAATTAGACACTATAGTCGGGTGTATTTCTGTTGGATTAATTCCTAGCGGGTCACAAGATCCATATGCATTAAGAAGGCAAGCGATTGGTGTGTTACGAATGCTACATGAAAAAAAATGGGATGTTTCAGTTGAAACTTTATTAAAAGTGACGAAAGAAGTTTTCCAATCGTTAGATATCGAAACGGAATCAGACGAAATAACTGAAGAACATATACGTTCCTTCTTCTATGCACGTGCTTCATATCTTCTTAAAGAAGCAACAAATGAGCAAGATATTATTCATGCAGTTCTTGCAAACGGGATAGGTAATATTTCTTTTGCTTACAATAAAGCTAAAGTGTTAGCATTGAAAAAACATGATTCTCATTTTAAACAAACACAAGAAGCACTTGTTCGCATTTTGAACATCGCGAAAAAAGGTGAATATACCGGTGTTGATTCCAGCTTATTTGAGAATGACTATGAACAACAGCTTTATGATCAGTACCAGTTAATTAAACCAACATTGACAAATCAACTCCGTGCTTTACAAGCAGAACAGTCGATGGACACATTAACTAAACTAACTGAAACGGTTCATGCATTCTTTGAACATACAATGGTTATGACTGAGGATGAAATAATTAAACAAAATAGAATTTCCTTATTAAAGGATGTTGCTAATTTAATTTACCAGTTTGCTGATTTAAGTATTATTGAATGGAAACAACAAGTAAGTTCCTAATAAGTTGGAGGATTATAAATGAAACCAATCATTTATTTAGTGTCTGATTCAGTAGGTGAGACCGCAGAACAAGTAATTAAAGCGGCTTTATCCCAGTTTATAAATGGGGTTGAATATGAGATTATACGAATACCTTATGTAGAAAATATTATGAAACTTGAAGAAGTTGTGGAGAAAGCTGCCAAAGATAATGCAATTATTGGTTTCACATTAGTCAATCCTATTTTACGCCAATGCATGACACAAAAATCATTAGAGTTAAATGTTGAATCAATCGATATTATTGGACCAATGCTAGAAGGGATGGAACGATATTTCCAACAAAAACCTAAATTGAAGCCTGGACTTGTTCATCAGTTAGACGAAGCCTACTTTAGACGAGTGGAAGCAATTGAATTTGCAGTGCGGTTTGATGATGGACGTGATCCTAGAGGGATAGAACAAGCGGATATAATACTGATAGGTGTATCTCGAACATCTAAAACTCCGCTGTCGCAATATTTAGCATTAAAGAGTTTTAAAGTCGCAAATGTTCCGATTGTTCCTGAGGTAAAACCACCAGCTGAGTTGTTTCAAGTGGCTCCTCAAAAATGTGTAGGTCTTAAAATAAGCTCAGAAAAATTAAATGATATAAGAAAAGAGCGGCTTAAGTCATTAGGTTTAAAAGAAGAAGCGAGTTATGCAACTTTTGAACGAATCGATTTCGAGTTAGAGTTTTTCCAATCCGTCATTAACCGTATAGGTTGTCCAGTTATTGATGTTTCAAATAAAGCAGTCGAAGAAACAGCTAACCTCATCTTGCAAATGCAAACACCAATTTGATTAACAACGTAACAAGTGATAGAAATAATTCGCTTGTTGCGTTGTTTTATGACGTTTTTGTGGTGAAACTTTTTTATAGTATTTTTAATGTTTTTGTATTATAATTAGTATTTGTGAAAAAAATGTCTCATAGATACATCATGCGTTAATAGGATAAGTAGATGGGTAGGTTTATTTCTGTTAAGTCAGAGGTATTATATATATATGTATATGTATTTAAGAAATGTACGAATTAATTTATAAAAAAATGTCGAATGTTGCAGGGATTCTTCTTTTTTTATAGAAATAATAATGATGGTGATGTAAAAATGACAATGCATATTCCAGAGGAAACAGTCGATGAAATTCGTCAGTCAAATGATATTGTTGACGTAATTGGTGAGTATGTCACATTAAAAAAACAAGGAAAAAATTTTTTCGGACTATGTCCTTTTCATGGTGAGAAGACTCCATCGTTTTCGGTGACCCAAGACAAGCAGATTTTTCATTGTTTTGGCTGTGGAAAGGGTGGTAATGTATTTACTTTTCTTATGGAAATTGAAGGATTTACTTTTTATCAGGCTGTACAACATTTAGCGGATAAAAAAGGTTTATCTTTACCTGAAGGATTCCAACAGCAACAAGCCCAGGGAATTTCAAATGAAGAACAAATGAATTTGAAGGCTTATGAGTGGTTAACAAAATTATATCATCATCTATTGAGACATACGAAAGAAGGAAAGCAAGCTTATCAATATTTATTGCAACGTGGATTTACTGATGAAATGATAAAAAAATTTCAATTAGGATATTCACCACAGTCTAGAGATGTCATTGTGCGTTTTTTGGATAAAAAAGGTTTTCATTCGCAACATATGGTTAATGCTGGAGTATTGACAACAAATGATCAAAATCAAACAACCGATCGATTTCGTGGTAGGGTGATGTTTCCTATACGAAATCATCTTGGTAAAAATGTTGCATTCGGTGGACGGACAATAACTGATCAGGAGCCTAAATATCTTAATAGTCCAGAATCGAATTTATTCCAAAAAGGGAAGTTATTATTTAATTTTGATTTAGCTCGTAGTTCAATTCGAAAAAATAGGCAGGCAATTCTATTTGAAGGCTATATGGATGTTATCTCTGCTTTTCAAGCGGGTATAACAAATGGTGTGGCTACATTAGGCACTTCTATCACCGAGTCACAAGCACGCTTGCTTAATCGATATGCCGACACAATTATTGTTTGTTACGACGGGGATAAAGCTGGAATTAATGCATCTTACAAAGCAGCAAGATTATTACATCATATTGGTAGTAATGTGAAAGTGACAGCCATTCCAGAGGGATTAGATCCAGATTCTTATATTGTGAAATACGGAACAGATCGTTTTCAACACGAAATTATTGATGCAAGTTATACGTATATATCATTTCTAATGGAATATTTTAAAAAAGATTATAATCTTAAATTAGAAGGAGATCGTATACAATATATCGAAAAAGTAATAGATGAACTTGCATTAATTAATCGACCTATGGAACGAGAATATTATGCGAAAGAATTAGCAACTGAATATGAGTTGTCTATTGAAACAATTATCCAAGAAATAAGTAACCGTAGGAAAAAGTTAGGAAGTCATCAGGATAAGCATAGAGCAACTAGCCATACTAAAAACAAACCAATCTTTAAAAGGAAAAGTAAATTACTTCCAGCTTTTCATAATGCAGAAAAACAGTTACTTACTTATATGCTTCATGATGTTTTCATTGCAGAAAAAGTACAGGAAAGTCTAGGTGCTTCTTTTAATATTGACATGCATAAAATTATTGTAACGCACTTATACGCTTTTTATGAAGAAGGGCATGATGCTAATATTAGTCAGTTTATTGAGCGAATTGATAATAAAGAGATAAAAAATCATATTATTGAACTCGCTATGGAAACAGTTCATTCCGATGTTAGCGATAAAGAAATACAAGATTATATTCGTATTATTAAAGCAGAGCATGGAGATAAAGCGACAATCAGACAACTACAAGAAGAACAAAAAAAGGCAGAAGTACAAAAAGATTTTGTTAAGGCAGCGCAGATCGGTATGGAAATATTAGAAATTCAAAAAAAGATTAAAAATGCTAATCATTGATAGGGTAAGTAGTTTTGGAAGGAGGGGGACTCATGGCAAACAACAAGCCATCACGTTCAAAAGAAAATGAATTGACACTGGAGCAAGCTAAAGAACAATTGTTAGAAATAGGTAAGAAAAGAGGCGTGCTAGCATATGAAGAAGTAGCTGAACGCTTAGCCAATTTCGAACTAGAGTCAGAACAAATGGACGAATATTATGAGTACCTAGGTGAACAAGGAATAGAAATAATAGGTGATTCAGAAGAAGACCCTAGCATGCAACAAATTGCAAAAGAAGAGGAATTTGATTTAAATGACTTGAGTGTTCCACTGGGTATAAAAATTAATGATCCTGTTCGTATGTACTTAAAAGAAATTGGTCGAGTAGATTTGTTATCGGCGGCAGAAGAAATTAGTTTAGCAGAACGGATTGAGCAAGGTGATGAAGAAGCGAAAAGACGTTTAGCTGAAGCTAATTTACGTTTAGTTGTAAGTATTGCTAAACGATATGTTGGTAGAGGTATGTTATTTTTAGATTTAATTCAAGAAGGAAACATGGGATTAATCAAGGCTGTTGAAAAATTTGATCATAGAAAAGGTTTTAAATTTAGTACGTATGCAACTTGGTGGATAAGACAAGCTATCACAAGAGCAATCGCTGACCAAGCGAGAACGATACGTATCCCTGTTCATATGGTAGAAACAATTAATAAATTAATTCGTGTGCAACGTCAATTATTACAAGATTTTGGACGCGAGCCAACACCTGAAGAAATTGGAGCAGAAATGGAGTTAACCCCAGAGAAGGTACGAGAAATCTTGAAAATTGCTCAAGAACCTGTATCGTTAGAAACTCCAATTGGTGAAGAAGATGATTCGCATTTAGGAGATTTTATTGAAGACCAAGAAGCTACTTCTCCTTCTGATCATGCTGCCTATGAATTATTAAAAGAACAGTTAGAAGACGTACTAGACACATTAACTGACCGAGAAGAAAATGTACTTCGATTGCGTTTTGGTCTTGACGATGGTCGTACGAGAACGTTAGAAGAAGTAGGGAAAGTATTTGGTGTGACGCGTGAACGAATTAGGCAAATAGAAGCAAAAGCATTGCGCAAATTACGTCACCCTAGTCGAAGCAAACGATTAAAGGATTTTCTTGAATAAAAAATAAACATAAGGCTCAGTCTCTTGCTTCCAATTAGTTTAGATTGGTTGGGCATGTTGACTGTGTCTTTTTTTATTAATAATTAGTTGTGTTTGTTAGTAGCTTATGCAAAATAGACTGAGGTGTTAACCATGTCAGACGAAAAAAAATCAGTTATTATAAAAGAAATCCATTATTGGAAAGAAAACCATTTATTACCAGAAAAATACTGCGATTATTTGTTAGCCTTGTATACACAAGGGGATGTTACTGAGCTAGAGTCAGTAAGCAATACCGTAATAGATACACATAAAATACGGTTGCAACATGTGCTACTTTTTATTGCAAACATTTTTATTTTACCTGTTACATTTATTGTATTATATTTTACTGATTTAAAAATCAATTTGCAAGTTTCTTTTGGAATTTTAATGGTAGTATTTAGTTTAAGTATGTATTATGTTGTAAAGCAAAGAATTCAGTATTTAGAAGCATATTCTTTTTTCGTTTTGTTACTAACACTTCTTATGGTTTCTATCGGGATCTTGCAGCAGTTAACTGAGCAATCAGGCTTAATAAATGGTGTCGCAATGATACAGTTGTTAGGGTGGCTATTGATTGGAACGATGAAAAAACGTATACTCCTAATTAGTGTTGGCTTTGTTGGTTTTGTTAGCAGTTTGCTATTTTTACTATTTTAGATTGGATTAACAGATGAATAAGGAGTACCTGATATGAATGAAAGCATACTTTCAAAACGATTGAAAACTATTGCAGGTTTTTTACCTAATCAAGCAAATTTTGTTGATATAGGTAGTGATCATGCTTATTTACCTTGTTTTGTATGTACTAAGGACAAAGGAGCAACTGCAATCGCCGGTGAAATAAATGAAGGACCTTATTTGAGCGCTAAAAAAAACGTCGCTGATTTTCATTTAACAGATCAGATCCAGGTAATCAAAGGAGATGGTCTAGAAGTTATCAATGACCAGGACATTGATCAAGTTGTTATTGCTGGTATGGGAGGAACATTAATACGATCGATACTAATGCGTGGACAAGAAAGAATTAGGAATGTCAAACGTATTATTGCCCAACCAAATGTAGATGCACACGCTGTTAGAGAATGGTTTTATGAAAATGGTTATTGCTTGGTTGCCGAAGAAATAATAAAAGAAGATGGTCATATCTATGAGATTTTGGTAGCTGACAAAGGAGATGCAACCATACCTTATGAAGGAATGCGTCTTGAATCTTCGTTATTATTCGGACCATATTTATTGAAAGAAAAAAATGCGGTGTTTCAAGAAAAGTGGTATGGAGAGAGAGAAAAGCTTGAGCGAGTCATCAAGCAAATGCATCAAGCGAAAGACGTTAATTTTGAAAAAATTCAACTGTTTCAACATGAAATAGAAATGATTGAGGAGGTTTTAACATATGACTAAATCGATTGTTGTGAAAGATGTTATAGATGTAATAGAAGATATGGCACCAAAAGACCTTGCCTATGATTGGGACAATGTAGGTCTTCAAATTGGATCAATGCATAAAGAAGTAGAAAAAGTAATGGTTACGCTAGACGTGTTAGAGAATGTGGTTGATGAAGCAGTCGAAAAAGGAATTGACCTGATTATTGCTCATCACCCGATGTTATTTAAAGCGTTAAAGCAAATTAATCTCGATCAAGCTAAAGGGAGAACAATTAAAAAGTTAATCCAACATGATATTTCTGTCTATGCAGCACACACCAATTTAGATATTGCTTTTGGTGGTGTAAATGATATGTTAGCGAATCAATTAGCTATTAAAAACACGCAAGTTTTAGTACCTTTTGACCATGAAACGCTTATAAAATTAGTTGTATATGTTCCTGAGCAACATCTAGTTGAAGTCAAAAATGCATTAGGTGATAATGGAGCCGGTTATATAGGCAATTATAGCCATTGTACATTTTCTCAAGAGGGTACAGGTTCATTTGTTCCAAAAGAGGGAACAGACCCTTATATTGGCACGATCGGAAAAGAAGAGAAAGTAAAAGAAATAAAAATAGAAACGATTATTCCTGCATCAAAAAAAGATTTTTTTGTAAAAACATTACTTACAGCGCATCCATATGAAGAACCAGCATATGATTTAATTCCGTTAGTTAATAAGGGAAGGGTGACTGGGCTCGGACGCATTGGCACATTAGATCAAGATATAAAATTAAAAGAATTTTGTGATACAGTAAAAGAAAAACTAGATGTATCTAATCTTCGAGTAATTGGTGATCTGGACAAAAAAATAAGAAAGGTAGCAATTCTCGGTGGAAGTGGTGAAGGGTTTATAAGTCAAGCAAAACGTATGGGAGCAGATGTGTATATTACTGGTGACCTTACATTTCATGAAGCGCAAGAAGCTTGGGAGATGGGGTTGACAGTAATAGATCCAGGGCATTATGTAGAAAAAGTGATGATTGAAGGAATGATCGCATTTTTACAAAAAAAGAAATGGCCATTAACGTTTACTCCTTCAACTAGTAATACTGATCCTTTTCAATTTTTGTGATGTTATATCGTGTGAAATATGTAATGGCAAAATAAAAGGAATAGAACTTAGAGGAGTTTTTAAATGAAAAATCATCAGTTTAAACAATATCGACTACAGGAATGGATACATCATATTATTGATCAATTAGAATTTAGTGAACCAACGCCGATTCAACAGAAGGTCATACCTGCTGCATTGCGTAAGGAAAATGTGATCGGACAATCACATACTGGTTCAGGAAAAACACACGCATTTCTTATTCCGATATTTAACCAACTAGATTTGGATAAACAAGAAGTTCAATGTGTGATCACTTCTCCAACAAGAGAGTTAGCAACTCAAATCTTTAACGAAGTAAAAACGATGATTCGTTATTCAGAACAAGGAGAACAAATAGACGCAAAACTATTGATTGGTGGAACCGATAAAAAAAGAACGATAGAAAAATTAACTAAACAGCCTAAAATTGTTGTAGGAACACCTGGAAGAATATTAGATCTAATTGAAGAAGGCGTGTTAGATATTTATTCAGCTCAAGCTTTTGTAGTTGATGAAGCGGATTTAATGCTTGATTTAGGCCTTATCCAGGAAATAGATCAAATGCTAGTACGAGCACATGAACGGATTCAATTATTTGTTTTCTCTGCTACGATACCAGAGCGATTACAACCATTTTTAACGAAATACTTGCATAATCCATCATATTTTCATATAAAGGATCATTATGCACCAGAGACAATTGAACATCGCCTTATACCATTACGTCACCGTGAAATTTCAGATATAATCATCAGTATAACGCAAGTAATTAATCCTTATCTTGCTATTATATTTACCAATGGGAAAGAAGCGGCTAATAAGCTTCAACAGGAATTACAAGAAAAAGGTTTATCTAGTGGCGTCATTCATGGAGGCTTGAAACCAAGGGAACGTAAGCGGGTTTTAAAAGATATTCAAGCATTACGATACCAGTACATTGTAGCAACTGATTTGGCCGCTAGAGGGATAGATATTAAGGGCATTAGTCATGTAATTAATGCACAAATGCCTAAAGAAGAACCGTTTTATATTCATCGTGTCGGTAGAACTGCTCGTGCGGGTATGGAAGGAACTGCTATTAACTTATATGTAGATGAAGACAAACCACTAATAGAAAAGTTAACTCAAAATGGTATAACTTTTTCAAATTATGATATTGTTAAGGGCGAGTGGCGTGAAGTGAAAGCTTGGGATGAGCGGACGCAACGGAAAAAAGAAGGACATGATGTTGATAAAGAAGCATGGAATAGAGTGAGAAAGACCAAAAAAGTAAAACCCGGTTACAAGAAAAAAATGAAATATCAACATAATAAAATAAAAAAACAACTGAATAAAAAGAAATACAAAAAATAAGTAATCGCATGACTACATGTTGATTTGGGAGAGGTGTTACATTTGAAAATAGGTTCACATGTTTCCATGAGTGGTAAAAAAATGCTATTAGGTTCAAGTGAAGAAGCAACTTCTTATGGTGCGACTACATTCATGATTTATACTGGAGCACCACAGAATACTAGAAGAAAAGCTATTGAAGAGTTAAATATTGAGGCTGGCACGGCGCATATGAAAGAAAATGGTATAGAGGACATCGTTGTGCATGCCCCGTATATTATTAACTTAGGCAACACAACTAAAAAAGAAACCTTTGAACTAGGTGTTTCTTTTATGCAAAGTGAAATTGAAAGAACAGCAGCGATTGGGGCAAAGCAAATTGTATTGCATCCAGGTGCACACGTTGGGCAAGGCGCAGATAAAGGAATAGCAAAAATTATTGAAGGTCTTAATGAAGTCTTAGAAAAAGATCAAGATGTACAAATTGCCCTAGAAACAATGGCAGGAAAGGGATCAGAAATAGGAAGAACTTTTGAAGAACTTGCACAAATTATTGCTGGTGTTACGCGAAATGATAAGCTGTCCGTTTGCTTGGATACGTGTCATGTGCATGACGCAGGATATGACATTGTAAATGATTTTGATGGTGTATTAAATGATTTCGATCGAATAATTGGATTAGACCGCTTGAAAGTAGTACATGTTAATGATAGTAAAAATCAGCTAGGAGCGCATAAAGATAGGCACGAAAACATCGGATTTGGTCATATCGGCTATGAGGCATTACACTATATTGTTCACCATAAGCAATTAGAGCATTTACCAAAAATATTAGAGACACCATACGTTGGAGAAGATAAAAAGAATAAAAAAGCCCCTTATAAGTTTGAAATAGATATGTTAAAAGCTAATTGCTTTGATTCTGATTTGAAGGAAAAAATAAGTGAACAATAACGAAAATGCAGCTACTATCATGTGGCTGCATTTTTATTATTATAAAGCAAGGGTGGATGTATACTCATTTATACAAACCATTCTTCGACACCGTATTGCTTGATTAATTGGTTGAATAGTCGCTGTGTTTGTTTAGCAGTATTTAAATCGGTAATTTGTGCGAGTGTTCTAAACATTTTCATTCGATCTGATTGTAACAAAGGATTTAAATGAGTTGATTGTAGAAACTGAACAATATGATTGGCTTGTTCTGCTGTTATGCTAATTTGATACTGCTCTGCGTAATCAAGTAGCTCTACAGAGGACAAATTTTTTAATTTTTTTTCAATAATTTGCTTTATAAATGGCTGCACAAAGAACACTCCTTGAAAATAATTTTGTTTATATAATCTATGCATTCTATTGAAAAAAGGTGTGTATCAGTTGCAATAAATTAAATTCTGCGTTAGGATATCAAGCTATAACAATAAAATAGCAGAAAAAAACAGAAAGGAGTGCGATCAATGCATAAAAACTTTATAGTTGTGCTTTTGGGAATACTATCGATTACTGTAATTATATTAATGATATCATTAAAAAATTATTCCACTAAGCTTGACGCATTAACAAAAGAAAGTGAAAAATTGTTATTGAAAAACGAAAAATTAGCATCGACAGTTAGCTATAAAAACATGAATACAACTCAAGAAAATGAAATGAATTATGAAACTTGGGGAGAATTAGAAAGTATAGCAACAAGTTTTTCAATGGATAGTAATGGTGCGTTTAAAAAAACATGGGGAATTTATTTAGCAAAAGAAGCAGAAAAACATAAGCTTGATCCATATTTGGTTTACGAATTATTAAAGGTCGAAACTGGAGGGACGTTCGATCCTGAATTAGTAGGGCCGGAAACAAAGTACGGCCATGCCTATGGAATGTCTCAGTTTATGAAAAATACGGCTCCTTGGATAGCCGATATGGCAAAGTTGCCGTATCATGATGAATTGTTATTTGATCCGTATTATTCGATAAAATTATCTGTTGTATATTTAGATTATTTATATAAGCAATATCATAATTGGGATGAATCTTTAACAGCTTATCATAGAGGAATGGCAGGAATGGAAATTTATAAACAAACAAATGGATCAGCTAAAAGTAAGTATGCCATAAAAATTCAAACGAATGCAAAAACACATCGAACGGTTGCATTTACGAATTGATTAAAAAGAATCTAACGTATGGAATGTAGGGCATATGCGTACACTATAAGGGCACCTCAACGCTTAGAAAGTGAGGGTCTTAAATGGAACAAAACAATGGACAATATCGTAATACTCATATAGAGAAAGCACCAAAATTTGGTGAACAAAACAATGTGAAAGCTCCAGTTTACACAAAGGATGAAATGGACGAAGTAACCTCCATTTCGAACAATCAAACATCTTATGATGAAGAGTTTGCACAAGAGCTTGTAGCTGATTATTCTCAACACGCAATAACACCTGACCCTGAAGCCGATGAAAGAAAGGTAATTGATGCACAAAAGGGGCTTGGATGGTTTGCGCTTGTAATGGCAGTAGCTTCTTTGTTTATCTTGCCAATTTTTTTTAGTGTAGGTGCTGTAATTGTTGGTTTTATTGCGAAAGGAAAAGGTGCAGATACGCTTGGTAATACTGCGATTATTATCGGTGTACTGTCATTTATTATCACTATTTTCATTGTTTAAATTGCATAACAATTGTTGCTTAAATACAGAGAGTGGTTATTCCTTATTTTTGGAAACCACTCTCTTTTTATTGGTTATTTCATAGCATTGTTCTTGAGAATAGGTATAGAAAGAAATGAGCGATGCAAATACAAGCAAGGTGTTTAGCTTTACTATTTATATACGGGAAATAAGTAATGTACGTTAGGTTGAAGTTGAGAAATTTTTGTTTTGGGATTTAACTTCTCGAAATCATTTGTAATTGTATTAAGATCATACCTTTTTAAATGTGGATTAAGCTGATCCACTACACTAATAAAGGTATCTGTTTGTTTCATTTTGTAAGAAACAATATTGAAATTAGTATCATGTCTTGTTTTTTGGTTGTTCTCTGTATTGTTTATGCTATGATTGAGAGGAGGAGTGTTGAATAAATCAGTCTTAATACTGTATATCACTAATATAAAAAGTATAGTTAAAAAAAATTTGTTAATACGATTCATTATAATCCCTCATTTATATATCTTGAAACATTTTTAATTGTTATTCGTAAATATAAGTAAAGCGACTGAGGAGTGATGCAAAGTGATGTTTTTAGATATTAGTTGGATAAGCTTTGTAATTGTAGGGTTAGGAACCCTATTCTTGATTGGTGAGTTATTAGTTAATATGCGTGGTTTTTTTGCGATATTAGGTTTCGGCTTTATTGCTATTTATTTTTTAAATTATCTAGAACCAAACATGTTTATGATTATGCTTATTATTTATTTAATTGGAATATTACTCATAATTATAGACGGCAAATTAATTAACGACGGTACATTGGCGACAATTGGTGTGATTTGCATGGTATTATCAGTAGGATTAAGTTCACCAAATTGGACTGCGGGTCTTTTCGCGGTCAGTGGTGTGTTTGTTGGTGGTGTTAGTTCTTTAGCATTTCTAAAAGTATTTAAGAAAAGAAAAATGTGGGGTAAATTAGCTCTAATAGATCAACTTACAGAAGAAAAAGGATACAGTACAATGAATCGATCGTATAAAATGTTAGTTGGTGAAAAAGGGGATACATTAACCGATATGCGCCCGGTAGGTACAATACGAGTTAATGGTGAGGATTATAGTGCTGTTTCAAATGGTCAGTGGATAGAAAAAGGAACGCCAATTACAGTGAAACAGGTTGATGGAACGAAAATACTAGTGGAACAACTAAATATTTAATCAAACATTGCTTCTATAATAGGAGCAATGTTTTTATTTTGGGAAAAGTCAAATATAAATTTCCTGTTTACCGAAAAAAGTAAGAGTAAATACCTGAATTTTCATTTAAAGAAAATTTATGTCGAATAATAAATGTTGTTGTGTAAAATTAGTGTAAATTTTGCTCGAAAAACTTTACATTTACATTGTAATTCATTAATAATGAAAGAGATGTTTTTATAAATAGATATTTGATAATGAAGGGATGAGAATCCATGCAGTTTGATGTGCAAACACTAGTGTTTGAATTTATTGGTGGTTTAGGGATTTTTCTATTAGGCTTAAAATCTATGGGGGAAGGTCTTCAAAAATCAGCTGGGGACAAGCTTAGAGAAATTCTAGATCGCTTTACAAGTAATCCTTTTATGGGTGTATTAGCTGGTATAATAGTTACTATTTTGATTCAGAGCAGTTCAGGAACAACAGTACTAACAGTAGGCCTTGTTAATGCTGGATTCATGACATTACGCCAATCAATAGGTGTCATTATGGGTGCAAACATTGGAACTACTGTTACTGCGTTTATTATTGGTATTGACATTGGTCAATACGCATTACCAATTTTAGCGACAGGAGCTTTTCTAATATTCTTCTTTAAAAACAATCGTATTATTTTCTTAGGGCAAACGATTTTCGGTTTTGGTGCATTGTTTTTTGGGTTAGAATTAATGAGTTCTGGTATGTCACCATTACGTGAAGTACAAGCTTTCCAGGACTTGACGATAAGCATGAGTGACAACTCTATATTAGGTGTTATTATTGGAACAATCTTTACGTTTATTGTTCAAAGTTCTAGTGCAACAATTGGTATTTTACAGGAATTATTTAGTAACGATGCAATTGAGCTCCAAGCTGCCTTACCAGTGTTATTTGGTGATAACGTTGGTACAACTATCACTGCCGTATTAGCTTCGATTGGAGCAAGTATTGCCGCTAAAAGAGCTGCTTATACACATGTTATATTTAACTTGATTGGTACAACTATCTTTGTTATCTTAATAGGTCCGTTTACGGAAGTTGTTATGTTTTTACAAGCACAATTTAATTTGAATGATCCAATGACGATCGCATTTGCTCACGGAACGTTTAATGTAACGAATACATTAATGCAATTTCCATTCATTGGTGGTCTTGCTATGTTAGTGACAAAACTAATTCCAGGTCAAGATGTATTAGTTGAATATAAACCAAAGCATCTAGATCCTATCTTTATTCAACAGTCGCCTTCTGTTGCATTAGACCAAGCAAAAGAAGAAATACTTCATATGGGAGAATATGCACATAAAGGTTTAGTAGAAACAAGTCAGTATTTAAATACACATAACCAAAAGCATGCAGAATTGGCGATGCAAATAGAGGGTGCTTTAAATAATTTAGATAGAGAAATAACCAATTATCTTGTTCAATTATCAGGGATATCGTTCTCAGATCAAGAAAGTGCAAAACACACAGCATTATTAGATTCTGTTAGAGATGTAGAACGTATTGGTGATCATTTTGAAAATATTATTGAATTAATTCAATATAAAATATCAAATAAGATTCACTTAACAGCGCAAGCAAAACTTGATTTAAATGAGATGTTTGATCTCACTGCAATTACTGTAAAGCAAGCTATTCAATCATTAGGAGATATGAACCGAGAAACAGCATTAGAAGTGGCTCATAAAGAAAACCAGATTGACCAAATGGAGCGTACATTCCGCAAAAAGCATATTATACGGCTAAATGAAGGTGAATGTACTGGATCAGCTGGTATTGTATTTGTCGATATTTTAAGTAATTTAGAGAGAATCGGTGATCACGCAGTGAATATAGCAGAAGAAGTATTGCAAGGTAAGACTCCAGAACAACAATAAGAAAAATAAATTAGGGCTATCTTTAGACTAAGGTAGCCCTAAATTGAAAAAAAGCTTGAATGTTTTAGTAGGACATGCTATATTATTTTTGTTGCTGAATTTTTTCGTAAAAAAACTTGTTGACGTTTTGTTAATTACATGATATATTATATATCGTCGCTTAAGAGATTAAGATGTAATACATATTATTCCACAGTAGCTCAGTGGTAGAGCAATCGGCTGTTAACCGATCGGTCGTAGGTTCGAATCCTACCTGTGGAGCCATTATGGCGGTGTAGCTCAGCTGGCGAGAGCGTACGGTTCATACCCGTGAGGTCGGGGGTTCGATCCCCTCCGCCGCTACCATATATAAAATTTAATAAAGGCAATGTTTTATGGCGGTCGTGGCGAAGTGGTTAACGCACCGGATTGTGGTTCCGGCATACGTGGGTTCGATCCCCACCGGTCGCCCCATATATAACTTGGACCCTTAGCTCAGTTGGTTAGAGCTATCGGCTCATAACCGATCGGTCGCAGGTTCGAATCCTGCAGGGTCCATCATTTTTTTATAATACGGAGGAGTACCCAAGTCCGGCTGAAGGGATCGGTCTTGAAAACCGACAGGGGCTTCACGGCTCGCGGGGGTTCGAATCCCTCCTCCTCCGCCATTTATACATAAAACCGTTATTTTCGGCTCGGTAGCTCAGTCGGTAGAGCAACGGACTGAAAATCCGTGTGTCGGCGGTTCGATTCCGTCCCGAGCCATCGAAAAACAAGCAAATTAATTTGCTTGTTTTTTTTGTTATAAATATTGTATACCTTGGTTAAGAGGATATCGCACTTGTATAACATGTGATAAAGTGGTAAAGCATGAGTATTGTTGATTAAAATATTATATTAGTCATGCATAATACAGGTTAATATGAGAACTATATGTTAAGTAAGAAAAAATACTATGGATAATAAATGTTTTAAAATTAAGTTTAATTATATGAAAAAAAGGAATATATCAACAGATGGTAATTGGACTAAATGTGATTTAAGCATATAAATTGCAACTAAGTTCTACCTTTGTTACCATTAGACTAAAGGAAAAACGAAAATTATGTGAACGTTTTTCTTACATAATTATTAAGGAGGAATATATTATGGCAAAATTTGAATTACCTGAATTACCTTATGCATATGATGCATTGGAACCACATATTGACAAAGAAACGATGAACATTCACCATACGAAACATCATAATACGTATGTTACAAAATTAAATGCGGCATTAGAAGGGCATGCAGATTTACAGGATAAATCGTTAAACACTTTAATTGCTGATTTAAATAGTTTACCTGAATCCATTCAAACAGCAGTACGTAATAATGGTGGTGGACATGCGAATCACTCTCTTTTCTGGACGTTATTATCACCAAATGGTGGTGGAGAGCCTTCGGGTGAAGTAGCAACAAAGATCAGTGAAACATTTGGTGATTTTGATGCATTTAAAGAAAAATTCACTGCAGCTGCAACTGGTCGCTTCGGATCAGGTTGGGCATGGTTAATAGTAAACGATGGTGAGCTTGAAATTACGAGCACTCCAAATCAAGATAGCCCAGTAATGGAAGGGAAAACCCCAATTTTAGGCCTTGATGTTTGGGAACATGCTTATTATCTTAAATATCAAAATAGACGTCCTGATTACATTTCAGCTTTTTGGAATGTTGTGAATTGGGATGAAGTAGAAAAATTATATCAAGCAGCAAAATAATACTATATAGTAGTGGAAATAAAGCTTAATAACCGATAATTAGAAAAGAACTATCATTCCAATATGTTTTGGATGATAGTTCTTTTTTTTGATCGAGCAAATAGCTTAGTCATTAAGATATGTGATACTTCTACGGCAACAGCACGAGCAGGAAATCAACCGGCTGAAAAATGGATGTTAGTCTAAAACCACCATGATCAGTTGCAACGTCTAACTGACTTAGATTATGTGAGCTAGAAGCAGTGTATCTGGAAAGGACGCGTATTTTACTAGTGCCTATCCTCCTATAGTAATATTGATCATACATTTTTTCTGTTTAAAATAATGTATGATCTTGGACGCTTTTTTGTAGATAGTAAATTACAACAATTAGAAGTGTGAAGAATATTTAATGTGGTTATCCTTAAAGTGAGTTACAGTAGATGAAAAACTAGGTTATTTTATCACATGAGTCAATTTCATAATTTCTGTTTTTAAAAATCCAAAGAGATACAGAATTTTAAAGTTGGATTTTAAAAAACAGAAATCATGCGGCTTTTTTCTGGTTTAATTGTGCATTAATACGTTCTGTAGCTAGTTTGGAACGTTGTAAACAAGTGTTACCATATCAAAATGGACTTTCGCACGTTCTCCAGTGCGGTATCGAACATTGTTAAGCTGAAAAAATCCCTTGAGATAGGGTTGACACGTTCTACAGCGGTACGATGGTTGAAAATATTTTTCCAAGCCACCGAACCACGAGCTGGCGCAGTGTGTTTTCGAAGGTCTTGAGTTATTTTTACTTTAAAAACCTTTTGACAGATACCTTCGTTGGCTAAAGGACAGTCACTACATTCTTTTGTTCTGGTGTATTTTGACGCTTCATATTTTGAATCGAAGCTATCATAACAATACGAGTGCTCACGAAAACAGGTTGGTGCAAAATATTTGTCATACCCTAGAAGTTCTCCTTCATTTCGCTTGTTGTATGCAATCACAGACTGGTGTCCCATCCGATGCACTTGTTCATAAATGGGTTCAAAATCATAACCGGCATCCATCGTGTGATAACGCAAGGATAAGAAACCTAAGTGTTCTTGAACAGTTTTCAGTAATGGGATGGCAGCCTTCCCATTATTTAGATTACCTGAAGAAAAAAGAGACCCCAAACATACTAAGATTAGTAGTACAAAACCAAGGCCATGGTTTTGTGCTACTATTTTTTTATAGTAGAAGTGAAGAAAGGCCGATCTAACTTTGGGATCAATACTGAATCCGCACCCTAAACAGGCTCACTTCACGCCCTTATTTGAATCAATTTACCATAGAGACCGTGTATAAGAAAATGGAATCGAAAAGGTTATGTGAAGGCTTCTATGAGTAATTAACTGGAGGAGACGAGATGAAACATGTAATTGCGTTTGATGTAAGTAAAGGTAAAAGTACGGTGGTTATTTATAACTTTGATTGTAAAATTAAGCGAGACACTAAGAAAACTAAAAAAGACATGTCATGATATACTCAATCTAAAACCGACTAAAGTTAAGGAGAGTGTACCTGACATGTCCTACACCCATCTTACCAAAATAGAACTCATATTCATAGAAGAATATTTTTCAATCGGTCTTAAGGGGCGGCAAATTGCCGAAAAGCTCAAACGAGGTCATGAGGCGATTTATCGAGTCATCAGACAACTAAAAGAAGGAAAAACAGCGATTGATATCTATCTTGAATACAAGAAAAACAAGCAAAAATGTGGTCGTAAACCGATTCAACTTTTCAAAAATGAAGTGGATTACATCAACGCAAAAGTAGAGGATGGTTGGACTCCAGACGTCATCGTTGGTAGAAAAGAAAGACCCATCTCTTGTAGTATGCGTACACTTTATCGGCAGTTTGAAAAGGGTGTTTTCAAACAAGAGAAATTACCGATGAAAGGGAAAAGAAAACCAAATGGTCACCAAGAAAAAAAGAGGCAAACAAGCATTTAGACGTAGAATCGATGAGCGGAATCGAGAACATCTAAACTACAAATATGAATTTGGCCATCTAGAAGGTGACGCCATTGTTGGTAACAAACACAAGAGCGCGATAATCCCTTTGGTTGAGTCGTTAAGTAAATGCATCATTGCGATCAAACCTAAAGGCAGAAAAGCCCAAGATATTGAAGAAGCACTAAACGGCTGGCTGCAAGGCGTTCCTAGACACCTATTCAAATCCATTATCTTTGACTGTGGCAAAGAATTTTCGAATTGGAAAAACGTCAGTAATAATCATGATATTGACATCTATTTTGCCGATCCAGGAACGCCATCACAAAGAGGATTGAATGAAAATTCGAATGGTCTACTACGTAAAAAAGGTCTACCAAAAGAGATGGATTTCAATTCTGTTACACAAGAATATATATCAAATGTTGCTTCTAGAAGAAACAACATTCCAAGAAAATCATTAAATTATCAAACACCAATTGAGTGTTTTATGAAGCATGTCGGCAAGGATACTTTGTCTCGCTTAATTTGACAAATAAAATAATCAAAAACGCTGTATATATGAAGGGAAAATAAAGCAATACCAAGTAGACTTTGAATCACTACGTGAGCGAATGGTATTGTTAGAACAACAATCGGGTCAAAGGCCGGAAATTGTTTTTGAAGCAACTGGAAGTTTATTCAATGGCTCTGGAAAAACACCTTCAAGATCTTGGATACATATATTGTCGCTTAAATCCACTTGAGGCAAAACTTCAGACAGCAGCTATGCGAAGAAATAAGACCGATAAAAGCGATGCGCATGAGTTGGCTAAAACACACTTTAAAATGAATCGTAAGCCAACATTTAAACAAGACACCTATTATAATCAAATGCGCGCCCTATCACGATATTACGATGAAGTTGATGAAGAATTAACGCAATTAAGGGGGGGAAATGCATGCGATTTTACATTTATCTTTTCCAGAACTAGAACGAGTGATTACACCGAGCTCAGCATTCTTTTTAAACATCGTTCAATTATATCCGCATCCATCATTTTTATTGGTACATTCTAAAAAAGTAATTAGAAATAGGCTGAAAAAGAATACCAGAAAAATCTTTCTCTTAAACTACCACCTGCTTTAGCAGACGGTAGTTTAAGAAGGGAGGAGTATATAATAAGGTTTGAATTCTATAGTTCAAATGCAATTAAACTCATAATTGTTAAATGTCTAAAATCGCTAAAAATAGGATTATTTCTAAATATGTATATTTTTAAAAAAAAAGGAAACCCATTGACGTTTTTAGGGAAAAAGTGTTAGTATTAAATTAATAAAACCGACCGTCGGTTTTGAATGAGGGGAAAATAATTTATGAGGCAACAAGAAAAGACAAAAATAGTAAAAGAAAATATTTTAAATGAATCATTAATCTTATTTGCAGAACAAGGTTATGAAGGTACTTCCTTGCAAGATATTATGAATAAAACGGGTATGTCTAAAGGAGCGATTTATCACCATTTTACTGGAAAAGAAGATATTTTACGAAAAATTACAGAAAATGCACAAGGTAAAGTGAGGGACTTTTTTGAAGATGTAAAATCCGATAATAAAATTAATACAAGAGAAAAAATTCTAAGGATTGTTAGTTTTTTAGGCAATAATTCAGAACATAGCAATTTAATTGAGAATCGGTGGATCGAAAAAGTACCTTTTGCTTTATTAACTACCTTACGTGGTGCCATGAAAGACTTATCACCAATTCTTGCTAATATATTAAAACAAGGAATTGAAAAAAAAGATATAAAGTGTGACAATCCCGATTTTGCCGCAGAAACTATATTAATATTGGTGGATGTTTGGTTAGATCCTACAATATTTGGGTGGAACCCAAAAGAAGTAGAGTCGCGTTTTGATTATTTATTTAATATTATAAATCAAATAGTACCAGGTTTGATTAAAAAAGAGGATATAGAGCAGATAAGGATATTGCTTCTCCAACTTTATAAATAAATTATTCTAAATATATAGGGAGGTTCTATGGAAAAGATAGCATTAATTTTTGGAGGTTCAGGTGGTGTGGGTGTAGAAATTTGCAAAAAATTAATTGAAAAGAACATCACGATTTATGCAACATACCATAATAACAAGGATAACATGAATGAATTAACTAGTTACATTAATAGGATTAAGTGTAATGTAACAAATCCTGAAGAAGTTTCAAACGTTGTTAATATAGTGAATGAAAAACATGGGAAAATTGATATATTAATCAATTGTGTAGGATTATCAGATGAAGCTTTTATTACAGATAAAAGCTTTGAAAGTTGGCATAAAGTAATCGATACAAACTTGAATAGTGTATTTTATAGCTGCAGAAATGTTATCCCGATTATGTTAGAAAATATGTCTGGTGTAGTAATTAATATTTCTTCCATACTTGGTGAGTTTGGAATACCTGGAATGACAGATTATTGTGCAGCTAAGAGTGCAGTTATTGGTTTTACTAAATCTTTAGCAGCAGAAGTATCTAGGTTTGATATAAGAGTGAATTCAATTAGTCCAGGTATGCTTGATACTTCAATGACCAAAGAGGCACAAAAACAAATTGGTAAACAAGTTAAAAGGCTAGTTCCAATGAAAAGATTTGGAAAATCAAACGAAGTAGCTTCTGTAGTGAGTTTTCTTATTTCAGATGAATCAACATATATCACTGGCGAAAATATCCATATAGGTGGAGGGTTGGGAAGAACACTTCCTGTTAGTTAATATAATTTATAATGGAGGAATATAAAATGACAAAATTAATCAACATTACAAAAGAAATCGTGGCTGATGTACTAGAGGTAGAGGAAAATGAATTTGATGAAAATACAAGTCTTATTTCTGATTTAGATGCTGAATCACTAGATTTATTGGACATTTTATTTAAATTAAGTAAGCAAACTGGTATTAAGGTTTCTATGCAAGATATTCAAAATGATGTGCGCGGTGGATTAACAGAAGAAGAATTTCTGGATGAAGATGGATATATAACAGAGACAGGAGTTGAAAATATACGAAAAGCATTTAATGATGAAACAATTGCTTTAAGTAACGCTACTTCAAAAGATGTTTTAAAGCTTGTTACGATAAGTTACATCTTGAAATTTTATGAAAGAGAAGCAGTAAAATAAATGAGATTTCATTTAATAGATCAATTAATTTCTTACGATAAGTGGAAAAACGCAACTGCAATAAAAAATGTAACTAAAGCACAAAATGTTTTTCTGGAAAATGATTCTACCTTTTCAAATACCTTAATGTTAGAAAGTATTTTTCAAACAGCGGCTTGGTTAGTAGTATGCTCATCAAATCAGAAATTTCGACCTACAATAATTTCATTCAGTAAATTTAAAGTCTATAGAGACATAGAAGTTGGTAATCAATTACGAATAGAAGTTTCTGTTGAGCCAATAGATGAATTAAATATAGCAATTGAAGGAAGAGTTTATATTGATACGGATTTAGTTGCAGAAATAAATTATGCTTTATTACATCTATTGGAATCTAAAGACTTAGAAAATAAAAGTGAAACTAAAATTTATATGAATTTTCTATTAAGACAAACGAGAGGAGACACGAGTGAAATCTAATTTGGACAAAAAAAGACGCGTTGTAGTAACTGGCAGGGGTATGATTTCTCCTTTAGGAAATAATGTTGATGATTCGTGGAAATCTTTACTTAAAGGAGATTCAGGAATTAATAAAATCGATTTATTTGATGTCACAGACTTTCCTTGTGAAATAGCAGCACAAGTGAAAAATATTGATAAGAACGATTATAAAAATATTAGTAGATCAACATTATTTGCTAGAAGAGCAGTTGAAGAAGCTCTAACAGAGTGTGGCATAATTGGAAATGATGAAATGAAAGAAAAATGCAGTGTTGTTTTCGGCAATTCTGGATATAGAATGCAAATGCCGGATTTTTCTGAAGCATTAAGTGAACATAATGATAAAAAACACTTTGAGGTAAATGATATTAATAATGCTGAAATTTATTACAAGAATAGATATTCTGCTGCGGCAGAATATCTTAGCGAATATTTCCATTTAGGTGGCGCTTGTATCTCATTAACAACAGCATGTACATCTGGAACCCAATCAATTGGCCTTGCCTTTAGGAAAATAAAAAATGGGGAAGAAGAAATGATTATTGCAGGAGGATCAGATGCAATGATCACAGAGTTAGATTTAATAGGTTTCTGTCTTTTAGGTGCAGTAACTACTAATTTTAATAATAATCCGAAAGTAGCTTCAAGACCATTTAACAGAGATAGAAGTGGATTTGTATTAGGAGAAGGTGGGGCTGCATTAGTATTAGAAGATTTGGAACATGCAAAATCAAGAAATGCAAAAATTTATGGCGAAATTGTAGGGTTTGGTAATACAATTTCCGGATATAGCATGTTAGATACTCATCCAGAAGGAGAAGGGCTGTCTCTAGCAATGAGAAAAGCGCTAGAAGAATCTGGATTAACAAATGAAGAAATTGGATATGTTAATGCTCATGGAACCTCAACAAGAGATAATGATTCATCAGAATCATATGCTATTAGAGACGTTTTTCCTCTTGACACATGTTCAACTTTAGTAAGTTCCACAAAATCCTCAACAGGACACATGATATCTGCAGCTGGTACAGCAGAATTAATATTTACATTAAATGCTGTTAATTATGGAGTACTTCCAGCTACTCATAATTTAGTAGATATTGATGGAAAATGTGCCTTAAACCACATCTTAGAAAATCACAACAAAAAAATACAATATGGAATGTCAAACTCTCTTGGGTTTGGTGGTTCAAATTCAAGCATAATAATAAAGGGAATTGATTAGATGTTTAACATGGTAGACAGTATTCTAAATTTCGAAAAGTATAAATATATAGAAACAAAGAAATTAACTTCAATATCAGAAGAAATTTATGAAAGCCATTTTCCTTATTTTCCGATATTACCGGCTGTCTTACTTTTAGAAAATATTAAGCAATCTATTGAATTGCTTGAGCAGAGTAGTGAATTGAACTGGAAAATTAAAAAATGTAAAAAAGTAAAATTATATAAACCAGTTCATCCGGGAGATGTAATTGTTACTAGTGTAACGAAAGAAAATAAATCTGAAAAAGAATATTATTATAATGCGGTAATAACAAACCAAGATAATGAGTTGGTTTGTAGGGCTAATAAAATTGAATGTAATTATGCGGAGTAGGGAGAGATGTCCTTGGATAGAAGTGTTGTAATTACTGGTAGAGGAGTGCTAGGTCCAGATATAGAATCAATTGATGAAATGGATGAAGCACTAAATCAAGGTTCCATTTTAACTAATGGAGAAAACAATGAAATATTAATGGGTATTGTTAAAGCAGATTTAAATATGAAAGGGTATTTTAAAAATAGAAAAGTACGTAGATTTCTTTCAAGAAGTGAAAAATTTGCAACAATTGCTTTAAAACAAGCTTTTCAAGAAGCAAATATAAACGAGGGAATTCCAAGTTACCGAAAAGGAATCTTTTTAGGAAATACAAAAGAGTCTGGCTCTAAAGCAGATTTATTAGATGTAATTAATGAGATTTATGATCACAATGAAAAGAAAATAGATACAAAAGCTTTTGCTAAATCTGCAACTACTAACCTATCTCCTTTATTCGTTGTTGAGGCCTTACCTAATGCCTGTCTACACTATTTTTCTGCAGAGTACGGGATAAATGGGGAAAACTCTCAATTTATGAATAATAATGTTGCATCTTTACAGGCTTTAAACGAAGCATTTAATTCAATTGTTAATAATGAAAGTGACGTTGTTATTGCCGGTGGATTTGACTCATATTCAGAAGAAGGACTATATAAGGTACTAAGTGATAGAAATATAATTTCTAAGAAGTCCAATCAAGATCAATTTCAAGGAGCTTTTGCTAAATATAGGACCGCACCCTTTTTAAGTGAGGGTGCTGGGATGTTCATTTTAGAAGAAAAGGAAAATGCTATTAAAAGAAATACAACGGTATATGGTGAAATCGTTGGATTTAAGCAATTGTTTATTAATAAAACTGATTCAGAACAACAGAATCAGTTACATTTAAAAAGAGCGTTAATAGAGTTTCTTGAAAGAGTAAAACTTAAAAAAAGTGACATACAAGTAATACATTTTGACGCATCTTCATCAAATTATTATGAGGGTATTGTTTCAAAAGTAGTACTCAATATATTCTCAGACTCATTTTTTGTTGATACAAAATTAAATTTTGGCTCAATGATTGGAGCAAATAGTGCGATTGCTTTATTGAGTCTATTGTTAATTTTAGAAAAGCAACAAATACCACATATCCCTCATGCAGGGGAAATTGATGAATTATTTAAAAATAATATTGTATTTAATAAACATAAAAGCTGTAATGTTCAGCATGTTATGTTAGTATCTTCAGGATTTGAAGGAGAAATTGTAATTGCAATAGTTAAAAAATTTTGAATAAGGAGATTTTAAAATGAAAGCTAAGATCATATCTACTGGAGGATATTACCCTCAATATAAAATTAATAATCAAGATTTAGTTGATACTTTTGGAATTGATGAATGGTTATTAGAGCAATTAGGTATAAAGCATAGATATTGGGCTACTAATCCAGAAACTTTATTTTTAGAAGAAACACAAGCAGATATGTTGGAAAAAGCTTCAAAAATAGCCTTGGAAAACGGTAAAACACAAGCAGAAGATATTGATTTATTAATCGTTTCTTCGACAGTTTCGGATTATACTTTGCCAACTACTGCAACTATTTTACAAGAAAAATTAAAAATTAATGATTGCAATGCAATTGAAATTCATTCGGGATGTGTAGGAGCTATTCAAGCCTTAGATTTTGCATTAAGCCAAATATTAACCGGGAAAATTAAAAAGGCATTAGTATCTACCAGTAATTTAATGAGCACATATTGGTCTAGAGATATTCAAAATCAAGATGTAGAGAGTATTGATGATCAGTTAAACATAGCAATGTTTTCTGATAGTGCAAGCGCAGTGGTTGTCGAAGCATCAAATGAAAATGGTATTGAATGCGTTTTTGCTGGTAGCAACGGAGCCGACATACCAAAAGGTATTTTTTTAGAAATGGGCGGAGCTGTTTATCCAGGGAGCTACAGTAATATTCAAGAAGGTTTGCATAAATGGAAACAAAAAACAAAATTAATTAGAAAACATGGAAGTAATCTTTCAAAAATAGCATTGGAAAAAATTCAAAAATTAACCAATTCAAAACCTGAAGAAATAGACTTTTTTATATTCCCACAAGCTAACCCTTCTTTACTTGAATCAGATATGGATCGATTAAAAAATGTTGGCTTTCCAACAGATAGGGTTATTTCAATCGTACATGAACAAGGGAATAGTGCAACTGCCTCTTTATTTCATGTGCTAGATAAGTTATATACAGATCAGAAATTATCAAATGGAACAAGAGTAGCTATCATTGGTGGAGAAGCTTCTAAATGGTTATATGGAGGTGTGTTATTAAAGTGGTAAAGGTAGCTCTGGTGACCGGAAGCGCTAAAGGTATTGGGAAAGCAATTGTTTCAAGATTAGGTGCAAAAGGATATTACGTTTTTTTGCATTATTTTATGAATGAAAGAGCAGCTTTAGAATTAAAAGAGAGTTTTGGTCAAAAAGGTTACAAGTGTTCCGTAATAGGAGCAAATCTTGGAGATGAAAAGGAAATTAAAAATATGTATAAGAAAATTGAAGAAGAAAAAGGGTATTTAGATTTATTAGTTAATAATGCAGCCACAGGAGTTCATAAAGATATGTTAGAGGTACGACGAAAAGATTGGGATTGGACTTTTTCAGTTAATGGAAGAGGTACATTTTTTACTTCAGTAAACGCTGTAAAACTCATGAAAAACAGTCCTTACGAAAGAAAAAATATTATTAATATCATAAGTAGCGGGAGTAATAAGTATATACCTGGTTATTCATTAGTTGGGGGAAGTAAGGCGTATATTGAGAATATGACAAAGTATCTTGCTGTAGAACTTGCAAATTCTAATATTAATGTCAATGCCATATCAAGTGGGCTTGTTGATACAGATGCTTTGAATTATTTTGTTGATAAAAAATTAGTAATAGATAGCTATTTAGAAAAATGTCCTCAAAAAAAATTGATTGAACCAAGTGAAGTAGCTGATGTTGTTGAGTTACTTACTTCTCCTTTTGCTAATCGTATATGTGGTCAAACTATATATGTTGATGGAGGAGCTTCTATATGTTGAACAGTACAGAATTAAAAACTATTAGCACTGGATTTGAAAAAATAAATGAGAAAAAAGCACACTATGAAAAAATTTATAAAGTTATAACAAACTTCCCAGATAAGAAAAGTAATTTTTATATCTTACTAGGGTTTAATTGTAATAATGAAACATCAATTTGTAAATTGATTAATCCTAATAGCAAAGAAGTAATGACAGATAAATTGAATAGCAAAATTATTGAAATAGTAAATAAATATAATGAAGATTCTTCCAGCAGGTTAAAATGTGAATTAGGATTATTTGACGGGGAAATTGAGGTTCTAAAAACTATATTAAATTACGATATAGATAATATTTACTTAACAGATTGTAGCTATGTGGGTAAAGAATCAGAATTTGATAATTGGACACGAGGAAATGTTGCAGAAGCATTTCCTCATGTACTAACCCCATTAAGCTGGTCTTTATGGGGAAATGTAGTAAATGACTTATTAAAGGGTACGTTTAGATTTTATTCTTTTTTTAAAGAGTCTCAAGAATATTCTTTCATAAAATTAAAAAATGGGTTGTTGTATTACAATATCGGAGTTGTTAACCATTTTATTAACAAAGTTGGTTCTGTTAATTTAGATGAGGTAGTTGGTGGCGACACAGCTGGAACAGGAAGAGGAAAATCAGCTGAAAAAATTAGTATACTTCGTTTATTACTAAATTATAAACAAGTAAAAAAAGGGAAGAAACACTATGATTCATTAAAAGAGAGTTCATTAAAAAAATGGGAAGAATTCTCATTGAAAAACATTGATTGGAAACAGAATAATTATGCTGAGATGACATTAGAACAGCTTGGCAGCACTGTATCTTCTTTAATAAATTATGGAAGAAAAAATATGTATCTTCATACTGATGCAACTTCTTCTGTATTTACAAAAACCGCTATTTTAAGATGGAAGTTAAAGAAAAAAGGATTAGATAATCAAGATGAATTGTTAAGCGAACTCGAAAATATTAAGGGGATTGAAATAGCAGAGTTAAAGGAAGTTATTAAAGAAATCGTCCATAGTATAAAAGAGTCAGATGAGAGAGAAATAATTATAGACTGTTTATCAAGCGATAATTGGATTGAAAAGCTTAATCATAATAATTTAAACAGATATGCTGAATTAATAAAGGCTAAGCTTATAGATCGCTTTGGACATCGCGGAAGCAATGAATTAGAAGTTATGGAAAGAACTTGGGGAGAAGACCCATCTTTACTGTTGAACTTTATAGTGGATAGATATTATACAGATTGGAAAGATGTTACTATCCAAGAAAAAACACTTTCTAAGAAATTAAAGCCATACAGGAATCTGATTCAGGAAATTAAAGATATGACTATATTAAGAGAAAATAATAAACACTATTTATACTATATTATCTCTGAAGTGAAAAAAATTTTTAGAGAAATTGAAATTAGATTTAATAGTAAAGGCTACACTCGAAATCGTGATGATCTCTATTATCTTTCTTATAGTGAAGTAACTAAAATAATAGACAAGAAAATCATTCCAGATAATTTAATTGATTTAGTTCAAGAAAGAAAGATGTTGTTTTATGGTTATAATTCATTAAAAAATCAATCTAAAAAGCAAACTAATAAAATTATTGAAAAGAAGATACTTGGTATGATAGCGTGTCAAGGATATGTTAAAGGTACAGCTCGAATTGTACATGATATTAATAATGTAAAAGATGTAAACAAAGAAGATATTCTTGTTGTTAAAACCATGGATATTAGCTGGAGTCCCATTTTTTCCAAAGTAAAAGGGGTTGTAACTGAAATTGGAGGATTATTATCTCATGCAGCAATTGTTGCTAGAGAATATAATATTCCAACGTTAGTAAATGTCAAGGATGCCACTACAGTGCTAAAAGATGGTGACAAAATAATACTCGATGCTAAAGAAGGAAATATATTATTGGACTATGATTGAGGTATTTCTTTTTAGAATAACCAAAGAAAAAAATAACAAAGAAAAAATGTTTAAAAAGATAGGAATTAACGAAAAAGATATTAAATATTCTATATATGGAAAACCATATCTACAAAAAAGTTTTATCAGTATTTCTGCTTCAGGAAAATGGTTTGTAATTGCTCTTTCTCATAAAAATATAGGAATTGACATACAATGCATTACAAAAGTTAAGGACCGAGATTTTATTAGGAGTATTTGTAATGCTGATTTGTCTCAAAGAAATTTTTATAAATTATGGACTAGAATTGAAAGTTATTTGAAATTTACTGGTGAAGGGTTGAATGGTATTGATTCTGTCGGAATAGATTCAAAAAAATTAGAATTGATAACCAATGAAAAAGATATTCAGTATTACACGAAGTGGATTGATAAAAATCATGTATTATCGGTTTGTATTCAAAATAGAGAAAAAAATATTCTAATGTTAAATATATATACTTGAACGGAATGAGTTGATTTAATGAGTGAAAGAGTTGTTGTTACTGGTATGGGGGCGGTTGTTTCTTGTTCTGATAACTTAATTGAACTATGGCATAATGTAATAACAAAAAAATTGCTTTTTGATTATCAAGAATCATTTAAGAGAGTGGCAGGACCTACTCCAAGCCCTTTACCTGAGATTAATAGGTATGAAAATATGATTGAACATGCTATTCAGGAAGCAATTTCACCATGTTTACTACCTAATAGAAATGAGGAAGTAATTAGTTTTATTTTAGGCACAAGTATTGGCGATAGTGACATCATTAAAAAATTTGAAACTCTATCTTCTAAATTTAATAACTCACCTAGATATTTCAACTCAAACGATACAGTAAAAGAAGCAATTAATAAACTTCAAATAAATGGACGTATAAATGTAATATCCAGTGCTTGTTCATCTTCTTCGGTAGCTTTAAATAATGCATACAATTTAATTAAAAATGGAAAATCGGATATGGTATGTGTAGTTGGCATAGAAAATGTTTCCAACAATATGGGAATAGCCAGTTTTGATGCTCTAAGTGTTTTATCAAAAGATACTTCTCCTCACCTGGCAATGCAACCTTTTGATAATGAGAGTAATAGTTTTGTTATGAGTGATGGATGTGGTGTGTTAATTTTAGAAAGTTTAAGTTTGGCGTTAAAAAATAACAAAAAAATATATTCTGAAATTAGTGGTGTTGGAATGAGTTGCGACGCTTATAATATACTTACTCCGGATCAGACAGGAACAGGAGCTGTAAAAGCTATGCATAATGCTCTAATTGACGCCAATTTATCTCCTGAAAGTATCTCTTATGTGAATGTACATGGAACAGGTACTAATTCTAACGATGACGCTGAATTGAAAGCGATGCAACAAGTGTTTCCTTGTAAAAAAAATCGAGATTATTTTTATGCGACTTCCACTAAAAGTATTACAGGACATTTATTAGGTGCTAGTGGAATAATAGAGGCTATAATTTCTACTATTTCGTTAATAGAGGGAGTAATTCCAGCTACAGTGAATCTTAGTCAGCCATTAGTGAGTAGTGGAATAACAATAAATAATGACAATGTAAAAAAAGAATTATCTTATGTTATGAGTAATACATTTGCTTTTGGAGGACAAAATGTATCTTTAATTCTAAAAAAATATACAAAGAGGTGATATTATGTCATACGCATTTTTATGCTCTGGTCAAGGGGATCAACATTCTGGGATGGGGACAGATCTAATGAATGGTAATAAAGAATTTCTCAAAAGGATTGAATACTATGATTCTGTTTTGTCAGAAGTAGATTTAATTAATTTATTAACAACTTTTTCTGACACTGAATTGAAAAAAACAGAAAATGCCCAAATAGCAACATATGCAATGAGTGTTGCCTTAGGTGATTTATTAATTTCTTCTAATATTAAACCCACTTATTATGCAGGCTTATCATTAGGAGAGTTTTCTGCGCTTACGCTGAGCGGGGCACTAACAGTGGAAGATGGATTATCTTTAGTTTATAAACGAGGAAAATTAATGGGGGAATTCTCTGAGAGAGGCACCTGTATGTATGCCATATTAGGTATGGACCCTAATGAAATAAATCAAATTCTAAATGAGATGACTACCCATTCAATGAGTATCTCAAATTATAATAGTAAAAGACAAACGGTGATATCTGGTAAGACCCTTGATGAAGAGTTATTAAAAGATAGATTTATAAAAAATGGAGCACTTGATGTATCTAAATTAAACGTTTCAGGTCCATTCCATACTGACTTTTATAGAGAAATAAGTAAGAAGTTTCATAAGGAATTAAAATCAATCAATTGGAATAGAAATTTTGAATATGGAAAAGTTATTAAAAATTCCACAGCAAATACTTATAAAAGCACAGATAATTTTGCTGAAATTTTATCAAACCATATGTGTGCTCCTGTACTTTGGAAACAGTCAATAAACTATATAAAAAGTAATAAAGTATATAAATTTATAGAGGTTGGTCCAAGTTCCACATTAAGAAATTTAAATAAAGACATCAGTAAGAAAAAAATTACAACTTATCTGACAAACAATTCTGAAAATGTTGATTTATTATGTGGTGCATTAGTAAATGATTAATACAAAAGTCATGTTAAGTAATTTTATGTTTATAACCGATCCAAAAGAATCCGAAATTCTTGAGTTACCTAAACATGCCAGAAGAAGGATGTCAAGAAACGGGCAAATAGCAAAATTAGTTATTGATCAAATGCTTAAACAGAATTTAAATATACCAATAATGGGTAAAGATACTGGGGTTATTTACGCTTCATGTTTTGGAGCTATAGATGAAGAAGAGCAGGGTACCATAAAATATATCAGTTCTAATAATATTTCTCCTCTATTTTTACCAAATATACTACCAAATATGGTAGCTAGTAATTTATCTATCGATTTAAATCTTCAAGGATTAAATTACTGTATTAATACTGGCGTAACAGCTTTCTTAGAAGCAATTATTAATGGTATTGATTATATACAACAAGGACAACTCGATTCGGTAATAATCGTTGGAAGTGAATCTTGTATTTCATATAATGCGTTGTCTTTTGCAGAATTATACCATCAAAATAAATTGTCTTATAATACAGGCGGTGGTGCGCTTCTTTTAACTAAGGATAATAATATGAGAAATAAATATAAAATTAACAATTATAAATATTTCTTTAGTAATGATACCCTTGCAAAGCGCTCAAAAATGTTATTTGAAAAAGAGGTAAATCAAAAAATAAACACATATGGAAATGGTTATTTGATAGGGAATCATCCAATTTTATCCTCTGATACCTATATAGGTTGTTTACAATCTATTGTAAATATAAAACAACTACTAAGGAATTTAGATGAAAGTAATATGACTACTGGTGGAGTCTTTTCAATGTTGGAAAATGGTTCTAATATTTATATCGAATTTGTTAAACAATAATATTTTTAAAAAAATTAAGGAGGTAAAAATGTATACATTAAATCTTGAAGATGTAAAAAGTAAAGATATAAATTTGTCAGGTGGCAAGTGCAAAAATACACATGAGTTGATTCAACTTGGTTTAAATGTTCCAAAAGCTTTTTGTATTACAACATTAGCATATCAAAAATTTATCTCTTTCAATAAATTAGCTAGTGAACTTCAAAGATTAAAAAATAAATATTCATCCGAGAAAATTAATTTAACGGAATATTCTAGTACTATTTCTTCGCTTTTTAGAAATGCTAGTATTCCACCAGATATTAGAAGTGAGATATCTAAAAAATACTCTGATTTAAATCTTCATAAGATTGCGGTAAGATCTTCTGCAATTTTAGAAGATCTAAATTCAGCCAGTTTTGCAGGACAACATGAAACATACTTAAATGTTATTGGTTTAAAAGAATTGGAAACAAAGATAATTGATTGCTGGATATCTTTATGGTCAGAAAAGTCTATAAAATATAGGGAAAATATTCATATTAATGAAGAAAACGATATTTCTATAGCAATCATGGTACAAGAAATGATTAATAGTGAAGTTTCAGGTATTATTTTTACCAAAAATCCAATAAATCAAAAACATGAATTCCTCATAAATTCATCATATGGATTAGGTGAATTGATTGCATCTGGGCAAGTAACTCCTGATACATATGTTTGTGATTATGAATCAGAAGAAGTTATTAATGACTTTATTGGTTCGAAAGAAAATATGATGATCTATAAAGATGGAGTGGGTAATCAAATAGAAGAGGTGCCAAAAAATATAAGAGAGAAGCAGTCTTTAAACGATATACAAATTAAAAAAATAACGAATATTGGTAAGAAGATAGAACAACATTATAATAGTCAACCTCAAGATATAGAATGGACATTATCAGATGGAAAGATTTATGTTTTACAAACTAGACCAATTACAACGTAATGATGGAGGATGATTATGAATAAAATTATTAAATTTGAAAATGTTTTTAAAAGATATATTTCAGGAGAAACAGAAATTTTAGCTTTAAAAGATGTTAGTTTCAGTATTGAAAAGGGGGAATTTGTTGTTATTTTAGGGGCTAGTGGAGCTGGAAAAACTACTGTTCTGAATCTTCTAGGTGGGATGGATTTTGTTTCTGAAGGTGCAATTTTGGTTGAAGATGAAGCGATTAATAAATATAACGAAAAAGAATTGACTTTTTTTAGAAGGAATAAAATTGGATTTGTCTTTCAATTTTATAATTTGATTCCTAATTTAAATGCTATAGAAAATGTCCAATTTGCCAGTTCTTATAATGATGATAAATTTGATGCAAAAGAAATATTATTAAGAGTAGGCTTAGGGGAACGACTTAATAATTTTCCTGCACAATTATCAGGAGGTGAGCAACAGCGAGTAGCCATTGCGAGGGCCGTTGCAAAAAACCCGACCTTATTGTTGTGCGATGAACCTACTGGTGCTCTTGATTATAAAACTGGTAAAGAAGTTTTAAAGCTTCTATCGGAAGTAAATCAAGAATATGATAAAACCGTTATTGTTATTACACATAATGTAGCTATTGCAGATATGGCTGATAAAGTCATTAAAGTGAAGAGCGGAGAAATAGAAGAAATTTACATGAATGAACACAAGAAAGATATTGATGATATCGAATGGTAGGTGATAGGTTTTTATGAAATTTTTAATAAAAAAATTCAGGAAAGACATCTTAGAAAATATTGGCCAATTTATAGCTATTTCTCTTGTAATATCGGTTGGAATTGCATTCTTCGTTGGTCTTACTTATTCCTATAATACCATCGACAAATCTATTAATGATTATTACGATGAGACAAATTTAGCTGATGTATCAGTTTCCTTTACGGAATTAGAGAGAGAAGATATTGATGCAATTCAAGAATTTAATGATGTGGAAGAGGTTCAGGGAAGAGCAATTTTTGAAGGAAGGCTCTCTTCTGATGATACTATTACCTTACAATCCCAGTCAGATAATCAATCTATAAATATCCCTACGATATTGAAAGGAGATTATCCTGAAAATAGTGACCAAATCATTTTAGATAGTGAATATGTTAATAATAATGGTATCAAAATTGGAGATAAGATTTCTTTAACTATTGGAAATGAAAAGATTGATTATGAGTTCACTGTTTCCGGTGTTTTTCAAAGTGGAGAATATGTGTATTATACAGATGATAATACTATACCTGTCCCTAATCATAACAGTTATACAGTTGGGATAGTGGATGAAGACTTTTTTATTGAAGAAATTGGAATCAATTATAATCAAGCTCTCATTAAGTTATCTGAAGGAACTAATGATAGTGAGTTTATTAACCAAGTTGAAACTGAGTTTTCGACTTTTCTTCAATCGACTGTTCAAGAACAAGAAGTAGGCTACGAGATGGTTTCAAGTAAATTAGAAACAGTAAATAATTTAAGCATTATTTTACCAATTATTTTTATAGCTTTGGCTGCTGTCATAACTTCTATAAGTATGACAAGACAAATTGAGAATCAAAGAGAACAAATATCAGTAATGAGAGCATTTGGTATTTCAAACGTAGAAATTAGTGTTAGTTTTCTGCAATACCCTTTGTTTTCGGCTATTATAGGGACAATTGTTGGAACGACAATAGGTGTATTATTATTTCCTAAAATATTGATTTCTACACTTTCTGTTTTATTTGTATTTCCAACTTTAAATACAACTTCATATATTCATTTATCAATTATTGGTTTCCTTGTTGCTTTGGCAGCTGGTGCTATTGCAACAAGATTAGCATGTAGAAAAATACTAAAAGAAATCCCTGCTCAGGGGATGAGACCTTTACCGCCAAAAAAAGCAAAAAAATCAATTGTTGAGAGAAACCAATTTATATGGGGCAGGATACCTTATGCTTATAGAATGATATTTAGAAATATTTCTATGAATAAAAAAAGATTTTGGTTGAGTTCTATTGGTATTATTTTTTGTGTGAGTATTATGATAGCTTCAATAGGGATTAAATATGCTTTTGAAGATATAGTTGATACAGAATTTGATTCATTTCGAAGCTATGATATTACAGCCACTTTAAATGAACCATCCCTAGAAGAAGGAGACTTTGAAGATCTCGATAATGCTAAAACAGCTGATTTATTTAGTACGTCTCCGGTGAGTTATGACAATGAAAATGCAGGTTTGAATATAGTTAATGAAGATACAGAATCAAACCATTTGTATAATGCAAACGGAGAGAAAATAACTTTAAGCGATAAGGGGATTTATGTCTCTGAAAAATTTGCTGAAGATCATGGTATTGAAAAAGGAGACATGCTTGAATTAGTTTTGAATTCCCCAGTAATTGAAAATAAATCAATTGATGTGGAAGTTATAGATAAATATGTAAGTTATACTACTCAAGGTTTTTATGGAACATTTGAGTTATTAAAAAACCATGATGTAGATTACCCTATCATGAGTATACAATTAACGGCAAATAGTGATGAAGATACTTTAAAAGAAACATTAGAGGATGATTCACAAATCTCTCATGTTACTATTAAAGAAACACAAAAGAATGAATATCTAAATGCTTCAAGTTCTATGGATTCTTTGGTTCTAATTATGATTGGAGCTTCAATAATACTTGTCTTTACAGTTATATATAATATTAGTTCTATTAACATCTTTGAAAAGAGAAGAGATATTGCTACGAAGAAAGTATTAGGTTTAACATTAAAAGAAATAAAACGAGTTATTTTTGTTGAAAATGTTTTTCTTGTTTTATTTTCTTCTTTGTTTGGAATATTGATTAGTTACCCAATGTATGTTATTTTATGTGAATTTATTGCATCAGATGAAATGTCTTTCCCACATTCCTTAAATTTGATGAGTATACCTATAGCACTTTTGTTAACATTAGTGTCTACGTTTATCACTAATGCTTTCTTAAAAAGAAAGATTAAAAAAATTGATATGGTTGAATCATTGAAAGGAGTAGAATAAAGATTTTTGTCCAACTGAGAAATAATCAGTTGGACTTTTTATGATATTATGAAATCAAGATTTTATCTTCCTTTTCTTACATGGGGTAGAGGTGATAAGGTTTTTAGCGCATGCATTAGGCAAAGAAAGATGTTCTGTATTTTAATTACTCGTGTATTCTATCAATTAAGAGAGGATGGTAAAACATTATTGGTCGTAAATCAAATAGGATAAAACAGATTCTTATTTAAGTAAGCGTCAAATAGCTCACACCTATCATTCAGGTCTATGATTGGGTTACTTCTTACTTGGTACTCGGCAAGCTTCTGGTAAGGCGTCTGACCAAGATAGATACTTTGGGATTTCATTAGGATTTGTCAGATCTCCATTAGGAAGTTCTTCAAATAAATATTTTAAATAGGCATAGGGATTAAGGTTGTTTTTACCAGTCTTTGCGAACGAACTTACCACTGTTTGCGGACCTCTTTACCAGTGAAAAGGAAGACATGAACCAAATAATTTATGATCCATGTCTTTCCTCTACCGGTATTCACTACAGATAATCAATCAAATGGGCTAATGCCTAATTCCATTTCGAGGAATACTTTCTCGTTTCGTAACTTGCTATTTTCTTCTTCTAATCTTTGAATTTCCTTTATTAATCTTTCGATTTTGGTTTTATCATCTATTCCATCTTCGTAGGCTGTACCTTGCCGTTTCCACCAATCAGTAAATGCCCAAACAAGTTCTTCAGTGACTGAAGTATTATGAAATTTATTCTTTGTCTGATTTAGCCATTCCTGGACTAATTCTTAATCACATTTAAGCTCGTATGTACGAAAGAACTGAGTAGCTTCTTTTGCTGTGAAAGATACCATATTCAAACACCTTTCTAGAATGATTGATTAGTTAACGAGTTCACCAGTAAAAATTAAATATATCTAGTCCTAGATTATTCACCGTCAAATATAAAATCCCACTAAAAAGCGTTCATGTCGGCTTTCTAGTGGGATTCTCTTTTTC